>JAGYID010000010.1 GCA_018606725.1 Acidobacteriota bacterium
CGCCGAGATCGACGCTCCAGGCGGTGCGCCCGTCGGCCGCGTCGAGGCAGAACAGGGCGCCGCCGCGCGTCGCCACGTAGACCCGATCGTTGGCGGCCAGCGCGCCGACGCCGATCTCGAGGCCCAGATCGACGCTCCAGACCGCCTGCCCGGTGGCCGGGTCGATTGCCGCGATTTCGCCGTCGGTGCTGGCCACCACGATGCGACCGGCCGCGGCGACCGGATCGCCCGCCAGCGCCGCCCGGAAGCCCGACCAGGCCCACGCTTTGACGAACGCCACCTGGTTCGGCTTCAGAGCGCGGTCGAAGAGAGGATTCGCGTCGCCGAAGGGGCTGCGAAACACCGTGCGCTCGCGGCGCACCGCCCCCGCGGGGGCGGCAAGAAGCAGGGCACCCACCGCGCCGAGCGCGGCGATTCGGAGAACTCGCATCGGCGGCATTATAGACCGTCCTCCCGGCCCCGGCCGTCATGGCGGCGCGTCCCGGACCGGCTCGCAGATGTGCTATTCTGCACGCCTTTCGGCGGATCCGGCGCGCGCCGATCCGCATGGGAACCGCTGCCATGATCGAGTCGGTCAAGGGCGCGCGCGACATCCTCCCGGAGGAAATCGCGCGCTGGCATTTCGTCGAACGCACGGCGCACGAGCTGTTCGCGCGCTATGGCTTCCGCGAGATCCGCACGCCGATCTTCGAGCCCACCGAACTGTTCGCGCGCGGCATCGGCGAAGGCTCGGACATCGTCGCCAAGGAGATGTATACGTTTCTGGACCGCAAGGGTCGGTCGCTGACGCTGCGGCCGGAGAACACCGCCCCGGTGGCGCGTGCCTACATCCAGCACCAGCTGCACCGGCGGGGCGACATCGAGAAGCTGTACTACATCGGACCGATGTTCCGCTACGAGCGGCCGCAGAAGGGTCGGATGCGGCAGTTTTCGCAGATCGGCGTGGAGGTCTTCGGCAGCGACCACCCGGCGGTGGACGCCGAGACGCTGGAGATGCTGGTCGCCTTTCTGTCCCGCCTCGGCATCGAGCCGGTGCGGCTGGTCCTCAACTCGGTCGGCGATCCGGTCTGCCGTCCCTCCTACCGCCAGGCGCTGGTCGACTACCTGACCCCCCACCGCGGGCGGCTGTGCGAGGACTGCCGCCGGCGTCTCGAGGTGAATCCGCTGCGCTGCTTCGACTGCAAGGTCCCGGCCGACCGGGAGCTGATGGCCGGAGCGCCGTCGGTCGCCGATTTCCTGTGCTCCGAGTGCGCCGCGCACTTCGACAGCGTGCGCGCCTACCTCGATGCGTTCGGGGTCGCCTACGAACTCGACCCGCGGCTGGTGCGGGGGCTGGATTACTACCGGCGCACGACCTTCGAGGTGATAGCGCCGTCGCTCGGCGCCCAGAACGCCCTCCTCGGCGGCGGGCGTTACGACGGTCTGGTCGAGTCGCTCGGCGGCCCGGCGGCGCCCGGGTTCGGGTTCGCCGTCGGCGAGGACCGGCTGGTCCTGTCGCTTCCCGATGCCGCCGCCGCGGGCGACGAGCGCCCGGAGGTCGCCATCGTGGCCCTCGGCGAGCCGGCGATCGCGCCGGCGCTCGAGGCGGCCCGCCGCCTGCGCCGCGCCGGCCGCTCGGTGATCTTCGATCCCGTTCCTGACAAGAGCCTCAAGGCGCAGATGCGCCGGGCGCACGATCGGCAGGCCGCCTTCGTGCTGATCCTCGGGGAGGAGGAGATCGCCCGCGGCGTGCTGACGCTCAAGAAGATGTCCGACGGCGTCCAGGCGACCGTCCCGCAGGCGGAGCTGCTGACCAAGCTGCAGGAGATGGCGCATGCCTGAGGCGACGCCGCGCCGGACCCACACCTGCGGCGAGCTGCGCGGCGAGCACATCGGACGCGAAGTCGTCCTGCTCGGCTGGATCGACAGCGTGCGGGACCACGGCGGCCTGCTGTTCGCCGACGTGCGCGACCGCTATGGCATCACCCAGGCGGTCTTCAACCCGGAGAGCGCCGCGCAGGCATGGGGCGTGGCCAAGACGCTCCGGCCGGAGTACGTCATCGCGGTGCGCGGCGAGGTCGTGCCGCGCGGTGGCGGGAACGTCAACCGCGATCTGCAGACCGGCACGATCGAAATCCGCGCCAGCGCCGTGGAGGTCCTCAACACCAGCGAGCCGCTGCCGTTTCCGCTGGCCGACGACAGCACCACCGCCGAGGAGGTGCGACTCCGCTATCGCTACCTGGATCTGCGCCGTCCCCGGCTGCAGCGGATCCTCGAGACCCGCCACCGCGTCCTGATCGCGGTGCGGCGCTACCTCGACGCGCAGCGCTTCCTGGAGATCGAAACGCCGATCCTGAACCGCAGCACGCCGGAGGGTTCGCGCGAATACCTGGTGCCGTCCCGCGTCAACCCGGGGCGGTTCTACTCGCTGCCCCAATCGCCGCAGATCTTCAAGCAGCTGCTGATGGTGGCCGGATACGACCGCTACTTCCAGGTCGCCAAGTGCTTCCGCGACGAGGACCTGCGCGCCGATCGGCAGCCGGAATTCACCCAGATCGACATCGAGATATCCTTCCCCGATCCGGAGCTGTTGTACGGCCTGATCGAGGGGATGATGGAGGAGATCTTCCGCGCCGCCGGCCTGTCGATCGCCGGGCCCTACCCGCGGCTGGCGTACCGGGAGGCCATGAGCCGCTTCGGCAGCGACAAGCCGGACACGCGCTTCGGTCTCGAGCTGGTCGATCTGACCCGCGCCCTGGCGGCCAGCCCGCTGCGGGTTTTCTCGGACGTGTCCCAGAAGGGCGGCTCGATCAAAGGTCTGGTGGTTCCGGGGGGCGGCGCCTGGTCGCGACAGCGGATCGACAACACGGTCGATGCCGCCAAGGCGCTCGGCTCCAAAGGGCTCATCTGGATTAAGTCGGCCGGGGGAGGGGTCCAATCGTCGGTGCTCAAGCACCTGACGGAGGAAGGCTGCCGCGCCGCCTTGAAGGAGGCGGGGGCCGGCCCGGACGACCTGCTGCTGATCGTCGCCGATCGATTCAAGACCGCCTGCACCATCCTCGGCGGTCTGCGCCTGCAGATCGGCCGGGCGGAGAGGTTGATCGACGAGGGCAAGTTCCACCTGCTGTGGATCGACCAGTTCCCTCTGTTCGAGCACAGCGACGAGGAGGGGCGGCTGGTCTCCTGCCATCACCCGTTCACGGCGCCGCGGCCGGAGGATCTCCCGCTCCTCGACGAGCGGCCCGAGGAGGTCCGCGCGCTGGCCTACGACCTGGTGCTCAACGGCAACGAGGTCGGCGGCGGCAGCATCCGGATCCATCGCAGCGACCTTCAGGCGAGGGTGTTCCGGAGTCTCGGCATCTCGGCGGAGGAGGCCGAGGCCAAGTTCGGCTTCCTGCTGTCCGCCCTCCGGATGGGCGCCCCGCCGCACGGCGGCATCGCCCTCGGCGTCGACCGGCTGGTGGCGATCCTGACCGGCTCAGCCTCGATCCGCGATGTCATCGCCTTTCCGAAGACAGCGAGCGCGGTCGACTTGATGACCGGCGCCCCCGCCGCCGTGACCGAGCGGCAGCTCAAGGACCTCAGTATCCGGGTCGAACCGCCCCCCGACAAACCATCCGCGCCGGACAGGTAAGTTATTGGATCCTCAATACTTATAGAGATGTCCTCGGCTCGCTCCGCATTGACAAGGGGTGGGCCGGGTGTTAAGTTACCGGCGTGCAGTCACCTTCCTGAAGCCGGGAGGAACAGCCGATCGAATGCGGAAACTGGCCGTTCCAGAAACCATCCTGATCGACATTTTCGGACAGCACGACGAGAACTTGAGGGCGATCGAGCGGGACCTCGGGGTCAGGGTCTCGGCTCGCGGCACGGACGTGACGCTGCAGGGAGACCCGGACAAGGAAGCGCTCGCCGCCGGTCTGGTCGAGCAGCTCGTCGGCGTCGTCCAGAACGGCTATACGCTCAAGCGGGGTGACGTCGAGATCGCCGCGCGGCTGCTGCGCGACAACCGCTCCGCCACCCTCCACGACTTCTTCACCGCCGGACGGCTGCGCGCCACCAGCAACCGCTACGTCACGCCGAAGAGCTTGAACCAGCGGGTCTACCTCGACGCCGTGCGCGATCATGACCTGGTGTTCGCGATCGGGCCGGCCGGAACCGGGAAGACCTTCCTGGCGGTCGCCGCGGCGGTGGCCCACCTGAGCGAAAAGAAAGTCGAGCGCATCATCCTGTGCCGGCCGGCCGTGGAGGCGGGGGAGAAACTCGGGTTCCTGCCGGGTGACATGGCGGAGAAGGTCGATCCTTACTTCCGGCCGCTGTACGACGCGCTCTATCAGCTCGTCGACCGCGAAAAGGCGAACGCCCAGATGGAGAAGGGGACCATTGAGATCGCGCCCCTGGCATTCATGCGCGGCCGCACCCTCAACCACTCGTTCGTCATCCTGGATGAGGCCCAGAACACGACCTCGGAGCAGATGAAGATGTGCCTGACCCGACTCGGGAACGGCTCCAAGGCGGTGATCACCGGCGACGTGACGCAGGTCGACCTGCCCCCCGGCCGCACCTCCGGCTTGATCGAGGCCCAGACGGTCATGGCCGGCGTGCCCGGGCTGCGTTTCGTGTACTTCGACGAGTCGGATGTCGTGCGCCACCCGCTGGTGCAGAACATCATCAAGGCCTACGAAGCCTACCGCAACGGCAATGGTGCAGCGGCAGGCGCGAAGCCGGCGGCGAACGCGGCACCTGCGAAACCGACGGCGAAAGTGGCGGCCCCGGCCCGGCCGCGCCGCCGCGCCGGCCGGAAGAGCCGCCCCGCCCCGGATGCCCCGGGGCGCCGCTGAGGGGCGGGCCGTGACAGTCGAAGCGTCGCGGCGCCGTCATTCAGGCACGCGTTTCCCCCGCCACCCGCTGCTGCTCTGGAAGATCCGGCTCGCCGACGCCCTCGATCGACTGTACGACTCGAAACTGCTGTGGAGCGCCGTCTTTCTGTCGGCTCTCGCCCCCCTGATGATCGGGCGCGGCTGGGGCCCCGATCTGCCGGTGCCTGGGGCGGTCGCCGATCTGCTGTTCCTCGCCCTCATGCTGTTCTTCATCGCCCGGTACGTGTTCTTCTACCAGCGGGCGAACCGGAATGAGCGGCAGCTGTTCGCGCTCATGATCGTGGCGCTGGTCCTGTCGCTGGCGGTGGACCGCGGCGCGCTGTGGCTGCTCGACTCGGTCGTACAGGGTCTGCCCGGCGGCGGCGATCCGATCGCCGCCCGCACCCTGGTGCCGGTGGCGACCGGCGCGATGCTGGTGACGCTCCTCGCCAACCCGCGGGTCGGCATGGCGTACGCGCTCTTCTACGTGCCCCTGTTCGGGATGATGGTCGAGTGGGACCTGCGCTTCACGCTGTTCTGCCTGTTCAGCAATCTGGCGGGAATCTTCGGAGTCGCCACCTACCGCCGGCGGTCGGCGCCGGTGAAGGCGGGGCTGGTCCTCGGCGCGGTGAACGCCGTGGCGGTGGTGGCGCTGCAGGGGCTGCCGGGCCCGCCGCCGGTGTCGCTCCTGACCTCGATGGGCTGGGGCTTCGCGGGCGGCATCGCGGTGGCGGTCCTGGTCTCCTTCCTGCTGCCGGTCATGGAGGCGGCGTTCAACATCGTGACCGACGTGCGCCTGCTGGAATTGTCGAACCTCGACAACCCGCTGCTGCGGCGTCTCGCGCTGGAAGCGCCCGGCTCGTACAATCACAGCGTCATCGTCGGCACGCTCGCCGAGGCGGCGGCCGAGGCGATCGGCGCCAACGCGCTGTTCTGCCGGGTAGCCGCCTACTACCACGACGTCGGCAAGATGCTGAAGCCCGACTACTTCATCGAGAACCAGCGACGCGGTGACAACCGGCACGACCGCCTCAGCCCGCACCTGTCGGCCCTGGTGATTGCCAGCCACGTCAAGGAGGGATATGAGCTCGCCAGGAGCTACGGCCTGCCGCGCCAGGTGCTGGACATCATCCCGCAGCACCACGGCACCAGGAAGATCAACTTCTTCTACCAGAAGGCGCGCCGCGCGCAGGGCGGCCGGGATAGCGTCGAGATCCGGGAGTCCGACTTCCGCTATCCAGGGCCGAAGCCGCAGACCCGGGAGGCGGTCATCTTCATGCTGGCCGACTCGATCGAGGCGGCGGCCCGCACGCTCGAGGACCCGTCGCCGGCGCGCTTCAAGGGGCTCATCCGCCGCGTCGCCTCCGACGTGATGCTCGACGCCCAGCTCGACGAGAGCGACATGACCTTCGCCGAGCTGGAGAAGGTATGCGCCTCCTTCCTGCACACGCTCGGGAGCATCTATCATCACCGCATCGACTATCCCGGCTTCGATTTCGAGAAGGTGCCCGAGCGGGCGTTCCGTGCCAGCCGCACGCATGATGAGCCGCCGGACCTGAACGCGCGATGGGGACGATAGAGGTCCTCGTCCGCCACCCCGCCGGCCGGCTGCACGCGGCGCGCTGCGCCGCGCTACTGGCCCGGCTGCGACACGTCCTGCGCCGTCCCCGCCACGGCGTCGTGCTGCTGCTGGCGCCGGACGCCGTCGTCCGGCGCCTGAACCGCGCGCATCGCGGCATCGATCGGGTGACCGACGTGCTGTCGTTCCCCGCCGCAGGCGATCTGGAGCCGGGATCCCGGCACCTGGGCGAGATCGCCATCGCGGTGCCGCGGGCCGCCCGGCAGGCACGCCGCGCCGGCTGGCCGGCGCGAGCCGAGATGTCGCTCCTGGTGGTGCATGGATTCCTGCACCTGCTGGGGTACGATCACGAGACGGACGACGGCACCATGCGCCGGCTCGAGGCGCGGCTGCTGCGGCGGACGGCGGGCGTGGCTCTGGCGCGCCGCCGCCTTCCCTGGGGGGAGGCGGGGCCGGTGCGGCGGGCGCGTCGCGGCCGCCGGGAGGGAAGGGCATGAGCGAGGTTCCGCAGCCGCCGGAGATCCCGGAAGATTTCCGGTGCGGCTTCGTGGCCCTGGTCGGGCGGGCCAACGTCGGCAAGTCGACGTTGATGAACCAGCTGATCGGCACCAAGGTGTCGATCGTCTCGGACGTCCCGCAGACGACCCGCTTCCCGATCCGCGGCATCCTGCATCGCGACCGGCGCCAGGTGGTGTTCATCGACACGCCCGGGGTGCACAAGCCGCGCTACCGCATGAATCAGGAGATGGTCCGCCTGACGACGCGCCTGCTGCGGGAGGTCGATCTGGTCGTTGCGCTGGCGGATGCCTCGGAGGGGTTCGGACCGGGGGACCGCTTCGTGTTCGACCTGCTGCGCGATGCCGGCTCGCGCACCCTGCTGGTCCTCAACAAGGTCGACCTGATGCGGCGCGAGACGCTCCTGCCGCTGATCGACGAGGCCGCGAAGACCGGGCTGTTTCAGGAGATCGTGCCGTTGTCGGCGCTCTCCGGGGAGAACTGCGAGCGCCTGGAGGCCGTTCTCCTGGAGCGCATCCCCGCGGGTCCGCCGCATTTCCCGCCCGACATGCTGACCGACCTGCCGCAGCGTCTGGCGATCGCCGAGATCATCCGCGAGCAGGTCCTCAAGGCGACGCGCCAGGAGGTGCCGCACGCCACCGCGGTGATGGTCGAGCGGCTGACGACCGACGAGTCCGGGCTCACCAGGATCGACGCGGTCATCTATGCCGACAAGGATTCCCAGAAGGGGATCCTCATCGGCGCCGGCGGCCGGATGATGAAGACGATTGGCACCGCCGCCCGCCACGCCCTGGAGGCCCATCTGGGCACGAAGGTCTACCTCGCCCTCTGGGTCAAGGTCAGGGAGGGGTGGCGCGACGACGCGGAGATCCTGCGCCTGCTCGGTCTGCCGATCGGCTGACGGCACTGGACCGACGCCCACTCAGTTTCCGCGCGCTTGCAGTAGAATGACGGCCTTTCCGGGGCCGCCCGCATGAAAGACGTCACCATCCTCGTCGAATCGGTCAAGAAGCTCCTGCGCCGGGGCGCCACCGCCCCGCTCGTCAACATGCTGCAGCGGGCCCGGGCCGCCGATCTGGCCGAGGCGTTCGTCGCCCTGGGCGAGGACGAGCGCGCCGCGGCCTTCCGGCTGCTGGCCGGCAGCGCCATCGGGCAGGCAGCCGCCCTGCTCACCACCACCCATCCGGCGCATCGGGCCGACCTGATCCGCGGCCTGCCCCCGGAGGGGCTGGCGCACGTCCTGCAGCGGCTGTCCGACGACGACGCCGCCGAGATCCTGTCGGTCTGCCCGGATGAGGACCGCGAGGTGGTGCTCGGGCTGATGCAGAAGGAGGCCTCCGAGGAGGTCCAGGATCTCCTGACCTACGAGGAGGACACGGCGGGCCGCATCATGACCAGCCGCTTCCTGGCGTTGCCGGAAGAAACCACGGTCCAGGAGGGAATCGCGGCAGTCCAGAAGGCCCAGGAGGCGGAGATCGTCTTCTATGTCTACGTGGTCGAGCCGCACGGCCGCCTGCAGGGCGTGCTGTCGCTGCGGCAGCTCCTGTCGGTGCCCCCCTCGACCCGGCTGCGCGAGGTGATGACCACCGACGTGATCTCGGTGCGCCCGGAGACGGATCAGGAGGAGGTCGCCCGGGTCGTCTCGCAATACGATCTCCTGGCGGTGCCGGTCGTGGACGCCGAGAACTCCCTGGTCGGCATCGTGACCGTGGACGACGTCGTCGACGTCATGCGCGAGGAGGCGACCGAGGACTTCTACAAGCTGGCCGGGACCTCCGACGAGGAACGGCTCATGAAGTCCACGCTGCGGGCCGCCCAGGTCCGCCTGCCATGGCTGTTCGCCGCCTTCGTCGGCGGCCTGCTCGGCGCGCTGATCATCAAGGCCTACGCGCCACTCCTCAGCCGGGCCGTCAACCTGGCCTGCTTCATCCCCGTCGTCCTCGGCATGGGCGGCAACATCGGCACGCAGGCGGCGACCATCATGGTGCGCGGGCTGTCCACCGGCCGGATCAAGTTGCGCGAAGTCGGTTGGGCCATTTTCAAGGAGATCCGCATCGCCCTCCTGCTCGGCTTCATCTACGGCGCGCTGCTCGGCATCGCGGCGGCGCTCTTGGTCGGGCTGCGGCCGGCGGCGGGGCTGGTGGTCGGCATGTCGCTCTGGCTGTCGATGGGTCTGGCGGCGATCGTCGGCTCGGTCCTGCCGATGGTCCTCAAGACGCTGCACATCGACCCGGCGGTGGCGACCAGCCCGTTCGTGACCACCGCGGTCGACCTGCTGGGTCTCCTGGTCTTCTTCGGCCTCGCCGGGCCGCACCTGGTGGAGGGATGAAGGGAGGTGCCGGCCGTGCCCGTCAAGGACACCGAGGCCATCGTGCTCCGAACGCAGCCGCTCGGTGAATCGGATCGGATCGTCACCTTCCTGACCCGTGCGGTCGGCAAGCTGCGCGGCGTGGCGAAGGGGGCCCGGCGCAGCGTGCGGCGCTTCGGGAGCAACCTCGAGCCGATGAGCCGCGTGCGGCTCACGTATTTCGAGACCGAGGGACGCGACCTGGCGCGGGTGGAGTCCGCCGACCTGCTGGAGTCGTTCTATCGCCTGCAGGAAGATCCCGAGCGGGCGGCGGTGCTGGCGTGCTTCGCGGAGGTCGCCGACGCGTTTGCGCGCGAGCAGCAGGAGGACGATGCGTCCTACCGGCTCCTGCACGCCGTCCTGAGGGCGGTGCGCGACGGGGTCGACCTCGACGTCGCGGCGCGCTATTTCGAGATCTGGACGCTGCGGCTGCACGGCGTGCTGCCGGACCTGATGGCGTGCGGGCGCTGCGGCGGCGCCCTCGGCGCGGCGGACGGGTTCTACGATCGACGCGAAACGGTGGTCGTCTGCGGCAGCTGTGCGCCGGGCGCCGCCGGCGGCGCGGTCCCGGTGCCGGCGGCGGCGCGGCGCACGGCGCTGGAGATGCTGCGACGCGGACCGGAGACATTCGCTGGAACGCCGCGGCCCGAGGGGCTGCCGGCCCTGGCGCAGCTGGCGCAGGTGGTCTTCCTCGACGTGACCGAGAAGACCTTCCGCAGCTACCGGGTGCTGCAGACCCTGCGCGGCGGCGCGCCAGCCGAGAGGATCGGATGCCGCTGAACTTCCAGCAATTGATCCTGGCGCTCCAGGAGTACTGGGCGCGCCAGGGCGCGGTTCTCCAGCAGCCGTACGACGTCGAGGTCGGCGCGGGCACCATGCACCCCGACACCTTCTTCCGGGTGCTGGGGCCGGAGCCGTGGCGCGTCGCCTACTGCTCCCCGTCGCGCCGTCCGGTCGACGGGCGCTACGGCCAGAACCCCTTCCGGCTCTACCGCCACTATCAGTTCCAGGTGATCCTCAAGCCGTCGCCGCCCGACGCCCAGGACCTCTACTTGAAGTCGCTGTCGGCGTTCGGGATCGACCCGCGCGATCATGACATCCGCTTCGAGGAGGACAACTGGGAGTCGCCGACGCTCGGGGCCGCCGGGGTCGGCTGGCAGGTGTCGATGGACGGCATGGAGATCACCCAGTTCACCTACTTCCAGCAGGCGGGAGGCTGCGAGTTGAGCCCGATCGCCGCCGAGATCACCTACGGGGTCGAGCGCATCTGCATGTTCCTGAACGACGTCAGGAATGTGTTCGACCTGGAATGGGCCCCGGGGGTCAGCTACGGCGACGTGCGGCTCCAGGAGGAAGTCGAGTTCTCCCGCCACAATTTCGAGGCGGCATCGGTCGAGCGTCTGCTGCGCATCTTCCAGGAACACGAAGCGGAAGGCCGGGAGTTGCTGGGGGCGGGGCTGGTGCTGCCTGCCTACGACTGCGCGCTGCGCTGCTCGCACACATTCAACGTCCTCGAGGCCCGCGGGGCGATCAGCGTCACCGAACGGACCGGCTTCATTCAGCGCGTTCGCCGGCTCGCGGTCGGCTGCGCGAAGGAGTATCTGAAGGGTCGCGAGGCGGCGGGCTGGCCGCTGCTGCGCCGGTCCGCCCCCGGGGGAGCGGCGTCGTGAGCGCCACCGGCGCCACGTTCCTGCTGGAGATCTCCACGGAGGAGATCCCGGCCCGGATGATCGACGGGGCGTTGCGCGATCTCGGGCGCAGCGTGTTGCAGGAGATCGAGGCGGCGGGTCTCCTCGCTGCGACCGGCGCCGCCGCCTCGTCGCGGTTGCGCAGCTTCGGCACGCCTCGCAGGCTGGCGGTCGAAGTCACCGGGATTCTCGACCGGCAGCCGGACGCCGAGCAGGAGGCGATCGGCCCGTCCGTCACGATCGCCTACGATGCCCGGGGGACGCCCACCAGGGCGGCGGAGGGATTCGCGCGCGCCCAGGGGGCGACGGTCGCCGAGCTCAGGACGATCGCGACCCCGAAGGGCGACTGCATCGCCGTGCGCCGGCTGGTGCGCGGGCGGGCCGCCGGCGAGGTGCTGGCGGAGCTGGTGCCGGAGGTGCTCGGCCGCATGACCTTCCCGAAGATGATGCGCTGGGGGAGCGGCACGTTCCGGTTCGTGCGACCGGTTCACGGTCTGGTGGCCCTGCTCGAGCGGGACGAAGTGCCGCTGACGTTCGCGGGCGTGCGCGCCGGCCGCGCGACATCCGGCCACCGGCAGAGAGGCGGCGCGCCGATCGTCATCGACGATCCGCGCCGGTATGTCGAGAGACTGCGCGAGGCGATGGTGCTGGCCGACCCTGCCGAGCGCGGGAGGGCCATCGAGCGCGGGCTGGAGGAGCAGGCGCGCGCCAGCGGCGGCCGGGTGGCGGCCCCTCCCGGGGCGCCGCCCGGGGCGACGGGCGACCCCGCGCTGCTGGCGGAGGTCACGCACCTCGTCGAATGGCCCCTGGTCATCGCCGGGGAGATCGACGCGGCGTTCCTCGATCTGCCGGAGGAGATCCTGGTGACCGCGATGCGTCACCACCAGAAGTTCTTCGCCCTGCGGGCGGAGTCGGGGCGGCTGCTGAACCGCTTCCTGGCGGTTGCGAACGCGTCGGAGGATCGGACCGGCGCGATCCGCCGCGGCTACGAGTGGGTGCTGCGCGCCCGCCTCGTCGACGCCCGCTTCTTCCACGACGAGGATCGCAAGGCGCCGCTGCGGCGGCACGCGGAGGGTCTCGGGCGGGTGACCTTCCACGAACGTCTCGGCTCGTACGCCGGGAAGCTCGACCGCATGGCGACGGTGGCCGATGGCCTGCTGCCGGCTTTCGCCGCGGCCGGTCTGCGGCTGGACGCCGGGACGGTGCGCGAGGCGGTGCAGCTGTGCAAGGCCGACCTGACGACCCAGATCGTCAAGGAATTCCCCGAGCTCGAGGGGATCGTCGGCGGGCTGTACGCCGCGGCCGATGGCGCCTCCGCGCAGGTGGCCGAGGCGATCCGCGAGCACTACCTGCCACGCGGCGTCGATGACCCCCTGCCCTCCGGAGCGGCGGGCGCGGTCGTCTCGCTGGCGGATCGGCTCGACACGCAGGCCGGGATCTTCCTCCTCGGGATCGTGCCCACCGGCTCGCGCGATCCCTACGGCCTGCGCCGTTCGGTGCTGGGCGCCTGCCGGATCCTGATCGACAAGGGCATCCATCTGAAGCTGTCCGAGACCCTGGACGCCGCGCTGGCCGGCTACGCCGCGGCGCAGGTGAGCGAGGCGATCCCCGCCGCCGCGGCGCGGGCGGCCCTCCTGGAGTTCTATCGCGGCCGCCTCGAGCATCTGGGCGAGACGGCCGGGCTGCGCCCGGACTCGGTGCGGGCCGCGCTCGGCGCCGGGGCCGACGATCCGTGCGACGCCTGGCTGCGGATGAAGGCGCTCGACGCGGCGCGGGACGGCGCCGGATTCGAGGCGCTGGCGCTGGCGCACAAGCGCATCAAGAACATCCTGTCCGGGCAGCAACCTCAGGATTTGCACCGGAACGATCTGCGGGAGAAGGCGGAGCTCGGGCTCGACCGGGCGGTGCGGGAGGCCGGCCCGGCGCTCGAGGCGGCGCTGCGAACGCACGATTACGCCGAAGCTCTCCGGACGATCGCCCGGCTGCGCGGCGATCTGGAACGATTCTTCGACGAGGTTCTGGTCATGGCGCCGGAGCCCGCCGTCCGCGCCGCCCGGCTGGCGCTGTTGCAATCGATCGCCGACCTGTTTCTGCGCGTCGGCGACTTTTCGGAAATCGTCCTGGAGGGGGAGCCGGCGGCGACCGCGGCGAAGCGGACCCGGCCCGACTCCCCGCGGACGGGGAGGGAGCGCTGATGGCGCGTCGTTACGTCTACTTCTTCGGCAAGGGCAAGGCCGAAGGGAACGGCACCATGAAGGAGGAGCTCGGCGGCAAGGGGGCCGGCCTGATGGAGATGACCCGCATCGGCCTGCCGGTGCCGGCCGGTTTCGTCATCAGCACCGAGGCCTGCGCGCTGTACGAGCAGCGCGGGAAGGTGGCGCTCCGGAAGGCGATCGGTCGCGAGGTCGAGCGTCATCTCGCCCGGCTGGAGCGGGTCGCCGGCCGCCGCCTGGGCGACCCGCGCGACCCGCTGCTGGTGTCGGTGCGCTCCGGCGCGGCCCGCTCGATGCCGGGGATGATGGAGACGATTCTCAACCTCGGGCTGAACGATACGACCGTGGGCGCCCTGGCGTCGCGCACGGGCAACCCGCGCTTCGCCTACGATGCCTATCGCCGCTTCCTGCAGATGTACGGCAGCGTCGTGGACGGGGTGCCGCGCGAGGAGCTCGATGCCCTGCACCGGGAGACCAAGCGCAAGCTCAAGGTCACGCAGGACACCGAGATCCCGGCGGAGGCGCTCGAGGCGTTGTGCGCCAGGCTGCAGAAGGCGATCGCGGCGCGCACCGGCCGGCCGTTCCCCCAAGATGTCGTCGCGCTGCTGTGGGGGGCGATCGAGGCGGTGTTCCGTTCCTGGATGGCCGACAAGGCGGTCACCTACCGCCGGGTCGAGCGGATCACCGGCCTGCGCGGCACGGCGGTCAACGTCGTGCAGATGGTGTTCGGCAATCTCGGTGAGACCTCCGGCACCGGCGTCTGCTTCACCCGCGACCCGAACACCGGCGAGAAGGTGCTGTACGGTGATTTCCTGATCAACGCCCAGGGCGAGGACGTCGTCGCCGGCATCAGGACCCCGATGCCGGTGCGCGAGCTCGCCCGCCGGATGCCGAAGGTGGCCCGCCAGCTGCGGGAGGTTCAGGACAGGCTGGAGCGTCATTATCGCGACATGCAGGACCTGGAGTTCACCATCGAGGAAGGCACCCTGTACATGCTGCAATGCCGCACCGGCAAACGCTCGCCGCGCGCCGTCTTCCAGATCGCCGTCGACATGGCGGAGGAGGGATTGATCGGGCGCGATGAGGCGGTGCGCCGGATCGCGCCGGAGGACATCGAGCGGTTGTTCTATCCCGTCCTCGACCCGGCCGTCCCGGTCCGCGATCTGGACCAACGGCGGATGGGAGCGGGCATCGGGGCGGTCCCGGGAGCGGCCTCCGGGGAGGTCGCCTTCACGGCCCATGACGCGGAGGCGCAGGCCCTGGCCGGCCGCCGGGTCATCCTGGTACGGCGCGAGACCTCCCCGGAGGATGTCGCCGGAATGCACGCCGCCCAGGGGATCCTGACCGCCACCGGCGGGAAGACGTCGCACGCCGCGGTCGTGGCGCGCGGCTGGGGGAAGACCTGCATCGTCGGCTGCGAGGCGCTGGCGATCGACGAGCGGGCCGGGACCCTGACCCTGGGCGGGAAGACGCTGCGCGCCGGTGAGGTGGTCACCCTCGACGGCACCAGCGGCGCGGTCTACGCCGGGCCGATCGCCACGGTGCAGCCGGAGCTGCCGGAGGCCTACCGCAAGGTCACCGCCTGGGCGGACGCCATCCGGCGCCTCGGCGTGCGCGCCAACGTCGACACGCCCTACGACGCCCGCAAGGCGGTGGAGATGGGCGCCGAAGGGATCGGTCTGTGCCGTACCGAGCACATGTTCTTCGACAGCGAGGAGCGGCGCCTCGCGATCCGCGAGATGATCCTGGCGGCCGATCCGGCGGCGCGCTCCGCCGCGCTCGGGCGCCTGCTGCCGTTCCAGCGCGCCGACTTCGAGGGGATCTTCGAGGCGATGGACGGCCGCCCGGTGACCATCCGCCTCCTCGATCCGCCACTGCACGAGTTCCTGCCGCACGGGGCGGACGAGCAGAAGACCCTGGCGGCGGCGCTCGGCCTGCCGCTCGACGCGGTGACCCGGCGCATCGAGCAGCTGCACGAGGCGAACCCGATGCTGGGCCACCGCGGCTGCCGGCTCTGCCTGATCTACCCCGAGATTCTCGAGATGCAGGTTCGGGCGATCATGGAGGCCGCCGTCGCCGTGCACCGCCGCGGCATCGCCGTACGGCCGGAGATCATGCACCCGCTGGTCATGGACGCGCGCGAGCTCAAGCTGCTGCGGGAGCGCACCGCCCGCGTCGCCGACGAGGTCCTCAAGGCCGCCCGCGTCAAGGTGCCGTACCTGATCGGCACGATGATCGAAGTGCCGCGCGCCGCCCTGCTTGCCGACGAGGTGGCGCTCGAGGCCGACTTCTTCTCGTTCGGGACCAACGACCTGACCCAGATGACCATGGGGCTGTCGCGCGACGACGCCGGCCGCTTCCTGCCCGATTACGTCGACGAGAAGAAGCTGGCGGTGTTCCCGGATGACCCGTTCCAGTCCCTCGACCAGGCGGGCGTCGGCCAACTCGTCAGCCTGGCGATCGAGCGCGGCCGCCGGGCCCGCCCGGGGCTGAAGATCGGCATCTGCGGGGAACACGGCGGCGAGGCGCGCTCGGTGAAGTTCTGCCACCGCGCCGGCATGGACTACGTCAGCTGCTCGCCGTACCGGATTCCGATCGCCCGCCTGGCGGCCGCCCAGGCGGTCCTCGAGGAGGGCGGTTCGGGCAAGTCGGCGGCCCGGCGGCGGGCGGGCGGCGACGGCCGGGCCCGCCGGGGCGCGGGGAGGGCGCGTGATCGTCGGCATCCTGTCGCGCAGCCATAGGCTCTACACGACCGGCCGGCTGGTCGAGAGCGCCGGGCGCGCCGGCCACGAGGCGCGGGTGATCAACCCGCTGCTCTGCTCCCTCGTCCTCAGCCGCGGCCAGCCCGGGATCTTCTACCGCGGCACCGATCGGGCGCTCCCGGACCTGGACGTCGTGGTGCCGCGCATCGGCGCCTCGGTGACGGCCCAGGGCCTGGCGGTGGTGCGCCAGCTCGAGCTGATGAAGGTGCCGCTGGTCAACGACGCGCGGGGGATCGCCCGCTCGCGCGACAAGCTGCGGTCGCTGCAGCTGTTGACCCGGGCCGGCATCGACAT
Source organism: Acidobacteriota bacterium (assembly GCA_018606725.1). Taxonomy (GTDB): domain Bacteria; phylum Acidobacteriota; class Polarisedimenticolia; order Gp22-AA2; family Gp22-AA2; genus JAGYID01. Next base: position 16,238 of record JAGYID010000010.1, read on the forward strand.
CCCGAAGACGGTGCTGGTGTCGCACCCGGCGCAGGTGCACCGCGCCCTCGAGATCGTCGGCGGGCCGCCGGTGGTGCTCAAGGTCGTCGAAGGGACGCAGGGCATCGGGGTCATCCTGGCCGAGACCGAGCAGGCGGCGCAGACGGTCATGGAGACCTTCGCCAGCCTCGGCAAGAACATCCTCATCCAGGAGTTCATCGAGGAATCGGAAGGGCGCGACGTGCGGGCGCTGGTGGTCGGGCGCCGGGTCGTCGCCGCGATGCGCCGGCAGGCCCGCCTGGGCGAATTCCGCTCCAATGTCCACCGCGGCGGCACCGGGGCGGTCGTCGACCTGCCCGAGGCCTACGCCCGCGCCGCGCTGCGCGCCACGGAGGTCATGGGGCTGCAGCTCGCCGGCGTCGACATGCTGGAATCGCGCGGCGGGCCGAAGATCATCGAGATCAACTCGTCGCCCGGCTTTGAAGGGCTGGAGCGCTGGAGCGGCATCGACATCGCGGCGGCGATCATCGACTATGCGTCGTCATTCGCGCGTCGCGCGGTGCGGCGCCGATCGGTGCGGCGCGCGGCCGGCCCGGTCGCGGCCAAGGGATCCTGACGTGACGCTGCGCATCGGCGGTCGGACGATTCGCCGCGGGACGACCGAGCAGATCCAGCTCAAGGTGAGCGAGTTCTACACCTCCACGCCGGTCAATGTGGCGGTGACGGTCATCCGCGGGCATGAGCCCGGGCCGGCCCTGTTCCTGACGGCGGCGATCCACGGCGACGAATTGAACGGCGTGGAGATCGTCCGCCGGGTGATGACCAGCCTGCGACCCGAGCAGGTCCGTGGCAGCCTGATCTGCGCGCCGGTGGTCAATCGCTTCGGCTTCCTCAACCATTCCCGGTACCTGCCCGATCGGCGCGACCTGAACCGCTTCTTCCCGGGCGACCCGAACGGCAATGCCGCCGCCCGCACCGCCCACATCCTGTTCCGGGAAGTCGTGACCCAGTCGCGCTACGGCATCGACCTGCACAGCGCCACGGTGCGGCGCACCAATCTGCCGCAGATCCGGGCCGACATGTCGCACAAGAAGGTGCGGCGGATCGCCAAGGCGTTCGGAGGGGAGATCATCATCGACGCGCCCGGCTCGCCCCACACGCTGCGCGCCGCAGCCACCCGCGCCGGCGTGCCGACGATCATCTTCGAAGCCGGCGAGACATATCGATTCCAGAAGAATATCGTGGCGCGCGGCATCGCCGGCGTGCGCAATGTGCTGGCGGGCCTGGACATGATCGAGGAGGAGCCGCGCGAGCCGCGTTTCCAGGTCATCGTCAAGGTGTCGGAGTGGGTGCGGGCGCCGCGCGGGGGGATCCTCGACATCCTGGTGCGGCCCGGCGAGATCGTGCATGCCGACGAGGAGATCGGCGTCATCACCAATCCGTTCGGCCGCGAGGTGTCGTCGGTGCGCTCGCATCTCACCGGCCTGGTCATCGGCACCACCACCGTGCCGATGGCCAATCCGGGTGATGCGGTCTGTCACGTCGCCAAGCTGGAGAAGACCCTGCACACGGTCGAGAAGTACTGCGTCGCCGACTCGCGCGGCAGGAAGACGCTGCTCCTCTGATGGGCGTCATCCGGATCCTGGACGAGACGGTCGCCAACCAGATCGCCGCCGGCGAGGTGGTCGAGCGGCCCGCCTCGGTCGTCAAGGAGCTGGTCGAGAACGCCCTCGACGCCGGCGCGACGCGCATCGAGGTGGCGATCGAGTCGGGCGGCGCCGATCGCCTCCGGGTCTCCGACGATGGTTGCGGCATGGAGCGCGACGACGCGGGGCTCGCGCTCGAGCGTCACGCCACCAGCAAGATCGGCGGCGCCGCCGATCTGAAGTCGATCGCCAGCTTCGGCTTCCGCGGCGAGGCGCTACCGGCGATCGCCTCGGTGTCCCGATTGACTTTGACGACGGCGACCGGGGATGGCCGCGGCACGCGGGTGGTGATCCACGGCGGGCGGCGCCGGGACGAGTCTCCGGCGCCGCACCCGCGCGGCACGACCGTCGAGGTGGAGGGGCTGTTCTACAACGCCCCGGCGCGCCGCAAGTTCCTGCGCGCCCCGGGGACCGAGACGGCGCACGTCGCCGACATGCTCGCCCGTCTGGCTGCCGCCCACCCGGCGGTCGCCTTCCGCCTCCAGAGCGGCGGCCGGACCCTCGCGTCCTGGCCGGAGGTGGCCTCGTTCCGCGAGCGCGTGGCGCAGATCGTCGGGGCGGCGGATGCCGCCTGCCTGGTGCCGGTCGATCGCCGCGAGGGATCGCTGCGCCTGGTGGGGCTCGCCTCCTCGCCGGCCCTGGGGCGATCGACCTCGCGCGACGAGCACCTGTTCGTCAACGGGCGGCCGATCCGCGACCGCCGCCTGCTGCACGCCGTGCAGGCGGCGTACGCCGCGTTCCTGACGCGCGGACGCTTTCCGATCGTCTACCTGTTCCTGGAGGTCCCGCTGGAGGAGGTCGACGTCAATGTGCACCCGGCCAAGCTGGAGGTCCGGTTCCGCCATCCCGGGGCGGTGCATGACCTCGTCCGCGACAGCCTGCGCGCGGCGCTCGAGGGGTCGGGGGCCTCCGGCAGGGTGACCTGGGGGAGCCTCCGGGCGCCCGCCGGCGCCGCGCCCGCCCCGGCGATCGGCGGTGCGACAGGCGTCGGTGAGAGCACCGCAGGCTACGGCGATATTGCCCCGGCCGGAGCGCGCGACCAGGGCCGGTCCGTCCACGACCGCCAGCAGGCGGAGGGCGCCGTCGATGCGCCGCCGCTGGACGCCGTGGCCGTCGCGCCATTGGCGCAATTCCGCGATACCTACATTCTCGCGTCGTCGCCCGACGGCCTGGTCATCGTCGATCAGCACGCGGCACACGAGCGAATTCTGTACGACCGGCTGGTCGGGCAGGAGCGCAGCCGCGGCGTCGAACGCCAGCGGCTGTTGTTCCCGATCACCATCGAGCTGCGGCCGTCGGAGCAGCAGGCGCTGGATGCGGCGCACGACAGCCTCGAGGCCCTGGGATTCGGAATCGCGCCGTTCGGCGCCGGGGCGGTGATCGTCGACGAGGTGCCGGCCCTGCTCGGCGGCGCCGAACCGGGGCGTCTGGTCCGCGAGCTGCTCGCCGAGATCCTCGAGTGGGACCGAGCCGAAGGGGTCGATCAGCTGCGACACCGACTCCTCGCGTCCGCCGCCTGCCACGCGGCCGTCACCGCCAACGAGCGCCTCGGGGAGGGCCGGATGCGCCAGATCCTTGACGATCTCCTGAGGCCGGGCCGGCCGCTGACCTGCCCGCACGGACGCCCGGCGATCCTCCGGCTCAGCGTCGAGCAGCTCGAAAAGGAGTTCCGCAGGCGGTGAGGGGGCCGCGGTTCGGCATTGCCGGGCGCCCCCGCTCACCGTATACTCCCGGCCGAGCCGATCGCGCCTCCCTTGGGCGATCAGGCCCCGACCCGCGACGGACAAGGAAACGACCCCGATGGCCACGAGGCCCGCGATCCCCGGAAGGAAACTGCGCCTGGCGCTGTCTCTGTGTCTGGGCGCCACGGTGGTGGCGCATGCCGACACGGCGGTCCTGCGCAACGGCCGGACTCTTGCGATCACCGACTTCCGCAGCGAAGGGGACCGGGTCGTGCTGGTGATGGATGGCGGGGGCGAACTCGCCCTTCCGAACGGACAGATCATGGCGATCCGGCGCGAGCCGGCTGCCGCGGCGCCGCCGGCGCCGCTTCCCGGGTCGGACGATGCGACGCGGCTGGCGCCGCCCCCGGCGGGCACGCCCCGGTTGGGCGAGATGAACTCCGTGAACGAGCCGGAGATCCGGATCCTGCCGGGGCAGGTGTTCGACCGCGGCGCGCTCAGGGGCCTGGCGGCCCGCATCGCCCGCAAGCACGCGGTCGACGAGACGCTCATCCAGGCGGTGATCGAGGTCGAATCGCGCTACGACGCCTTCGCGGTCTCGCCGCGCGGCGCCATGGGGCTGATGCAGCTGATGCCCCGGACGGCGGCGCGCTTCGATGTCCGCAACACCTTCGACCCGATTCAGAACGTCGACGGCGGGGTGCGTTATCTCAAGGAGCTCCTGGCGCGGTACGGCGGTGAAGTCAGACTGGCGCTGGCGGCCTACAACGCCGGCGAGGACGCGGTCGATCGCTTCGGGGGCATCCCGCCGTATCCCGAAACCCGGCAGTACGTCGTCCGGGTCCTGCGGCTGCTGCCGCGCTGAACCCCGTCCTCAGCGGGCGCAGCGCGCCGAGGGCGGGCGCCCCGCCTGCAGCTCCAGGGTGGCCCGGTCGGCGGCCCTGAAGCGACGCAGCGCGGCGGCGCGGCGGAACTGTTCAAGCGCCGCCGATTCGTTCCCCAAGGAGCGCTCCGCCAGGCCGCGGTAGAGCGCGATCCAGCCGTCCATCCATTGCGGCCGCGCCACGTCCGCCTCGGCGGCCGCCGCCAGATCGGGCTCGGCGTCGGCGCAGCGATCGCCGAGATACAGCAGACGGCCGCGCAGGAAGCGCGGCAGCGGCTCGAGCGGGAAAGCCGCCGATCCCTCATGCAGCAAGGCCAGCGCCTCATCGGACCTGCCGGCCTGCCATGCCGCCAGCGCCTCCCGGACCTTCCACGCCGGCCGCCCCCGTCTCTGGTCGATCTCGGCGCGCAGCCGCTCGACCGTCTCGGATTCCCTTTCGGACAGAGGCCCGGGTCCGCTGGCGGCGCGGGCCAGCTCCGCCTCGGCTTCATCCAGGCGGAAGTCACCCGCCAGCGCCTCGGCCAGCAACAGCCGCAAGCCCCGCCGCTGGCGCACCCTCTCGGGGACCGGCTCATTGGCCGCCTGCAGGGCCTGTTCGAACTGGGTCACCGCCTCACCGTAGAAGCCAAGCCGCATCCGCAGGCCGCCGATCGACCCGAGGATGAGCGGTGAACCGGGGTTCTCCTGGAGAGCCGCGTCGAGGTGCGCCTCTGCCTCGTCGAAACAATGCTCGTCGCGGCTGCCCAGGATGAGGGCGAGCAGCAGGCGGGCCTCGGTGTGGAACCAGCCGGGCGCCGAGGCGACCGCCCGCAGCTGATCGAGGCCACGCTCGGCATCGCCGGAAGGGATGAACAGCAGGCCGCGGGCGATCGCCGGCACCCGGTCGGCGAAGTAGTTGTAACCGCCGAGGGCGAACACCGCCTCGCTCTGGGCGGGATCGCGCTTCACCACCGCCTCGAGGGCCTTGTGACCGCGGCGCGCGGCCTGGGCCGCCTTCAGGTAGTTGCGGCGCAGTCCCTGGACCGTGAAATCGAAGATCTGCGCCGCGCCGATGGCGGCCATGGCGCGGAGATCGTCGGGCGCCTGCAGCAGCCGCCCATCGGCGGTTTCGAGCGCGCTCCCGATCGCCTCGCGGAACGGCGCATCGTAGGAGGGGTCGGAGCGGTCCTGGAAGATGCGCCACACGTAGCTGAAGGCGAGCAGCAGGTGCGGGTCGGGATCGGACGGATCGGCCGCCGCCGCGGCCCGGAAGGCCACCTCGGCCCCCTCGAAGCGGCCCCGGTGCATCAACTCCAGGCCGGACCGGATCTGGTCGGCCGCTCCGGCCGGGGCGGCCGATTCGGGATGGGGCGCGGCCGCAGGACCGTGGAACAGGCCGAGCGCGAGAATCGCGGAGATCGACAGGAATCGGAGGCGCGTCGCGGCGCGATGTCGCATCACGTCCCTGGAACTCTACACCAAACGTCGTGGAGCCGACGGCTGGGACCCCCGAGCCGCGTTACATTTCCCGTCGCTCCCCCTACCAAATTCGTCGCGATTGTGGGCACGGACGGACGATTGCACATTGGTGATCAGCGCAAACGCCCGTGTGACAGCCACTTCGCCGGGGAGCGCCGACCGGTGTCCGTGGAATGTTTCTTGCTGCCCTTCTGGACACTGAGGACCAAGGAGGAGGGCGGCGTGAACCCCAAGGCCAACATTCTGCTCGTGGACGGCGACGCGGAGTTCGCGCGGGCGCAGACGGCTGTCCTGGTACGGGCCGGGCACCGCGTGACCGCCGCCGAATCGGGCGCGACGGCGCTGGATCGCCTGACCGGCCAAACGTTCGACCTGGTGGTTGTCAACCTCAAGCTGCCCGACGCAGGCGGCGTGGAGATCCTCGAGAAATTCAAGCAGGCGGCCCCCGAGACGCCGGTGGCGATCATCGCGCACGAGCCGGAGGTCGATGCCGCCATCGAGGCGCTGCGCAAGGGCGCCTATGACTTTCTGAGAATGCCGATCGCCGACGAGGAGATGGTTCGCCTCGCCGACCGGGCGGCGCAGATCAAGCAGATGGGCTACGAGCGCCGGCGCGCCGCGGAGGAGCTCCAAACGGAGCGGGTGAAGAACTTCGAGCTCCGGCGGAGCCTGCGCAGCCAGTATGCGTTTGACTCCATCCTGGGGCGCAGCCCCAACATGAAGCAGATTCACGACCTGCTTCACGAGGTGACCGCGACCGACTCCACCGTGCTGATCACCGGCGAGAGCGGCACCGGCAAGGGTCTGCTGGCGCGGGTCATGCACTACAACTCGCTGCGCGCCGACAAGCCGTTCATCGAGGCCAATTGCGCCGTGTACTCCGAGGGAATCCTGCACTCGGAGCTGTTCGGGCACGACAAGGGCGCCTTCACCGGCGCCGTGCGGCAGAAGAAGGGGCGCTTCGAGCTGGCGCACACGGGCACCATCTTCCTCGACGAAATCGGCGACCTGACACCGGCGACCCAGCTCATGCTGCTGCGCTTCCTCCAGGAGCGCCGTTTCGAGCGCGTTGGCGGAGAGCAGACGATCGAGGTCGACGTGCGGGTCATCGCCGCCACCAATCGCAGCCTGCAGGACGGGATGGAGCGTGGCAGTTTCCGCAACGATCTCTTCTATCGGTTGAATGTCATCCCGATCCATGTGCCGCCGCTGCGCGAGCGGGTCGAGGACATCCCGATCCTGGGCATGAACTTCCTCGAAAAGGTGGCGCAGAAGCTCGGCAAGCCGATGCGCGGGTTCTCGCGCGAGGCGATGGACCTCATGACCCGCTATGGCTGGCCGGGCAATGTGCGCGAGCTGGAGAACGTCATCGAGCGGGCGATGATCCTCGCCAAGGGCGACGTCATCGAGTCCGGCGACCTGCCACCGAACCTGAAGGACGGGCCGGGCGCCGGTGCCGATGTGCGGCTGTCGCTGCACGAAAATGAGCGGCTCTATATCCTGAAGACCCTCGCCGAGTGCAATTGGAACAAGAAGCTTGCCGCTTCGATCCTCGGGATCAACCGCAGCAGTCTTTACAGCAAGCTCAAGAAGCACGCCATCGGACGGGAGAGGATGAACTGAGGAGCCGCCCGATGGTGATCGGGGACGCGGCATGAGGGATCTCAATCTCCGCACCAGGATCTACATCCTGGCCGTGTATGCCCTGTCCCTCGGCATCGTGTTCCACGTCCTGCGCGCCGGCTCCATCGATCTCGACACGGAGTTCCTGACCCTCGCCCTGATCGGCGCGATCATGGCCCCGCACACCGTGCATCTCGGTATGCGGGTGGAGATGTCGATCTCCCACCCGTTCATCCTGGGGACCATGGTCCTGCTCGGCGAGACGAACGCCGTGGTCATCGCCGTCATCTGCATCGCCAGCCTGTGCTTCATCCGCACGCCGCGCATGGAGCTGTATCGCGCCTTCTTCAACATCGGCGTGTTCGTGATCACGACCTACGCCACGTCGGAGACCTACATCGCCCTGGGCGGCAACGTCGCCGGCTCGCGCGGCGACTACCCCCTGTTCGCCCTCATGGCGGCGACGCTGGTGTTCTACCTGGTCAACACGTTCGGCATCTCGACCGCGGTCGGTCTGTCGGGCGGCCTGAACATCCTGAAGGTCTGGCACGAGAACTTCCTGTGGTCGGCGCCATCGTTTTTCGCCGGCGGCTCGCTGGCGCTGGGAATGGCGTACTTTCTCGAGCGGTTCGGGATCTATTCCTTCGTCCTGTCGCTGCCGTTCTGCGTCCTGATCTACTACTCGTACAAGCTGTATCTCGACAAGCTCGAGGAGAAGAAGCAGCACCTGAAGGACATCGAACGGATGAACGCCGACCTGGAGCGCAAGGTGAAGGAGCGCACCCAGGAGCTGGAGGTCGTCAATCGCAAGCTGCAGGAGTCGAATGAGGAGCTGCTGCGCGCCAACTCGCTCAAGAGCGAGTTCCTGGCCAACATGTCGCACGAGCTGCGCACGCCGCTCAACGCCATCATCGGCTTCTCGGAGCTCCTGCTCGATCCCACCGCCCGCGACCTGTCCGAGGAGCAGAAGGACTATGTCGCCGACATCCTGAGCAGCGGGCGCCATCTGCTCGAACTGATCAATGAGATCCTCGATCTGTCGAAGATCGAGGCCGGCAAGATGAAGGCGACGCTGGAGGACTTCGAGATCGGCCCGGTCGTCGAGGAAGCCCTCGCCCTGCTGCGCGTCGAAGCCGGTCGCAAGCACATCGAGCTGAGGACCGAGATCCAGGACCCAGCGCTCGAGGTGTGCGCCGACCGCGGCAAAGTGAGGCAGATCTTCAACAATCTTCTGAGCAACGCCATCAAATTCACGCCGGACGGGGGGATCATCACCGTCTCATCACGGGTGGAGGGGGAGTGGGCGGCGATCGGCGTGTCCGACAACGGGATCGGGATCAGGGATGAGGACCACGAGAAGATCTTCCTGGCGTTCACGCAGGTGGACGGGTCGTTCTCCAGGCGCTATCAGGGGACCGGGCTGGGGCTGACCCTGGTCAAGAAGTTCGTGGAGATGCACGGCGGCGCAGTGCGCCTGCGGAGCAAGTTCGGCGAGGGCAGCACCTTCACCTTCACCATCCCGGTGGCGCGGGAAGCCGCGCCAAGCCCTGTCGCGGACCCTCGGACGATGGGGGCCGAAAGCGTCAGCGGATTGACGATCGACCCCGGCGGCGCGGGCAGCCTGATCCTGATCGTGGAGGACAACCCGACCAATATGAAGCTCGCCCGGGACGTCCTGAGGGGCTCTGGATACCGGGTGGCGGAATCGGCCACCGGCGAGGAGGCCCTCGATGCCTTGAAGTTCCTCCGCCCGCATCTCATATTGATGGATATCCAGCTGCCCGGCATGGACGGTCTCCAGGCGGCGCGGAGAGTGCGGGAGAATCCGGAGACGTGTCACATCCCCATCGTGGCGCTGACCGCCCACGTGATGAAAGGGGATGAGGAGCGGGCGAGGGAGGCGGGTTGCGTGGGTTATATCCCGAAACCGATTGACACGGCGACGTTCGCACGACAGGTCGCCGCGTTCCTGAGGGGCGCCATGGCGGCGTCGGCGTGAAGCGATGACCGAGCCGGCATCGGACGTCACGGCCGTGGAGGGGCGCGAGGCGACCCAGGGCTCCCCCATCCTGGTGGTCGACGACGATCAGCGCAATGTCCGGCTGATGGAGTCGATCCTGCGCACCCAGGGCTATCACGTCCTCCGGGCCTTCAACGGCGAGGAGGCGCTGCGCGTGGTCGAATCCGATCGGCCCGATCTCATTCTCCTCGACGTCATGATGCCGAAGATGAGCGGCTTCGAGGTCTGCCAGCGACTGAAGGGGCGGTACGAAACGCGCCTGCTGCCGATCATCATCGTCACGGCGCTCAACTCGCTCGAGGACAAGGTCCAGGCCCTGGAAATCGGCGCCGACGATTTCCTCAGCAAGCCGATCAACAAGGTCGAGCTGCTCGCCAAGGTGCGGGCCATCCTCCGGGTCAAGTCATTGCAGGACGAGGTCGAGAGGCAGAAGAAGGCGCTCGAAACCTCCAATGACGAGATCCTCAGAATGCAGGGCTTCAAGGAATCGATGGCGCAGATGGTGGTGCACGATCTCAAGAATCCGCTGGCGAGCATCATGGGGAATGTCCAGCTTATCCAGATGCAGCACGGCGCGATGCCGCCGCAGCGGCTGGAGGAGCTGCTGGATCGCACCCAGGAGAGCGCCCGCCAGCTGATGCGGATGATCCTCAACATCCTGCACATCGGCAAGCTCGAAGAGCAGAAGATGCCGCTGCGCCTGGAGCCGATCGCCCTGCGCGACGTCATCCGCGAGCATGTGGAGGAGATGGCCGGGCTGGCCACGCGCGACGGTATCGTCATCGACAATGCCGTTGCGGCCGACCTCCCGGCGCTGCACGCGGATCGGGAGCTCATCGGACGCGTGATCGCCAACCTGCTGAGTAACGCCCTCAAGCACACGCCCGGCGGCGGCCGGGTCACCCTCGCCGCCAGGCTCGAGGGGGACGAGGTGGTGCTGTCGGTGAAGGACACCGGCGCCGGCATCCCGGAGGATCTGCTGCCGACCATCTTCGAGAAATTCGTCGCCGGTCAGACGGACAACAGGAAGAGGATGCTGTACGACTCGGGTCTCGGACTGACCTTCTGCCGCCTGGCGATCCAGTGTCACGGCGGGCGCATCTGGCTGCACAGCCGTCCCGGAGAGGGGACGGAGGTGTTCGTCGCCCTGAAACTTCGTGGCCCGGCGGACGCCGCGGCGCCGGCAGCCGCCGCGGCATCCGGCCCGCGCGCCGCCGCATAGGAGAAGAACGTGTCTGCGCCAGCCACCGGCCCCGCCCCGTCGCCCGCGCTGCACGGCTTCTGTACGCCGCCGTCGATGGCGGAGCTGATCCGCGACTTGTACCTCGACGAGCGCTCCGGCGCCCTCGTGGTCAGCCGCGGCGGTGCGGAGAAGCGCATCTATCTCGACCGCGGCATGATCCTCACGGTCACTTCGACGCTGCCGGATGAGAAGCTGCTGGCGTTCCTGGTGGCGCGCCAGCTGGTTCGCGCCGACGAGGCGGAGGCGCTCAAGGGGCTGGACGATCGCCAGGCGATCGGGGTCCTGACGTCGCGTGGGGTCCTCTCCGGCGACGCCCTCCAGCAGGTGAACCGCGACCTGGCCCAGCAGATCCTCGCCGCCATTTTCCGATGGGATGACCTCGAGTACCGCTTTGACGAGGGACCGATCGCGGCCGGCCCGTTACAGACCAACGTCGTCATCAGCTTCGAGTTGATCATCCGGGCTCTGCGTTCGATGACCGGTTTCGAGCAGGTGAAGGAGGCGATGCTGCGGCAGGATCGGGCGCTGCGCTTTTCCGATCAGATCTACCTGCCGTTCGAGCAGCTCAAGCTGACCCCGGTCGAGGGGTTCCTGGTGTCGCGACTCGACGGCCAGACGAAAATCCGCGACGTTCTGGCGCAGACTCCGCCCGATGAGGAAGAGTCGGCGGCACGCTTCCTGTTCGGATTGCTGATCCTCGGTCTGGTGCAGTTCGTCCCGGCCATCGGCTCCGGCCCCCTGAGCTGTCGCGATCTGGTGAAGGGGGACGAGGAGAAGCAGCAGCGCGAGTCCCGCGAGAAGGAGGAGATCCTCGATTTCTACAAGCTGGCCCACGAGAACCGGCCGGATGCCCTCCTGGGCGTGAACGAGAGTGCCACCTCCGAACAGGTCAAGGCGGCCTACCTGGAGCGCAAGGAGCGCTACCAGGCGAGCCGCTTCCTGAAAAAGGTGCAGACCGACTGCCGCGAGGAGCTGCAGATCATCGAGGCGCGCCTGCTGGAGGGCTTCCTGGCGCTGCGATCGCGCAAGCTGGGCGCGGCGCGGGCGGCCGGCAACAACAGCGAGCGGGTCGTCAGCCTCGATCTCGAGCAGTTGTCGATGCGCAAGGAGCTCAGCAAGACCGAGAGGCAATCGAACGAGGAAGAGCGCTCCCGGATGGCCGACCAGTTCTTCTCCAAGGCACGGGACTACTGGAAGATGGGCGATTACTTCAACTGCATCCGCTATTGCGAGTTCGCCGGCGGCTACAACGACAAGCTCGCCGCCGTCTGGAGCCTGCTCGGCCAGGCGCTGTCGCGCAACCCCGACTATCGCTGGCAGAAGCGGGCCGAGACCGCGCTGCAGAAGGCTGCGGAACTCGAGGCGTTCAACCCGGGTCATTTCATCCTGCTCGGCGACTTCTACCGCACCCACGGCCTGAACGCGAAGTCGAAGAAGGAGTATGAGAAGGCGCTTGCCCTCGTCCCCAACCATGCGCAGGCGCTGCAAGCCCTCAAGGAACTCTCCAAGATCAAGGACTGATCACGCCCGACCGGGACCGGCCGGGGCGGTTCCACCCACGCCCGACCCCCGCCGCGCAGCCTGACGATCGCCGGCCCGGTCCGCCGCAAGGTCGCGCCCGGGGAGGCCCGGGGCCGGGGCTCGGATTGACAGGCGGGACCGCCGTGCTATAATTCGCGCTCCGCACGGGCCGATAGAGATGTACATAGAAATCAAGGAGATAGAGTCGGAGGGTCTGGTTGTCGACCGACTCCTGAATGAGCCTTCGCTGCCTCTCGAAGGAAGCGAGGTCGTCGCTCTGGAGCCGGTCCACCTGCTCGGGACCCTGATGAAGGAGGAGGAAGGGATCTCCTTCGCCGGGCATCTGGAGACGGTCGCCACGCTGTCCTGCAGCCGCTGCCTGGAGGCCTATCGGCAGCCACTGCGGCAGAACTTCGACCTTCTTTATGTGACCGGCCAGGAGGCCCCGGAGGGGGGTGAGGCCCGCATGAACGAGGATCGCGTGACGTTGACGCCCTTCGACGGCCACCGAATCGAGCTCGACCCCCTGGTGGCCGAGCAGGTGTATCTCGGCCTGCCGCTGAAGCCACTCTGCCGCGACGACTGTCGCGGGTTGTGCCCGCGCTGCGGGACGAACCTGAACCAGAGCACCTGCGCCTGCCAGGAGGAAAGGGCCGAGGATCCCCGCCTCCTGGTGCTGAAGAAGCTCCTCTAGCCAACACAGGAACGCACCCGATGCCGAATCCCAAACGCCGTCATTCGCGCGCCCGGCGCGACAAACGCCGCGCGCACGACGCCCTGAGTCGCCCTTCCCTTTCCAACTGCCCGAACTGCCACGAGGCGAAGCTGCCGCACCGGGTCTGCCCGCACTGCGGCCAGTACAAGGGTCGGGAGGTCATTGAAGTCGGCGAAGTCTGAGATCTTCTGCTGATGGACGTCAGCGTAGCGATCGATGCCATGGGCGGGGACTTCGCCCCCGCCCACCCCGTGGCCGGCGCCGTGCAGGCGGCGCGCGAGCTCGGGGTCCGCATCCTGCTGGTCGGGCGCCGCGAGGAAGTGGCGGCCGAGCTCGCCAAGCAGCATCACGCCGGGCTGCCGATCGAGATCGTCCACGCCAGCGAGGCGGTGGAGATGCACGAGTCGCCGGTCACGGCGTTCCGGCGCAAGAAGGACTCGTCGATCCGGGTCGCGGCCCAGCTGGTGCGGGACGGAGTGGCGCACGGGGTCGTGAGCGCCGGCAACACCGGCGCGGTGATGACCACCGTCAAGATGATCTGCGGCGTCCTCGAGGGCGTCGAGCGGCCGGCGCTGTGCGCCGTGGTGCCGAACCTGCGCGGACCGTCGGTGTGGCTCGACGTCGGGGCGAATATCGACTGCCGGCCGGAGCATCTGGTGCAGTTCGCCGTGATGGGGCACCTGTATTCCCGCGAAGTGCTCGGCATCCCGACGCCCCGCGTGGGGTTGATGAGCATCGGCGAAGAGGACAGCAAGGGGAACGAGGTGACCCGGGAGGCCTTCCGCGTCCTCAAGGAAGCGCCGCTCAACTTCATCGGCAATGTCGAGGGACGCGACATCTTCAACGGCAAGGCCGACGTGATCGTCTGCGACGGCTTCATCGGGAACGTGTCGCTCAAAGCGGTCGAGAGCGCCACGGAGGCGATCTTCCACTTCATGCGTGAAGAGATCTCCAAGTCGTTCATGGCCAAGCTCGGATACCTGCTGGCCAAGCCGGCGTTCCGCAGCTTCCGCAAGAAGGTCGACTATGCCGAGTATGGCGGCGTGCCGCTCCTCGGGCTGCGGGCCGCGGCGATCGTCTGCCACGGCGGGTCGTCCCCCCGTGCCATCAAGAACGCCGTGCGGGTCAATCTCGAGTTCGTCAGGAACCGCGTCAACGATCGGATCCGCGACGAAATCCTGAAGCTGACTGCGGAGCCCCGCGTGCCGCTGTCGGGCGACACGGCGCGGGCGGGAGAGTGACATGGTCCGGACGGAACTCAGGGCGGTGATCCGGGGCACCGGCTCCTCCCTTCCGGAGCGGGTCCTCAGCAATGCCGACCTCGAGAAGATGGTCGACACCTCCGACGAGTGGATCACCACGCGTACCGGCATCCGCGAGCGGCGCATCGCCGGGCCGGATGAGCCGATGTCGCTGTTCGCCACGCGGGCCGGCGAGGCCGCCCTGGCCGACGCGGGCGTGAAGGCGGAGGATCTCGACCTGGTGATCTGCGCCACCGTCACGCCCGACATGCCGATCCCGGCCACCGCCTGCGTCATCCAGGATCGACTGGGCGCGCGGCGCGCCGCCGCCTTCGACATGGCGGCCGGCTGCTCCGGCTTCATCTATGCCCTGTCGGTGGCGGACCAGTTCATCGGCTCCGGCACCTTCCGCCGCATCCTGATCATCGGCGCCGAGCTGTTGTCGAAGTACGTCGACTACCAGGATCGCTCGACCTGCGTGCTGTTCGGCGACGGCGCGGGCGCGGTGGTGGTGACGGCGGGGGAGGCCCCCTTCGGGGTGCTGGCCACCTCGATGGGCGCCGATGGCAGCATGGCCGAGTTCATCTACGTCCCCGCCGGCGGCACCCGCGAGCCCGCCAGCGAGAAGACGGTCGCCGGGCGGCGGCATTTCATCCGAATGAAGGGGAACGAAACCTTCAAGATGGCGGTGCGCTCGATGGAGGAGGCCTCGCGCCAGGTGCTCGAGCAGGCCGGTCTGCGGACCACCGACATCGGGCTGTTCGTCCCGCACCAGGCCAACCGGAGGATCATCGACGCCGTCGGCAGCCGTCTCGGCCTGCGCGAGGATCAGGTCTACGTCAACATCGAGCGGGTCGGCAACACCTCCGCCGCCTCGATCCCGGTGGCGCTCGACGAGGCGGCCCGCAGGGGACGCCTGAAGCGGGGCGACGTGGTGCTGTTCGCCGCCTTCGGCACCGGCCTGACCTGGGGCGCGGCCGTCTGCAAGTGGGGCTGGTGAGCCCGCCGCGCGTCGCCCTCGCTTTCCCCGGACAGGGCTCCCAGTCGGTCGGCATGGGGAGGCTGCTGGCCGAGGCGTTCCCGGAGGCTCGCGCGGTCTTCGCCCGCGCCGACGCGGCCCTCGGCGTTCCGATCAGCCGCATCTGTTTCGAGGGTCCGGAGGAGGCGCTGCGGCTCACCGCCACCACCCAGCCGGCGATCCTGACGGTCAGCATTGCCGCCCTGGAGGCGTTGCGGTCGCGGGCCGGGGAGGCGCTGCGTGCGCGCGTCATCTGCGCCGCGGGCCACTCGCTGGGCGAATACAGCGCCCTGGTGGCGGCCGGGGCCCTCGGTCTGGATGAGGCGCTTCGCGCCGTCCGGCGACGCGGGGAATACATGCAGGAGGCGGTGCCGGTCGGCGCCGGAGCCATGGCCGCCGTGCTCGGATCGACCCTGGAGCAGGTCGAGGCGATTTGCCGGGAGGCTGCCCTGGGGGAGGTGCTGGAGCCGGCCAACCTGAACGCCCCGGACCAGACGGTGATCTCGGGTACGGCCGCGGCCGTCGAACGCTTCGCGGCGATGGCCAGGGAGCGGGGCATCCGCAAGGTCGTCCGATTGCCGGTGTCGGCGCCATTTCATTGCGCCCTCATGAAGCCGGCCGCGGACCGCCTGGCGGTCGATCTCGGGACGCTGCCGTTGCGCGATGCGGCGTTCCCGGTGATCCAGAACGTCAGCGCCGCGCAGGCGACCGGGGCCGATGCATTCCGGGAGGGATTGCGCGCCCAGGTGGTCGCACCGGTCCGCTGGGTCGAGACCGTCCATCGAATGAAGAGCATGGGCGTGCAGGCGATCATCGAGGTCGGGCCGGGGAGGGTACTGACCGGCCTCGCGCGACGGATCGATTCGAACATGACCCTCCTGAACGTCGAGGATCCGGCGGGCCTGGACGCCGCCGCGGCGGCGCTGGCGGGACTCGGAGGGACGACATGAGCGGGATGTTCACCGGCAAGGTCAGCCTGATCACCGGCGCGTCGCGCGGCATCGGCAGGGCGACGGCGCTGCTACTGGCGGAGCGTGGCTCGGACGTCGTGCTGGTGGCGCGCGCCCTCGACAGTCTCGGTCCCGTCGCCGAGGCGTGCGCGGCGAAGGGCGTGCGAGCCCTCGCCATCTCGATCGACGTCGCGGATGCCGCGTCGGTGCGCGCCGGCCTCGAGAAAGCGCTCGCCGAGCGCGGCCGCATCGATCATCTGGTCAACAACGCCGGGGTGACTGCCGACGGGCTGCTGATGCGGATGAAGCGCGATGACTGGGATCGCGTCCTGCAGACCAACCTGACGGGCGCCTTCGAGGTCACCCGGGCGCTCCTGCCGGCCATGGTGCGGGCGCGCCATGGCCGCATCGTCAACATCAGCTCGGTGGTCGGCCTGATGGGGAACCCGGGGCAGGCGAACTACTGCGCCGCCAAGGCCGGTCTCATCGGCTTCACCAAGTCCCTGGCGCGGGAAATCGCCTCGCGGCAGATCACCGTCAACGCCGTGGCGCCCGGCTTGATCGACACCGACATGACGCGCACCATGCCGGTCGATGCACGCGACAAGATGACCGGGGTCATTCCGCTCGGCCGGTTGGGAACGCCCGAGGACATCGCGGAGGGGGTGGCGTTCCTGCTCAGTCCGGGCGCGGCCTACATCACCGGGGAGGTGCTCAACATCAGCGGCGGTCTTTACATGTAGGCGTCCGCGGCAACATAATGCCTCGCCCCGCCAGCGGGGCGGCGCACAACGCGCCCGGCGGGCGGCGCAGGGAGGAGGACAGATGGCACAGAACATCGAAGAGAAGGTGAAGAGCATCATCGTCGAGCAGCTCGGTGTCGATCCCGAGGAGGTCACGCCGGAGGCTTCATTCGTCAACGACCTCGGTGCCGACTCGCTCGACACCGTCGAGCTGGTGATGGCCCTCGAGGAAGCGTTCAAGATCGAGATCAGCGACGAGGACGCCGAAAAGATCCATTCAGTCGGCGACGCGGTGCGATACATCCAGACCCACGCCTGAGAGACGGGAGGACCCGAAGCGATGGAGCGTCGCGTCGTCATCACGGGGGTCGGGCTGGTGTCGCCCCTCGGCGTCGGAAACGAGGTGAACTGGAGCGCCCTGACCCGGGGCCAGAGCGGGATCGGGCCGATCACCCGTTTCGATGCCACCGACTACGCCTGCAAGATCGCCGGGGAGATCAAAGGCTTCCAGGCCGAGGACTGGGTGCCGAAGAAAGACGTCAAGAAGATGGACCTGTTCATCCAGTACGCCATGGCGGCCTCGGAGATCGCCATGCGCGACGCGGCCTACCGGGTGAGCCCGGCCGAGGCCGAGCGCGTCGGCGTCTACATCGGGTCGGGCATCGGCGGGCTGCCCTCGATCGAGCGCCAGCACGCCAGCCTGCTCAAGGAAGGCCCGCGGCGCATCTCGCCCTTCTTCATCGTCGGTCTCATCGTCAACATGCCTTCGGGCCAGGTGTCGATCCGTTACGGCGCCAAGGGCCCGAACCAGGCGGCCTGCACCGCCTGCTCGACCGGCACGCACGCCATCGGCGACGCCTTCGAGATCATCAAGCGCGGCGATGCCGACGTCATGATCGCCGGCGGCACCGAGGGGGTGATCACCCCGCTGTGCGTCGGCGGCTTCAGCGCCATGAAGGCTCTGTCGACGCGCAATGACGACCCGGGGCGCGCCTCGCGGCCGTTCGACGCGGATCGCGACGGCTTCGTCATCGGCGAGGGGGCGGGGATCGTCATCCTCGAGGAGATCGGTCACGCGGTGCGTCGCGGCGCGCGAATCTACGCCGAGATCGCCGGCTACGGCCTGTCGGCCGACGCCCATCACGTGGCGGCGCCGCCGGACGACGGCGAAGGCGCGGTGCGGGTCATGCAGCGGGCGATCGCCGACGCCGGCATCGACGCGTCGGCCATCGAGTACATCAACGCCCACGGCACCTCGACGCCGCAGGGGGACGCCGCCGAGACGCGCGCGATCAAGAAGGTGTTCGGCGCGCGCGCCCGCTCGGTCGCCGTCAGCAGCACTAAGTCGATGACCGGCCACCTGCTGGGTGGCGCCGGCGGGCTCGAGACGGCCATCCTCGCGCTGACCGTGCACCACGGCATCCTGCCGCCCACCATCAATTCCACGACGGCCGACCCGGAGTGCGATCTGGATTACGTCCCCAACGAGGCGAGGCGCGCCCGCGTCCGCTACGCGCTCAATAACTCCTTCGGTTTCGGCGGAACGAACGCCGCCCTCGTGCTGAAGGCTTACGAGGAATAAGGCGCGCCGCTCAGACTTCCGGGAAGATCGAATCCCTCAGGCAGTTCAGCTTCTGTTCGTAGGACTCGGGATAGACGAACCAGCAGGCGGCGGCGACGCTGCTGATCAGGGCGTTGCCGTCCTGGGGGGTGAAGCAGAAGCCGACCACCTCCGTGCCGTTGTGGACGCTCAGGGCCGGGACCACCAGGACCGCCTGATTGAGGATGCGGCCGTAGTGCCCGTAGTCGCGGCCGAACGAGAAGACCGAGTTGGCCGATTGCTTGTAAGTCAGCGCCATGCGGTCGTCCGCCTTGCAGCGCTCCAGGATCGCCTCCACCGAGGTGGGCTTGCGAACCCGGATGTTGAAGTGGATGGCGTGCATGTACTGGCTGTTGACCTTGAGGGCGGAGGAGTACAAATCGAGGTCGTGACCGAGCCCGTTGAACAGGTGCCAGGCGTCGCGCGCGTGGTGCGTCCCGAAGCGCTCGTCCTTGTGGCGGTTCACCTGGGGCGACGGCACGAACGAGCTGTCCTGGCTGATGTCGTTGGCGCGGCGGATGCACACGAAGCGCCCGCTCAGGAAATTCGCCGGGTCGCCGTCCGGCAGGCCGATGAGATCGATCAGCACCGCCAGATTGTGGGTGTTGCACGACACCACATGGATGAACTGATCGACGCCGTGCTTCAGGGTCCTGTCGGAGATGCCGCGGGCGTACATCTTGCCGAAGCCGAATTCCGAGCCCTGCGCGATGAAGCCCAGGGTGTTGTGGGCGTACTTCTCGTAGATCTCCTTCTTGTTCTGCAGGCCGACGTCGGAGGGTGTGCAATCGATGACCACGGTTGCCTGCCGCAGCGCCTCGTGGTGCTCGTAGGCCGATTCGATACCGATGTCACGGAAGCCGCGGCGCGCGGACTCGTCGGCGGCCAGCCGGGCACCGCGCTTGATCAGGTTGATCACCTTCGAGCGATCGGTCAGCAGCGGCGTCCGCTTGTGGAAGGTCACTTCGTCGAATCCGAGCTCGTCCTTCTTGCTGGCGAACAGACCGATCAGCGGTTCGCCGATCGTTCCGGTCCCGATGATGTGCACGACTTTTTTCGCGGCCATGGCGCTCTCCCGGAGGCGTGGGAAACATACCCCAATGGTCCCGGATGGTCAATCGAGGAAATCGGGTAGAATGACCGCGACTTCCAGCCTCCCGCGGGCGCCGCGGACGTCGCTCGGATCGGCGCACGGAGGGGACCATTGATCCAAACCCAAACGACCCAGCCGACCCTGCCGGTGGGGGATCTCCTGGCCGACGCAATCCCGGAGCTGGCGCTGCGCTGCGCCGCCGGCTCACAGGGATTGCGGCGGTCGATCACCGTCCCGGCCGTCGATCGACCCGGTCTGGCGCTGGCCGGCCAGCCGGAGACGCTGCGGGCCGGTGCGGTCCAGGTCCTCGGCCGGAGCGAGCTGGCGTACCTGGCTCAGATCGCCGAGCAGGAGCGCCGGTCTCTTCTCGAACGGCTGTCGCGCACCTCCATCGCCTGTCTGATCCTGGCGCACGGCTCGCCGCCGCTCCCGGACCTCGTGGCGGCGGCGGATTTGGGCGGCGTGCCTCTGCTCATCACGACACGATCGACCGACCGGGCCGTCGAGCTGCTCGGCCGCTTCCTGGAGGATCACCTCGCCCCGACGATGACCATCCACGGCACGCTGATCGACATCTACGGCGTGGGGGTGCTGATCCTCGGCGAGAGCGGGGTCGGCAAGAGCGAGTCGGCCCTCGAGCTGATCCTGCGGGGCCACCGGCTGGTGTCCGACGACACGGTCACGGTGCGCCGCATCGGCAATATCCTCAACGGCACCGGCGCGGAGATCAGCCGCTACCACATGGAGCTGCGGGGACTGGGGATCATCAACATCAAGGACCTCTACGGGGTGGCGGCGGTGCGCGAGCGCAAGGACGTCGATCTGGTCGTCAAGCTCGACCCCTGGCAGGAGAACAAGGAATACGATCGCCTGGGGCTCGATGAGAAGCTCTACCCGCTCCTCGGGGTGGAGCTGCCATTCATCGAGATGCCGGTCGGACCCGGGCGCAACCTGTCGATCCTCCTCGAGGTCGCCGCCCGCCACCACCTCCTGAAGCGCAAGGGCTACCACGCCGCCAAGGAGCTGGCCGGCCGGATCCACGACGCCCTCGGAAGGAAAGCGTGAGCGAGCCTGGCGCCGGCGCTCTCGGGGCCGAGCCGCACATCGTCATCATCACCGGGCTGTCGGGCTCCGGAAAGACCCTGGTCATCCGCGCCTTCGAGGACATGGGCTACTTCTGCGTCGACAACCTGCCGGTGCAGCTGATCCCGGTGTTCGCCGATCTGTGCGCCCGCTCGCGTCAGGAGTTGGCGCGCGCGGCGCTGGTCGTCGACGTGCGGGAGCGCGCCTTCCTGAAGGAGTTCCCGGCCATGTTCGACGGGCTGCGGCAGCGCCGCGGCCGCAGCGTCGGTCTGCTGTTCCTGGAGGCATCCGACGAGTCGCTGATCCGCCGCTTTTCCGAGACCCGCCGGCCGCACCCTCTGGCGTCGGGGGGCTCGGTCGAGCAGGGGATCGCGCGCGAGCGCGCCGCCCTGGCGCCACTGCGGGATCGGGCCGACCTGATCATGGACACGAGCGCCTTCAACGTGCACCAGCTGCGGCGCTATGTGCAGACCCATTTCGCCGCCCACCCGGGCGGCCAGGACCTGTCGATCGCGGTGGTGTCGTTCGGCTACAAGCACGGCCTGCCGGCCGAGTCCGACCTGCTGTTCGATACCCGCTTTCTGCCCAATCCCTTCTTCGTCGAGGACCTGCGCGGCCGGACCGGTCTCGACCCCGAAGTGGTCGCCTATCTGGAGGCGATCCCGGAATACGGCGGACTCCGCTCCCGGATCGTCGAGCTGATGACCTTTCTGATCCCGCAGTACCAGCGGGAGGGGAAGAGCTATCTGACCGTCGCGCTGGGGTGCACCGGTGGCAAGCACCGCTCGGTGGCGATGGCGGAGGCGGTCGGCGGGGCCCTGCGCGAGGCCGGGTACGCCGTCAAGACGTCGCACCGCGATCTGGGGAAGGAATGATGACCGCCGCCGAGTCGCCGCCTGCCCCCCTCGGGTTGCTTGTGGTCACGCACGGCGGTCTGGCGTTCGAGCTGGTGCGCGCCTTGGAACGCATCCTGGGGACGGTGGAGGGAATACGGGCGCTGTCGCTCGGCTGGGATGACGATCTCGCGGCGGCCCGACGCGCCGTGCAGGGGGCGATCGGCGAGGTCGACGCGGGCGCCGGCGTGTTGATCCTGACCGACATGTTCGGCGGCACGCCGACCAATGTGGCGTTGTCGTTCCTGCGCGACGGGGTCGAGATCGTCACCGGGGTCAACCTGCCGATGGTCGTCAAGTTCGCCGGCCTGCGCACGACCTGCGGCCTGAAAGAAGCCGCGGCGCGGGTGCGCGATCAGGGGCAGCGCTCGATCGCGCTGGCGACCGACTATCTCGAACCGTCCGGGCGGGGTTGAGGGGGCGGGCATGGTGCGTCGCGAGGTCGAGATCACCAATGCGATGGGCCTGCACGCCCGCGCCGCGGCGCGCTTCGTCCAGGTGGCGACCCGGTTCCGCAGCCGGGTGCAGATCGCCCGTGACGGTCGGCTGGCCGACGGCAAGTCGATCCTCGGGCTGCTGACCCTCCTCGGCAGCCAGGGCAGCCGGCTGGTGATCAGCGTCGACGGTTCCGACGAGCAGGAAGCCCTCCGGGCGCTGGTCGAGCTGGTGGAGGCGCGCTTCGGGGAGGAACGCTGATGGAGAGCGCTTCCGAGACCCTGCGCGGCACCGGGGTGTCGCCGGGCATCGCCATCGGGCGGGCCCTCGTCCTCGAGTCGTCCAGCATCTCACTGTTCCGCCTCGACCTCGACCCCGACGGCGCCGAGCGCGAAGTCACCCGTTTCCAGCGCGCCATCAAGCGCGCCTGGCGGCAGCTCCGGGATCTGCGGGACCGGGTGCGCCGCGAAGCGGGGGAAGCGTATGCGCGCGTCTTCGAGGCGCAGATCCTGATCCTCAGGGATCGTCACCTGCACCGCGAGACCGCCTCCTTGATCCGCCGCGAGCGGGTCAACGCCGAGTGGGCCTTCCACACGGTCGTCGGCCGGTACACGCGGGTGTTCGCGCACCTCGGCGATCCGGACTTGCGCGAGCGCGGCACCGATATCGAGGACGTCGCCGTCCGCGTGCTGGCGGCGCTGACGGGGAGCGTCCGCCGGCACGACCTGTCCGAGCTGACCGACGACGTCATCGTCGTGAGTTCCGAGCTGTCGCCGTCCGACGCCGCCGGTCTCAACCGCGACCACGTCATTGGCCTGGCGATCGATGGCGGCGGCCCCACATCGCATACCGCGATCATCGCCAGCGCCCTCGACATCCCGGCGGTGACCGGGCTGCGCGACGCCAGTTCCCGGGTGCGTCCCGGCGAGATGGTGATCCTCGACGGGGCGTCGGGGACCCTGCTGCGCGGCCCCGGCGAGGAGGAAATCGCCTCCTGGCGGGCCCGGCGGAACCGCCAGGCGCAGCGCGAGCTCGATTTGATGTTGCTGCGCGAGCAGCCGGCGGTGACCCTGGAAGGGGTGCGCATCAGGCTGCTTGCCAACATCGAGCTGCCGGACGAGGTGGCCACCGCGCGACGCTACGGGGCCGAGGGGGTCGGCCTGTACCGCTCGGAGTTTCTCTACCTGCGCCAGGCGCCGCGCCTGCCGGACGAGGAGGATCACTACGGCGCCTACCGCGCTCTCGCCGAGGGCGCGCTGCCGCACGCGGTCGTCATCCGCACCCTCGACCTCGGCGGCGAGAAGCGCTTTGCGGCCCTCCCGGAGCGGCGCGAGACCAACCCCGTCCTGGGGCTGCGGGCCATCCGGCTGTGCCTGCGGCATGAGGAAGTGTTCCGGGCCCAGTTGCGCGGCATCTTCCGCGCCGGCGCGCATGGCAAGGTGCGGATGATGCTGCCGATGGTGAGCGGCCTGACCGAGCTGCGGCGGGCGAAGGCGGTGATCGGGGCGGTCCGCGACGAGCTCGCCCGGGAGCGGGTGCCGTTCGATCCCGACGTGCCGTTGGGCATCATGATCGAGGTGCCGTCGGCGGCCCTGGTGGCGGAGCACCTGGCGGACGAGGTCGACTTCTTCTCCATCGGCACCAACGATCTGATCCAGTACGTCCTCGCCATCGACCGCGGCAACGAGGATGTCTCCTACCTCTACCAGCCGCTCCATCCGGCCATCCTCGCCCTGGTGCGGCGGGTGACCGAGGCGGCGGCCCGGCGCGGGCTTCCCGTTGCGGTGTGCGGCGAAATGGCCGCCCGGCCGCGGTCGGCGATGATGCTCATCGGCCTGGGGGTGACCGAGCTGAGCATGAGCCCGTCGGCCATCCCGGAGATCAAGCAGATGATTCGCGGTCTGACGATGCGCGAGGCGCGCGAACTGGCGGAGGAGGCGCTGGCCCTCGACAGCGCCGAAGCGATCGAGGAACTGGTGTCCCGGCGCCTGGCGGTCCCGGCGGTGGGAAGCGGCGGGAGGCGGGAGGCGGAGGGATGATCAAGCGAATCGCGAAACCGTGGGGCGAGGAGATCCTGTTCGCCCACACCGACAAGTACGCCGGCAAGCTGCTGCGGATCCGCGCCGGCGAGGCTCTCAGCCTGCAATACCACCGTCACAAGGACGAGAGCCTGTACCTTTTCGAGGGCAGCCTCCGGCTCCGCCTGGGCGAGGCCGATCAGGTAGAGGAGCGGCTCATGGGGCCGGGGGACGCGGTGCACCTGCCGCCCGGCACGCGGCATCGCCTGGAGGCGATCAGCGACTGCACCCTGTTCGAGGTAAGCACCCCGGAACTGGACGATGTGGTCCGCCTCGAGGACCGCTACGGGCGCGCCGCCCCCAAGTGAATCTCGGAGTGGGGCCGGCCCGCGGAAAGCCGCGCGCCGATCATGGGGCGGCGGGCTGCGCCCCGCGGGGGACGCTGCGCGCCGCCCGGATCGGCTGGAGAACGCCGACGGGCGGTGCTCGCTCCCGCTCCGCGCGGCGGGTTCGGCTACAGTGCGCTCTCTCCGCCGCGCTACGCGAGGCCCCCGCGAGGCGCAGCCCGCCGCCCCGTGACCACCGTGGCCTACCGCACCCGTCGCAGCTGTGCTCGAGAGGAGGACGTACTGGCAGTTCTCGGAGTTGACGGGCGACCCGGAGTGGGGGTGGCGGGGCGATCGCGGACCGCGCCCGCCAGCCGCCGCTCTTCGGCGGCCGGGCGCGGGAGCGACGAGCGGCGCCGCGCCTGTGCGGCGTACTGTGCCGCAGCCGGGCGCGGCGACCGCGTCCCCGCCAACCCCACTCCGGGCCGCCCACGCACGGTTCGCCTTGACAGGCTTCGTGGAGGGCCGGTACGATGACGCCGATTTCGCGGACCGTCGCACATGCCTGATGCCTTGCCCCGCAAGCTGTTCTACAAGATCGGTGAGGTTTGCCAGCTCACCGACACGCAGCCGTACGTGCTGCGTTTCTGGGAGTCGGAGTTCCCCCAGCTCGCCCCGAACAAGAGCCGCTCGGGGCAGCGGCTCTACCGCAAGAAGGACATCGACCTGGTGCTGGAGATCAAGCGGCTCCTCTACCAGGAGGGGTTCACCATCGCCGGCGCCCGCAAGAAGCTCGGCATGCCGGAGACCCAGGGCCCGATCGACGACCTGTTCGGCGCGGTCGAGTCGAGCGCCGCATCGCAGCCGGCGCCCACGCTTCGCATGATCGGCGCCCAGCTCGCCGAGATCGTCCGCCTCATGGAAGCGACCGACCGCCGCATCAAGGAGCGGCGTGCGTCCCGCTGAACGCCGTCCCCAGGATGGGAGGCGCATCGCCCTCCCGATGGTGGCGATCGCCCTTGCCCTGGCGGCGCTGGCGGCCGCCCCTGCCTCGTCGCCCGCCCTGACCTCGCCGCCCGCCCGCTTTGACCCGTCGCTTTCCGATCCCCAGGCGATCGCCGTCGCCGATCTGGTCATGGGAGCGCTCGGTGGCCTGCGCGCCTGGGAGGGGACCCGCTACCTGCGATTCGCCTTCGCCGTCGATCGCGACGGCAAGCGAGTGGCGTACCGGACCCACCTCTGGGACCGTTTCGCCGGCCGCCTGCGGTACGAGCCCGCCCCGGCGGCCGACGGCGCGCCGGTCGTCGTCCTGCTCGATGTGAACGCCCGGCGCGGCGAAGCCTACCGGGCCGGGACGGCGCTCCCGGAGGCCGCGGCGAAACCGCTCCTCGACGAGGCCTACGAGGCCTGGATCAACGACACCTACTGGCTGCTGATGCCTTACAAGATGAAGGACCCGGGCGTGCACCTGAAATACGGCGGGGTCCGCAACAGCGGGGGCGCGTCGTACGACATCGTCGAATTGAGCTTCGACAAGGTCGGCCTGACTCCCGGGGATCGCTACTGGGCCCAGGTCAACAGGGCGACCCACCTGGTCGACCGCTGGTCCTACATCCTGCAGGATGACCCGCCGGGGTCCCGGCCGACCGCCTGGGACTGGAAGGGTTGGACCCGCCGGGGCTCGTTGATGCTGGCCCCGGAGAAGGTGTCCGTCCGCAAGGATGGGACGGTGAGGATCAGCCATCCGGTGATGGACGTCTACGAGGCTCTTCAGGAGGCGTATTTCACCAGCCCGGAGCCGCTGCCCGAGCCGCTCGCCGCCGGCTCCCGGCTCAAATAACCCCGAGCTGCCTGCCGACCTCCTCGAAGATCCCCAGCGCCTCTTCGAGATCCTTGCGCGTGTGGGTCGCCATGACGATGGTGCGCACCCGCGACTTCTCCTCGGCGACCATCGGGAAGAAGATCCCCTGAGCGAAGACGCCGCGGGCGAACAGCTCGTCGGAGAAGCGGGCGGCCCGCGCCCCCGAGCCGATGATCACCGGCGTGATCGGGGAGACCGAGCCGCCGGTGTTGAAGCCGAGCCGCTTCAGCCCCTCCTTGAAGAAACGGGTGTTCTCCCAGAGCCGCTCGTGCCACTGCGGCTCGGTCTCCATCACCTCGACGGCGGCGCTGCAGGCGGCGACCACGGCCGGCGGATGGGACGACGAGAACAGGAACGGCCGCGCCCGGTGGGCGTAGAACTCCATCAGCTCGCGGGCGCAGCAGACGTACCCGCCCATGACCCCGAACGCCTTCGACATCGTACCGATCTGGATGTCCCAGCGGTCGCCGACCCCGAAGTGATCGACGGTGCCGCGGCCGCCGCGCCCCATGACGCCGGTGCCGTGCGCGTCGTCGACCATCGGGATGGCGTCGTGCTCTTCGCAGGCCGCCAGGATGGCCTTCAGATCGGAGACATCGCCGTCCATCGAGAACACGCCGTCGGCGACCACCAGGATCTTGCCGGTGGACTTGCGCCGCGCCGCCTTCAGGAGCTCGCGCAGATGGTCGTAGTCCAGGTGCCGGTAGACCGCCCGGTCCGCCTTGCTCAGCCTGCAGCCATCGATGATGCTGGCGTGGTTGAGCTCGTCCGAGACGATCAGGTCCCCCTCCTGCATGAGGGTCGAGACCACCCCGACGTTGGCGGTGAAGCCCGACTGGAAGACCAGCGCCGAGTCGGTGTGCTTGAACGAGGCGAGGCGCTTCTCCAGCTCGAGGTGCAGGCTCATCGTCCCGGCGATGGTCCGCACCGCTCCGGGGCCGGCGCCGAACTCCTCGACCGCCCGCACGGCGGCGGCCACGACTTTGGGATGGGTCGTCAGGCCGAGGTAGTTGTTGGAGGACAGCTGGATGATGTCGCGGCCGTCCATGCGGACGCGCGGGCCGGCGGCGGTCTGGAGCACGCGCGGCATCCGGAAAATCCCCTTCGACTTGAGCGAGGCGATCTCGGCGTCCAGATATGTCTTCAGCCTCTGGTTCATCGCGGCCTCAATCCTGGGCGATCGTCATCACGACTTTGCCGCTGTCGCGGCCGATCATCTTGGCGAATGCCTCTTCGTAGCGGCTCAACGGGATGGTGTGCGTGATGACGGTCCGGATCTTGTCGCGCACGGCCGGGCGGGCGGTCAACGCCCGGGTCTTCTCCCACGTGCCGTAAATCTTCCGTCCGATGATCCCCTTCAGCGTCACGCCGCCGAAGATGACGTCCTCGGAGTAGCGCTCGAGGGTGACCTCCTGCCGCTTCGGCAGGCCGAACAGGATCATCTTGCCACCGCGGCGGACGGCGCGGAGGCCGGCGTCGATGGCGTCGGCGGCGCCGCTCATCTCCATGACCAGATCGGGCTCGAGCGGCGCGGCGGCGTCGCGGATCAGGCCGTTCAGCCGCTCGCGCTCGCGGCTCCGGGCCGCCTGGTCGTCCCGGGGCGGCGGCGCCGTGTGGATGGTCGTATGAGCGCCGACCTTCGCCGCCAGGTCCAGGCGGAACTGCGAGGCGTCGACGGCGATGATCCTCTCGGCCCCTTCGGCCGCCGCCACGATCACCGAGAACAGGCCGATCGGCCCCGCCCCGAACACGACGACGCAGCGGCCCGCCGGGGAGTACTCGGTGGTGGCGTGGACGGCGTTGCCGAACGGCTCCTCGATGCAGGCGACCTCGACCGGCACGACCGCCGGATCGTTGATCCAGGCGCAGGCCGCCGGCAGGGCGATGTATTCGGCGAACCCGCCGTCGCGCTGCACCCCGATGATCGTCTCGCGGGTGCAGACGTGATACTCGCCGCGCCGGCACTGGTAGCACTGGCCGCAGACGATGTGTGATTCGGCCGACACGAAGTCGCCCGGCCGGAGCAGCTCGCGCGCTCCCTCGCCGGCGCCCCGCACCTCGCGGCCGATCTCGACGACCTCGCCGCAGAACTCGTGCCCGATGGTCAGCGGCCGGGCGAACCGGTCGGTGGCGGCGAGGATCTTGTCGCGCACCGAGCCGTCCCAGTTGTAGATGTGGGCATCGGTGCCGCACAGCGACGCGGCGCGGACCTTGACGAGCACGTCGCGCGGCCCGCAGGCCGGGATCGGGATCTCGGCCAGCTCGAGACCGTTCGGACGTGATGCCACCTTGCGCAACGCCTTCATCGCAGTTCCTCAGGAAGTCCGCGGAGTATAGCGTCAGGCCGCGAAGCCAGGCAATGACGGAGGCAGCCGGCGGAACGGCGGCGCGCGCTGAACGCCCGCGATCATGGGGCGGCGGCGTGCGCCTCGCGGGGCACGCTGCGCGCCGCCCGGATCGGCTGGAGAACGCCGACGGGCGGTGCTCGCTCCCGCTCCGCACGGCGGGCTCGGCTACAAAGCGCTCGCTCCGCCGCGCTTCGCGACGGCCCCGCGAGGCGCACGCCGCCGCCCCGTC
>JAGYID010000146.1 GCA_018606725.1 Acidobacteriota bacterium
CGGAATGTCCCGAGGCGCATGGTCGTGAAACTCCTCTGCGGGCCGGAGTCATTAGTATAGCAAGCGGAACGTTTTTTTCTTCAGTCGTTCCTTCCGGCCTTGACAGCGTCACTGTGCCGAAGTAAATAGAGCGGCGAACCAAATCCAGTTCAGTGATCGGCCCGAGGAGGGAGGCTGCCATGGAGCGGCGCGAGGGGACCCCTGCGTCCGGACGGCGACTCGTCGAGGCGCCGCGCGCGGCCTGCCCGGCGTGCGGCGACGGAGAGCTGCTGGCGCTGATGCTGCGGGGCGGCGACGGGGAGGTCCGGCGGGCGGCCTATTGCGGCGGCGTCTACGATCGGGTGCGCCGGCGCTATCTGCGCCCGAGCTGCGGCTATGCGGATGCCCAGTCGGCGGACGAGGGCAGCGCCGGCGCGTCGATCGGGCCGGCGACTAGCGCCCCGCTTTGAGGGCGCTGGCGCGGGCGGCGGCGAACTCGTCCCCCTGGTTCCACTGCGGCAACGCCTCGTCCTGGGCCGCCCGCCAGCCGATGTACAGCGCGATGCGCGCCTCCGCCGCCGAGCCGGATAGATCGAATTTCGGGTCGTATTCGTCCTTCGGCCGGTGGTAGCGGGTGTCCTCGTAGTCCTGCCACATCGTCTCGCCCCAGCCCGCCGGCTTGCCGATGTAGTCGAGCCCGGGATCGAGACTGAACGCCGGCACGCCGACCTTGGCGAGGTTGAACTGATCGGAGCGATAGAACGACCCCTGCTCCGGGTGTGGATCGGCGACGACCTTGAAGCCGAGCGCCGCCGACGCGTCTTTGACGATCGCCCCGAGCGTCGACCGGTCGGCGCCGAGGAAGGTGAAATCGCGCGGCTGACCCCACACCGGGGTGCCGTCCATGTTGATGTTGGCGGCCGTCAGACGGGTCGGAAAGACCGGGTGGGTCGCATAGTACTCGGAGCCCCGCAGCCCGCCTTCCTCGGCGGCGCAGGCGATGAACAGGATGCTGCGGCGCGGCGGCTTAGGCAGCCGCGTGAAGGCGCGCGCCGTCTCGAGCAGGGTCGCCACGCCCGAGGCGTTGTCCTGGGCGCCGTTGTAGATGTCGTCGCCGTCCACCGGGTTGCCGCGGCCGAGATGGTCGTAGTGCGAGGTATAGACCACTGCCTGCTCCCGCAGCTTCGGGTCGCCGCCGCGCAGCAGACCAAGGACGTTCCAGGTCATGATGTCACGGACCTTGGCGACCAGGTGCGCCTCGGTCCGCAGCGACAGCGGCACCGGGCGGAAGTCGGCCTTGGCCGCGGCGGCGCGCAGCGCCTCGAAGTCCTGCCCCGCCGCCTGCAGGGCGCGGCGCGCGAACGGCTCGCTGATCCAGGCGGCGAGCTTGAGCGCGTGGGCGCCCGGCGCGAGGGCGACGTACGGGCGTTCCCGTCCCCAGGAATTGCGCACCACGTCCCAGCCGTAGCCGGCGGAGGCGTCGGTGTGGATCAGGATCGCCCCGGCGGCGCCGGCGCGGGCGGCGCTCTCGAACTTGTAGGTCCAGCGTCCGTAATAGGTCAGCGCCTTGCCGCCGAAGAACTTCGGATCGTCGGACGGCGGATCGTTGACCAGCAGGACCAGGATCTTCCCGCTGACGTCGGTCCCCTTGAAGTCGTCCCAGCCGAATTCCGGGGCCACGACGCCGTAGCCGGCGAAGACCATCGGGGCGTCGATGTCCTCGACCTCCCGCTGGGTCTCGACGCTGGCCACGTACTCACCGAGCCATTCCGGGGCGAGGCGCTGGCCGCCGGCGCCCGCCACCAGGGCCAGCCGGCTGTCGGGCTGCGTCGTCGTCCCGACCAACGGCACATCTTGAAGGTACGAGCCGTTGCCGGCCCCGGGCTCGAGCCCAAGCAGGCGGAAGCGGGTTTCCAGATAGAGCGCCGCCAGCCGGCCGCCCGGCTGGCCGGTGCCGCGTCCTTCCAGCAGGTCATCCGCCAGGAATTTCAAATCGGCATCGATCCGCCTGGCGTCGATCCCGTCGAGCGCGGGCTTCAGACCGGGCGGCACGGCGGCGGCGGCGAAGGCGACGAGCGCCGTGAGAGCGAGGGCGAGGGCGGCGGCGAACAGGTAACGGGAGCGTGGCATCGGCAGCGACCTCATCAGCGTGAAGGGCGACGCGAGCCGGGAGTATAGCGACGCTCCCGCGGCCTCGCAATGGGGCCGCCCGCGACCTCCCCGGGATAGAGGACCTTCTCGAGGAACAGGCCCGAGGCCGGCGCGGTCCACTGCGCCGGGTCGTCGACGATCTCGGACAGGAAGCGCCGCACGGCCTCGGGCGGCAGGGCGCCGAGGCCGACCTGGACCAGGACGCCGACGACCCGGCGGACCATGCGCGGCAGGAAGTGATCCGCCTCGATGGTGAACGAGGTCAGGAATTCGCCGCGCCGCAGGGACGCAGCGCTGACGCGCACGCGCGGTTCGCGGATCTCGGCGGTGCGGTCGGCGAACGACGTGAAGTCATGCCGCCCGGGCAGGCATTCCGCCGCCGTCTGCATGGCCGCGAAGTCGAGCGGTTGGCGGACCCACCAGACGAGCCGCTTGAAGAACGCCGTCCGTCGCGTGGCGATCTGGTAACGGTAGCGCCGCGCCGCGGCGTCGTGACGGGCGTGAAACGACAGCGGCGCGTCGCGGGCCTCGAGGATGTTGATGTCCGCCGGCAATTCCTGATTCAGCCCGTCCACCAGGGCCGGGGCGGGCAGGGTCGTGTGCGCGAGGAAATTGGCGACCTGGCCCTCGGCGTGGACCCCCTGATCGGTCCGCCCGGCCCCGAGGAGCTTCGGGGACTCGCCGATCGTCGCCCGGATGGCGCGCAGGATCTCGCCCGCCACCGTCCGCTGGTTCTCCTGGACCTGCCAGCCGAAATAGCGCGTCCCCTCATACTCGATCAGCAGCTGGATGTTGCGGACCGGCCCGCGCGACGACAAGGCTAGGAGCCTGCCCGGGTATTCGGCCGGGCGGCGAACGGGCGCGCCTTCTCCGGCTGCGGATCGGTCGCCAGGCTGACGCCGACCAGCGCCAGGAAGGACGCCGCGAGCGCCGGGTAGATCGTTTCGATCCCGAGCGGGTAGGCGTCGCCTGCGAGGACGACGTTGTGGCCGATCTCCCAGATGAACCAGGTGATCGTCCCGGCCAGGATCGACGCGGTCGCGCCGTGCGACGTGGCGCGCGGCCAGAAGAACACCGCCAGCAGCGCCGGCGTGACCGCCGCGCCGTAAATGCTGTACGCGGCCAGCACCGCCTGCAGGATCCCCTTGAAGGTCGTCATCGAGATGCCGAACGCCAGCAGCCCCAGCAGGAGCACCGCGAGGCGGGACAGCAGCAGGATGGTCCGCTCGGTGGCGCGCGGGTTGATGAAGCGCTGGTAGACGTCGCGCACCAGGTTGGTGGCCGGGACCAGCAGGAAGGAATCGGCGGTCGACACGATGATCGCCACGATGGCGGCCAGCAGCAGGCAGCCGATGACCGTCGGCAGGCCGTGGCGGGCGACCTCGGGGATGATCGTCTCCGGGTGCTCGAGACCGCGGAACGGTCCCATGCTGCTGCCGACCACCGCCAGGGTGATGACCAGCGTCTCCACGATCATCACGCCGACGACCCAGCCGATGCAGGAGCGGCGCGCCTCGCGCTCGTCGCGGGCGGCGAAGAACCGCTGGTACATGTTGGCGTTGCCGAGCAGCAGGAACAGCGTCGGCATGAACAGCGCCAGGGCCCCGGTGAGGCTCATGGTGCCGAGCGGCGCGAAGTGCGAGGCGGGCAGGTTGGCGCGCACCGCCGTCCAGCCGCCGGCGGCGTGCAGCAGGTACGGCACCGAGATGAGAGTGCCGACCAGGATGATCAGGCCGTTGGCGATATCGGTATAGGCAACCGACAGCAGCCCGGCGAAGACGGTGAAACCGGTGGCCACAACCGCCGTGATCACCACCCCCCACTGGTAGCCGATCTGGGGCAGGACGAGCTCGATGACCCGGCCGCCGCCGCGGAACTGGTAGGAGACGATGATGACGTACGACACCACCGTGGCGACGGTGGCGAGGACGCGGGCCGGCACGCTGTAGCGCGCCTCCATGATGTCCGGCACGGTGAACTGGCCGAAGCGGCGGGCCCGGCCCGCGATGAAATAGATGATGACGATGCCGAGCCAGGCGCCGGCCGGTTGCCAGAGGGCCGCGAACCCCTGCTGGTAGCCGAGCGTGCCGCCGCCGAAGATGCTGCCCGAGCCGATCCAGGTCGCCAGCAGCGTGCCGACCAGGACCGGCCAGGTGAGGGTGCGGCCGGCCACCATGAAGTCTTCCTGGCTCTTGACCCGGAAGGAGAGCCAGACGCTGATGCCGAAGAGGAGCGTCAGGTACGCCACGACCGTGATCAGGTAAACCATGCGGGCCTCCGATCGGCGAAGGGCGTCCGATCAGCGCGGGACGATGGCGAAGACGCGCGCCGGTGCGCCGGAGCCCCGGCTGATCTTCATCGGCGCGACCAGGACGCTGAAGCCGCGCGCCGGCAGCAGGTCGAGGTTGTCGAGATTCTCGATCGTGTACCGGCCGCCCAGCAGCACGGCCCGGCGGGCGTCGAAGGTGGTCGACTTGCCGGGGTCGATCCCCGGCGTGTCGATCCCGAGGCCATTGACGTCCCGGTCGACGATCAGCGTCTTCACGGCGTCGGCCGCGAAGCCGGGGAAGTGCATCGCCCCCTTGTCGTCCTTGTTGAGGTACCGGTCGGCGTGGTCCCAGCGGGCGTGCCAGCCGGTGTTGAGGATCACCAGCGAGCGCGGCTGGATCCGCCCGTTGGTCTTCTCCCAGGCCTGCAGGTCGGCGAGGGTCAGCATGTAATCGGGGTTGGTCGCCGCCCGGGCGCGGACGTCGATCATCACCCCCTTGCTCATCAGCCGCACCGGGGTGATCTCGTCGACGGCCGGCAGCCCCTTGCCGAAGTTCGCCGGCGCATCGAGATGGGTGCCGGTGTGCTCGCCGCAGGAGAACGAGCTGCTGGCGGCGCCTTCGGCCGTGCGCGGCCCCGGCAGCGGCGAGAACGGGATGTTGCCCGGCAGGAGCGGGATGCCCTCCCGCAGGGCGTGCGACAGGTCGATGACCTGGCCGCGGTCGTCGGCGACGTCCTCGAGGCTGAGGGAGAACATCCGGGCGGCCCCGGCGGGCCGGGCGCACAACAGCGCGGCGGCGACGACGAGCGGCGGCATCCACCGGGCCCCGGCGGCCCGCCTCACCGCGGCAGGCTCCGGGACGGCATCGGGGTCACCTTCGGGTTGTCCACCTGGTCGAGGCGGGCGAGCTGGTCGACCTGGAACTGCAGGCGGGACGCCTGGCTGCCGGCTTCGGAGAACTTCTCCCCGGCGTTGCGCAGGTGTTTCTGGCCGACGGCGAAGGCCTCCTGGAACTGCAGGAAGTCCCCCTGCAGCTGCTGCAGCTGCATGAGGATGGCGCGGGCATGCTCCTCCACCTTGAGCCCCCGCAGGCCGATGGCGATCGCCTGCAGGAACACGTAGAACGAGTTGGGGGACACCGGCATGACGTGCCGCTTCATGGCGTAGGCGCTCAGGTCGTCATCAGGGCCGCCCGACTCGGGCAGGCTGATCGTCTCGTAGTGGACGTTCTCGGCCGGGATGTACATGAAGGCCAGATCGAAGGTGCCCTCGGCGGGGCGGATGTACTTCGTCGCGATGTCGTCGATGTGCTTGCGGACATCGCGGGCGAACTGCCGGCGTGCCTTCTGGCGGGCTTCGTCGCCGGTCGCCGCCAGGACCTCGCGGAAATTGGCGAGCGGGAACTTGGAGTCGATCGGCAGCAGCCCCTCGGGCAGGCGCACGATCGCATCGACCGTCTCGCCGTCCTTGAAGCCGTATTGCAGCTCGAAATTGTGCTGGGGCAGGAACTGCCGCAGCATCGACTCGAGCGCCAGCTCGCCCAGCCCGCCGCGGATCTTCGGCGCCTGGAAGATCTGCTGCAGGCCGCGGATGTCCTGCCCGAGGTCGAGGATCTGCTGGCTGCTGCGCCCCAACTCGCCGAGGCGATGGCTGACGTCGCTGATCAGCTTGGCGGTGTCGGCGTTCGCCCGCTGCAGCGAGTCGGCGTTCTGCGACAGGGAGGCCTGCACCTGGCCCAGCGCCTGGGCGAGGGAGACGCCGACGTCCTTCGGCACCTGCGCCCCGAGGCTGGCGACCTGCTCGACGAGCCGGCTCACTGTTTGGTGTAGCAGGGGAATCGTCGGGTCGGGCGCCGGAGCGGCCGCGGCGGGGCGGCGCGCCAGCAAGACGCTGAGCGCGACGACCGCGACGGCAAGGAGCAGGAGGACGGCGAGCGCTGCGGTCTCGAAAGCCATCAATGCGCGCGATCCCTGGCGATGCGAAACGGAAGGTGCGACCGGCTCCAAAGCCTTCCCGGTCCGAGCCGGGGCCTAGTCTAAAGGTCGCCCCCGGCAGTGTCAATGAACCTCCATCGTTCGCGGCGATGTCGTGCTGAGCGTTCCCCGGT
>JAGYID010000147.1 GCA_018606725.1 Acidobacteriota bacterium
GCGGGCGACCCGGTCATGGAGATCGTCGCTCTCGATGAGCTCGAGGTCCGGGTCGACGTCCCCGAGCGCTATTACCGCAATCTCAAGACCACCGGGGAAGTGACGGTCACGTTCGACTCCCTGCCCGGGCTTCAGGTCAACGGCCGCGTCAGCGCCATCGTGCCGAAGGCCGACCCTCAGGCCCGTACCTTCCCGGTCAAGGTCCGCATCCCCAACCGCGACGGCCGGATCGGCGTCGGCATGCTGGCCCAGGTAGTCCTGCCGGCCGGCGAGTCGTACCGCGCCACCGTGGTGCCGCGCGATGCCGTCGTCCGCCAGGGTGCCGAGCAGGTTGTCTTCCTGATCAACGGCGATCAGAAGGTCGAGCGGGCCACGGTGTCGACCGGCGACGGTGTCGGGTCGTGGATCGTCGTCGAGGGCCCCGTCAAGCCCGGCACCAGGGTGGTCACCCGCGGCAACGAGCGGCTGCAGCCCGGGCAGCAGGTGCGCGGCGAGCCGCTCGAGTACGCCCTGCCGTGACCATCATCAAGAGCTCCATCCACTACCCCGTCACCACCGCCGTCGGGGTCATCCTCGTGTGCCTGTTCGGCGTGATCGCCTACCGGAGCCTGCCGATCCAGCTGACCCCCAACGTCGAGCGGCCGCAGGTCACCGTCCAGACCGTCTGGCCCGGCGCCAGCCCCCAGGAGATCGAGCGCACCATCGTCGACGAGCAGGAGGAGCAGCTCAAGTCCCTCGAGGGACTCACCAAGATGGAGAGCAGCAGCGAGGACAGCGTCGGCACGATCGTCCTCACCTTCCAGGTCGGCACCCCTCTCGACTCGGCGCTGCTCAAGGTCAGTAACCGCCTTCAGCAGGTGCAGAGCTACCCGGTCGACGCCGAGAAGCCGGTGATCCGCACCGTCGACGCCGACGCCAATGCCATCGCCTGGTATGTCCTGATGCCGCACGGGCCGCAGGCGTTCACCGGGGACATGTCGACCCTGTTCGACTTCGCCGACGACTTCATCAAGCCGGAATTCGAGCGCGTCCCGGGCATTGCCCAGTCGAATATCTACGGCGGGCGCGAGCACGAGATGCACGTCCTGTTCGATCCGGCCCGGCTGGCGGCGCGGCGGGTGACCCTGAATGAGCTCGCCGACTCGCTGGAGCGCGAGAACCGGAATTACAGCGGCGGCGACTTCGACGAGGGAAAGCGGCGCTATGTGGTGCGGACCGTCGGCGACTACCGCTCGGCGGAGGACATCGACAACCTGGTGGTGGCGACCCGCAACGGCCAGCCGGTGTTCCTCAGGGACGTGGCGCGCGCCGAGCTCGGCTTCCGCAAACCGGATGCCCAGGTGTTCGAGTTCGGCCAGCTGGTCCTGGCGATGAACGCCGTCAAGACGCCCGGGGCCAACGCCCTGGAGGTCATGGCGGCGCTGGAAGACTCGGTCGGGAGAATCAACCGCGAGCTGCTG
Source organism: Acidobacteriota bacterium (assembly GCA_018606725.1). Lineage (GTDB taxonomy): Bacteria > Acidobacteriota > Polarisedimenticolia > Gp22-AA2 > Gp22-AA2 > JAGYID01. Next base: position 1,461 of record JAGYID010000147.1, read on the forward strand.
GCGCCGCGCGGCCTGACCCTGATGCAGGTTTACGACCAGACCCATTACATCAACAGCGCCATCGGGCTGGTGAAAGAGAGCCTGGTGGTCGGCGGCCTGCTGACCTTCCTGGTGCTGCTGGTGTTCCTGCGCAGCTGGTCGAGCACGCTGGTGATCGCCCTGGCGATGCCGATCAGCCTGATCGGCAGCTTCATCGTCATGGCCTGGATGGGCCGGACGGTGAACGTGGTCAGCCTCGCCGGCATGGCGTTCGCCATCGGCATCGTCGTCGACGACGCGATCGTCGTGCTGGAGAACATCTACCGGCACCGTCAGATGGGCAAATCGCGCTGGACCGCGGCCTACGACGGCGCCGCGGAAGTCTGGGGCGCGGTCCTGGCCAGCACCCTGACGAACATGGCGGTGTTCATTCCGGTGGTGTTCATCCGGGAGGAGGCCGGTCAGCTGTTCGGCGACATCGCCATCGCCATCAGCGCCTCTCTCGGGCTCAGCCTGATCGTGTCGATCACCGTCATCCCCTGCCTGGCGGCCCGCGTCCTGCACACGGCCGAGGACGACCGCACCCGGCGCGGGCTTCACAACCTCTGGGGTCTGGTTGCCAGGGCGGAGGGTTGGACCGCCTGGGTCAGGGACACGGTGTACTGGATCAACGGTTCGACCCTGAGGCGGGTCGTGGTGATCGTCGGCTTCACGGCGGTCCCGATCATCGGCAGCCTGACCCTCCTGCCCAAGGCCGAGTACCTGCCTCAGGGGAATGACAATTTCCTGTTCGGCATCCTGTTGCCGCCGCCGGGGTCGAGCCTCAAGGAAGTGGCGTCACTGCATAGCATCTACCAGGACAAGCTGGCCTATCTCTGGGAGAGCCCGCCCGGCGGCGCCGAAACCCGCAGGCTGCCCGGCGGCGGCGTGCAGGACTTCTTCTTCGTGGCGCTCAACAACCAGGCGTTCATGGGGGTCTCGGCGCGGGATCCGATGCGGGTCCGGGAGCTGATCGGTCCGTTCAGCGCCGCCAACGCGGAGATCCCCGGCGCCATCGCCTTCACCGAGCAGGCCAGCATCTTCTCCAGCGGGCTCGGCGAGGGGCGCGGCATCAACGTCGAGATCAGCGGGCCCGAGCTCGAGCGGCTGATCGTCCTCGGGGGCGAAGTCTTCGGTCAGGTCATGCAGATCCTGCCGGGCTCGCAGGCGCGCCCGATCCCGAGCCTCGATCTCGACAATCCCGAGGTGCGCGTCGTGGTCAACCGGCGCCGGGCCGCCGATGTCGGGGTGGTGAACCGCGATCTCGGCTTCGCGGTGCGGGCGCTGGTCGACGGCGCCAAGGCGAGCGACTACCGCTTCGAGGGGAAGAAGGTCGACCTGCGCCTGATGGCCGACGGTGCCACGGTGCATGACACCGGCACGCTCGACCAGCTGCCGATCGCCGCTCCCGACGGGCAGCTGGTCACGCTGGGCACCGTGGCCGACACCATCCAGACCAACGGGCCGGTGCAGATCAACCACAGCGAGCGGCAGCGCACCATTACCATCCAGATCGCGCCGTCCGAGACCATGCCGCTGCAGACCGCCATGGACCTGATCGATACCCGCATCCTCGGGCCGATGCGGGCGCGCGGCGATCTGAGCGGCCTGTACCGGGTGCGGCTCGCCGGCACCGCCGACAAGCTGACGCAGGCCCGCGGAGCGCTGTACTGGAACTTCCTGCTGGCGCTGGCGATCACCTATCTCCTGATGGCGGCGCTGTTCGAGAGCTTCCTCTATCCGTTCGTGATCATGTTCAGCGTGCCGCTGGCGGCGCTCGGCGGCGTCGGGGGCCTGTGGCTGATGAATGCGACACTGGCCTACCAGCCGCTCGATGTCCTGACCATGCTCGGCTTCATCCTCCTGGTCGGCACCGTCGTCAAGAACGCCATCCTGATCGTCCACCAGTCGCTCAACCACATGCGCGCGGAAGGGATGCCCCCGCGTGAGGCGATCCGCGAATCGGTCGGCAACCGGATGCGGCCGATCTTCATGAGCGTGGCGACGTCGGTGTTCGGGATGCTGCCGCTGGTCCTGTTCCCGGGGGCCGGGTCCGAGCTCTATCGCGGCCTCGGCAGCGTCGTGGTGGGCGGACTGATCGTCTCGACGATCTTCACCCTGTTCCTGGTGCCCGCCATGTTCAGCCTCAGCCTCGACATGCGGGCGGCGATCGTCTCGCGGCTGAAGCAATTCGGCCGCTTCTCCGATCGGCCGGCCGAGGAAATCTAGAAGCCGGTCCGGGGATCCGGACGGGCGCCGCGTCCGACCAGGCCGTCCAGGATCGCGAACGCCTCCCGCACCTCATCGTCGGTGTTGAAGAAGTGGGCCGACAGCCGCAGCCCGACTCCGGGCCGGTGGTCGGCGAGGACCCCCCGGGCGCGCAGCCCCTCGACCAGCGTCGCGGCGTCCTCGAATCCGAGCATCACCACCCCTCCCCGCCGCCGCGGGTCGCGCGGCGTGTTGATCCTCCAGCCGCGCTCCATCGCCAGATCGATCATCATCGCCGTGCGCCGGCGCGACTCGGCTTCGATGGCCGGGAGCCCGACCTCGAGGATCAGCTCCAACCCCGCCAGGCACGACGCCAGCGAGGCGATCGGCGGCGTCCCCTGGGCGAAGCGGCGGATCCCCGGGTCATAGACGATCGGCGCGGGGGCGAAGTCGAACGGCCGGGCGTGGGCGAACCAGCCGGTGAGGCGGGGCTCGAGGCCCGCCACGCGATCGGGCCGGACGTAGAGATACCCGCAGGCCGGCCCGCCGCACAGCCACTTGATCGTCCCTCCCACCAGGAAATCGACGCCCCAGTCGGCGGCGGCGAGCTCGAGGACGCCAGCGGACTGGTAGACGTCGAGCAGGACCATGGCGCCGGAGCGGTGCGCCGCCTCGATGATCGGGCGCGGATCGATGCGGTGCGAGCTGAGGTACGAGACGTGCGACAGCGCGACCAGCGCGGTCGTATCGTCGACGGTGTCGGCGACCCGGTCCGCGTCGAGGGTCAGGCCGTCGTCCGACGGCACGACGACGATCTCCGCGCCGGCGCGCCGCTGCGCCTCCCAGAGGTACGCGGTCGTCGGGAAGTCGAGCCCGCCGGTGACCACCCGGCGGCGCCGGCCGGCGGCGAAATCAAAGCACGACATCACCGCCGCCAGCGCCGTCGAGGTGTTCGGCTGCACCTGCACCGACCCGGGCGCGCCACCGAGGACCCGCGCCATCCGGTCGCCGACCTGCCGGGGCAGATCCCACCAGTGCCGCCCCCAGGCATCCTCGTGGATCTGCCGCTCCCACTGGTCGAAATACGCCGCGGCGCGGACCCGTGCCGCGCGCGGCAACGGCCCGAGACTGTGACTGAGGAGATGGATGCCGGTCCGCAGCGCCGGGAACTCGTCGCGCCGGCGATCGAAGGAGGCAGGCGTTTGGGCGCTCACCGAGGAGCCCGACCGGGTCTCCGGAAGGGGCGTATTGGTGGACGGCAAGGGGATCGAACCCTCGACCTCCGCGTTGCGAACGCGGCGCTCTCCCAGCTGAGCTAGCCGCCCACTTTCGCGAACACCAGGAAAGACGGCAACAACGTTGGTGGGCCGTGCTGGATTTGAACCAGCGACTTCCACCGTGTGAGGATGGCACTCTCCCGCTGAGTTAACGGCCCATCCGGGTCGCGGATTATAGCACGGGCGTCGGGGCCCGCCGGCCCGGCCGAGGACTCCTACAGCCTCCTAGAGCCGGTACGCCTGCAGGGTCTCGTCGGCGACCGGCGGCACCAGCAGCGTCTGCTCGACCGCGCCGCGTCGGGCGGCGACCTCGACCAGCGGCTCGCCGCGGCGGTCGGAGTAGCGCGCCGTGATCGACGCGATCAGGAGCCGGAGCGGCTCGTCCGGCTCCCCCTCGACGAGGGTCAGCGGGCTGCCGGTGCCGAGGGCCTCGAAGCACCAGCGGCCGTCGAGGAAGCGCTCCAGGAAGCGATTCTCCGACTCGTCACGCGCCACGATGATCTTGACCGACGGCGACAGCCGGAAGTGCCGGCCGACCTTGAGCAGGATCATCTCGTCGCGCTTGATGGTCTCGGGACGGGCATGCAGCCGCACGTCGTGGAAGCGGCGGGCGAAGTTCTCGTCGGCCAGGTAGCAGCAGCCGCCCGACGGCTGCGGGTAGTCGCTGATGCCCCACTTGTCGCTCCACGCCATCTGCTCCTTCCGCGACCGACCCTCGATGGCGAGCAGCCGCTCGCGATCAACCCAGCCGCGCTCCTCGGGAACGGTCGGCGGCAGGTGCTTGGCCGACAGCGGCCGCAGCAGCAGCCCGGCGATGCCGCACTCCTTCTCGATCAGGTTGAGCGCCTGCAGGTGTTGCGACATCGGACGTTGTCCCAGGACCTCGCCGGTGAACACGAAGTCGCCCCCGTGCTCCCGCATGTACTCGGCGGCGCCGTGGATCATGAAGATGCGGCAGTCGATACAGGGATTGGCGCGCTTCCCGTACCCGTGCTTCGGGTTGAGGACCATCTTCATGTAAGCCTCGCCCGCATCGAGCACCTCGATCGGCACCCCGAGGTCACCGCCGGCACGCAGACCCTCGCTGCGCATGCGGCGGGGATCCTCGTCCGGGCGGCCCATGGCGCGGCGGTGGTCGTTCATGCAGAAGCCGGTCGAATAATGCAGCCCCTGCACCTCGATCCCCTGCTCCAGGAGCAGTCGCGCCGCCAGCGTGCTGTCGAGACCGCCCGACAGGAGGCCGATCGCCTTGATCTTCGCCGATCGCCCGGCTGGCTGGCCGGTCACTGGCTGGCTGGTCACCGGACGGCTCCTCCCGCGTCCCGGACGCGAACGAACAGATGATATTCGCCGCCTTCCCGGCGGTGCCCCAGGTACTGGTGGCGCATCGAGCGGCACCAGGCGGGCATGTCGATCAGGATCACGCGGTCGTCGGACAGGATCTCGAGGACGGCGCCCGGCCGCAGGCGCTTGATCCGCTCCGCCGTCCTGATGATCGGCACCGGGCAATACAGCCCGACGGTGTCCAGGGT
>JAGYID010000057.1 GCA_018606725.1 Acidobacteriota bacterium
CTTTGTAGCCGAGCCCGCCGTGCGGAGCGCGAGCGAGCACCGCCCGTCGGCGTTCTCCAGCCGATCCGGGCGGCGCGCAGCGTGCCCCGCGAGGCAGTGCCCGCCGCTCCAGAGACCTCGGGGCAATCGTGACCGACGCGCTTGCAATTCAAGGGAGGGCCTCCTAGACTGCGGGCCGGTCGCGCGGGGCGATGCGACTCCGGGAGAGCCGATGCCATGCTGGACCCATTGAAGATTGCCGGGGCGGTGGCGGTGTTGATCGTCGGAGTGCGGGCGGCCGTCGGGGCTGAAGCGGAGCGCGCGGCCGCGAAGATCTTCCCCTACCCGGTCCACGAGACGGCCCTGGAGAACGGTCTCAAGGTCGTGGTGGTGCCGTTCGACAGCCCGGGGCTGGTCGCCTGCTGGACGGTGGTGCGCACCGGCTCGCGCAACGAGATCGAGCCGGGCAAGTCCGGCTTCGCGCACTTCTTCGAGCACATGATGTTCCGCGGCACGAAGCGCTACACGACGGCCGCCTACAATGCCGTCCTGCGCGATCTCGGGGCGGAGCACAACGCCTTCACGACCGACGACTATACCGCCTACCACATCCTGGCGCCGGCATCGGCTCTCGACACCCTCCTGACCCTCGAGTCGGACCGCTTCATGAATCTTCGGTATGCCGAGGACGCCTTCAAGAAGGAGGCGGGAGCGGTGCTGGGCGAGTACAACAAGAGCGCCTCGACGCCGTTCCAGACGCTGTACGAAAAGCTGCGCGACGCCGCGTTCACGACGCACACCTACAAGCACACGACCATCGGCTTCCTGCGCGACATCGAAGACATGCCGAACCAGTACGAGTACAGCCTGAAGTTCTTCGACCGGTTTTACCGGCCGGAGAACTGCATCCTGCTTCTCGTCGGGGACGTGAAGCCGAGGCAGGCGTTCGACCTGGTGCGCCGGCACTATGGCGCGTGGACGCGCGGCACGTACCGCTTCGACGTGCCGTCCGAACCGGCGCAGGCCGGCGAGAAGCGGGTCGAGGTCGGCTGGGACACGCCGACCGAGCCGTACCTGTTCATCGGCTACCACGGCCCGGCGTTCTCGACCGAGGCGATCGACCTGCCGGCGCTGGATGTGGTCTCGCAGTTGTTGTTCTCCGAGGCGGCGCCGCTGTACCAGAGGCTGGTGGTGGACGAGCAGGAGGTGGACATCCTCAGCGGCGGCGCCTTCGACCACCGCGATCCGTTCCTGTTCACCGTCCTGGCGCGGGTCAAGAATCCGGACCGCGTCGACTACGTCGAGAAGACGATCACCGCCGCGCTCGAGGCTCTCGCCGGCGAGGCGACCGACGACGGCAGGCTGCGGGCGGTGAAGGCGCACTTGAAGTACGGCTATGCCATGGGACTGGACACCGCCCAGTCGGTGGCGCGGAGCCTGGCCCATTACCTGGCCCTGGCGGCCGACCCCGACGCGGTGAACCGGAACTACGCCCTGTACGACCGGGTCACGCCGGCGGACATCCGCACCGTCGGTGCCAGGTATTTCGTGCCGGCAGGGCGCACCGTCGTGACCCTGCGCCACACCGGAGTGGAGAAATGATCCGGCCCGGACGGTCGCCACTCGCGGCGGCCGTCCTGCTGCCGGTCGCCTTTGCGGCGCTGTCCGCGGCCGGCCCCCATGCGGAGGAGATGTCGATGACGAAGTCGAAGCAGACGGCGGGACGCGCCGGCGGCGCGGCCGCGGCGCCGGCCGGTCGATCGAAGACGGCGGCACCGGCGACCTGCCTGCTCCCCAGCCGGCGCTCGCCATTGGTTGCGATGCGGGTCCAGCTCAGGGCCGGATCGGTCGACGACCCGCCGGGCAAGGAGGGCCTCAGCGTCCTCACGGCGCTGACCATCGGCCAGGGGGGAACGACCGGGCTGACCTACCGGCAGGTCACCGAGGCGCTGTTCCCGATGGCGGCGTCGATCGCGCCGCAGGCCGACCGCGAGGTCACGACGTTCATCGGCGAGGTGCATCGCGATCACCTGGCGGCGTTCTACGCCCTGCTGCGCGATCTGATCCTCCATCCGCGCTTCGACGAGGCCGATTTCACGCGCAACCGCGATCTCCTCCTGTCTTCGATCGAAACGACCCTGCGCGGCAGCGACGACGAGAACCTCGGCAAGGCGGGCCTGCAGTGGCTGATGTACCGGGGGCATCCGTACGGCCGGCAGTGCGATGCCGGCACCGTGGCGGGGCTGAAGGCGATCACGCTCGAGGACGTGAAGCGATTCCACGCCGCGCACTACACGCGCGCCGCCCTGCTGATCGGTTTGGCGGGCGGTTACCCGGCCTCGTTCGTCGAGGCGGTCAAGAAGGACTTCGCCCTCCTGGGGGAGGGCGCGGCCCCGGCCGGAAGCGCCGCCCCCACCGGAAGCGCCGCTCCGGCGCAGAACGCCGCGCCGCTGCCCGCGCCGAAGCCGCTCGAGGGCACGGAGGTCCTGATCATCGAGAAGCCGGCGCTGGCGACGGCGATCTCGATCGGCTATCCGATCGACGTGACCCGCGCCGACGCCGATTTCTACGCCCTGATGGTGGCGCGGTCGTATCTCGGCGAGCACCGCACCTTCACCGGCAGGCTGATGAACATCATGCGGGAGCTGCGGGGGCTCAACTACGGCGACTATGCGTACATCGAGAACTTCGTCCAGGACGGCGGCAGCACCTACGCCGTGCCGAACATCCCGCGCCGGCAGCAGCACTTCGAAATCTGGCTTCGGCCGGTGCGTCCGGAGAACGCGCCGTTCGCGCTACGGCAGGCGATCCGCGAGCTCGACCGCCTGGTGCGGACCGGCCTGACGCTGCAGGAGTTCGAGAACACGCGCACCTATCTCCTGAACTACTCGCGCCTGTGGGCCCAGAGCCAGAGCCGCCGGCTCGGCACCCTGATGGATGCGCGCTTCTACGGCTTCGACGACTATCTCGAGCGGGTGCAACGGGAGCTGAAGGGACTGACGGTCGAGCGGGTCAATGCCGCGGTGCGCGCCCATCTGCGATCCGACCGGCTGGCGCTGGCGATGGTCACCGGCCGCGCGGCCGAGCTCAAGGAGACGCTCCTGTCTGGCCGGCCGACGCCGATCGTCTACCAGACGCCGACGACCGACGATGCACTGCTGCGCGAGGACGAGGCGATCGCCTCGTTCCCCCTGCGGCTCGATCCCGCGCGGGTGCGGGTCGTCCCGGCCGGGGAGATGTTCGAGCGGTGAGCGGGAGGCGGCCGGTCGCCTTCGTCTACCACGAGGACTGTCTGCGGCACCGCAACGGCCCCGGTCATCCGGAGCGGCCCGAGCGCATCAAAGTCATCCGCGACCACCTCCGCTCGCGGGACCTGCTCAATCGCCTCCTCCTGATCCGCCCGGAGCCGTGCCCGATCGAAACGCTGCGCCGGGTCCACCCGGCCTCGTACATCGAGTCGATTCGCGAGGCGTGCCGGCGGGCGCCGGCGGCGCTCGACCCCGACACCGGCGTGTCGGAGGGGTCGTGGGATGCCGCGCTGCTGGCCGCCGGGGGCGCCGTCGCCGCCTGCGACGCGGTTGCCACCGGCCGCGCGGCGGCCGCCTTCGCCTGCTGCCGGCCGCCCGGGCACCACGCCGAGGCCGACCGCGCCATGGGATTCTGCCTGTTCAACAATGCCGCGGTGGCGGCCCGGCATGCGCAGGCACGCCACGGCCTGGCGCGCGTCTTCGTGGTCGACTGGGACGTGCACCACGGCAACGGCACGCAGCACATCTTCGAGGACGATCCCGGCGTCTTCTACTTCAGCACGCACCAGTACCCCTTCTATCCCGGCACCGGCGGGGATGCGGAGCGCGGCCGCGGCGCCGGGGAGGGATTCACCCTGAACGTGCCGATGCCGGCCGGCGCCGGCGATGACGCCTATCTGCGCGTCTTCCGCGACGTCCTGCGGCCGGCCATCGATCGCTTCCGGCCCGACTTGATCCTCATCTCGGCCGGCTTCGACGCGCACCGTGCCGACCCGCTCGCCGGCATGGCGCTGAGCGAGGACGGCTTCGCCCGCCTGACCGGCCTGGTGCGCGAGGCGGCGGCGGTCCACTGCGACGGCCGGATCGTGTCGCTCCTGGAGGGCGGCTACGACCTGGGCGCACTGGCCGCCTCGGTCGAGGCGCATCTGCGGGCGCTCGGGGCCTTCGAGGCCGGCGCGTCATGAGCCACCGGCCGCTGCCGCGGCGCGCCGTCAGTTTCGATCTGCCGGGCGATCGCCTGCGGCAGGTCACCGACGCGTGCGTGGCCTTCGCGCTCCGCCAGGTCGAGACCATCGATGCGCAGCCGTCGTGGGATCACGACGGGGTCGGGCCGATCGCCGCTTCGTTCCGCGAGCCGCCGCCGGAGGACGGCCAACCGATCGAGGCGCTGCTGTCGCGGCTGGAGACCGCGGTCGCCAAGTCGCTCAACAGCGCCGGTCCGGGGTACCTGGCGTACATCCCCGGCGGCGGCCTCTACCCGGCGGCCCTCGGCGACTACCTCGCCCTGACCGCCAACCGCTACGTCGGGCTGTCGGCCCCGGCGCCGGCGCTGGCGCAGATCGAGCACACGGTCCTCGACTGGCTGCGGCGGATGGTCGGCTTCCCGGACGGCGCACAGGGGATCCTGACCAGCGGCGGATCGCTGTCGAACCTGACCGCCATCATCACTGCGCGGCGCACCCGGCTGCCGGAAAACTTCCTGAGCGGGATCCTCTACCTGTCGGAGGAGTCGCATCACTCCGTGGCAAAGGCCGCGTTGCTCGCCGGGTTCCCGGAGGGGAACCTGCGCGCCCTGCCGGTGGACGAGCGGTTCCGGATGCGCCCTGACGACCTGGAGCGGGCCATCCGCGACGACCGGCGACGCAGCCTGACGCCGTTCCTGGTCATCGCCAACGCCGGGACCACCAACACCGGCGCCGTCGATCCGATCCCCGCCATCGCCGACCTGTGCGCGCGCGAGCGGCTCTGGCTGCACGTCGACGGCGCCTACGGCGGCTTCTTCCGGCTGGCGCCGGGCGGGGAGCGGCTCCTGCCGGGGATCGAGCGGGCCGACTCGCTGACCCTCGACCCGCACAAGGGTCTGTTCCTGCCGTACGGCACCGGCTGCCTGCTGGTGCGCGACGCCGAGGCGCTGCGCGAAGCTCACGGCTCGCGGGCCGGGTACCTTCAAGACCTGCACGAGGCCGGCTCGCTGGTCTCGTTCGCCGACATTTCGCCGGAGCTGTCGCGCGAATTCCGCGGCCTGCGTCTGTGGCTGCCGCTCAAGCTGTTCGGTGTCGCCGCCTTCCGCGACAACCTGCGCGAGAAGCTCGAGCTGGCGCGCTGGGCCTGGGAGGAGCTGCGGCGCGCACCGGGGTTCGAGTGTCTCGACGAGCCGCAACTTTCGGTGGTGCCGTTCCGCTACGTCCCGAAGTCGGGCGACGCCGACGCGTTCAACGCCCGCCTCATGCAGGCGGTGCACGCGCGCCGGCGGGTGTTCCTGTCGAGCACGACGCTGCGGGGCCGGTACGTCCTGCGCCTGTGCATCCTGTCGTTCCGCACCCACGGCGACCGGGTGGCGATGGCGATCGAGGATCTGATCGACTGCGCCCGGGAGCTGGACAGCGAAGGAGCGTCGCGGCGGTAGCGGCCGCCCGGGGCCTACGGCAGGGGCCGGCCGGAGTTGGACTCCAGCGCCCGGTCGTAGACCACCGACGCGGCAGCCAGGTCCTCCAGACCGATCCCGAGCGACTTGAACAGGGTGATCTGTTCCTTCGAGCGGCGGCCGCTCTCCCGCCCGGCGATGATCGCCGACAGCTCGACCGCCCGGTCGAGCGACGCCGGGTCGCCCAGCAGCAGGTCGCCCGCCTCCAGTCGACCCTGCTCGATCGAGTCGATGACGATGAGGTCGGCGCGGCGCACCGCCTCGCCGTCCAGCTCGCGACGCTCCGGACGGTTGCTGCCGACGGCGTTCAGGTGGGCGCCTGGCTCGAGCCACTCGCCGCGCAGCACCGGCTGCTCGGCCGACGTGGCGGTCACGACGATGCCGGCGCCGCGCACCGCTTCCTCGGCCGAGGCGGCGGGGCGGGCGGGCGCGCCGCACGACTTCTCCATGTCGGCGCAGAACGCCTTGAGGCGCGCCGCGTCGCGACCCCAGGCGCGGATCTCCCTGAGCGGCCGGACGCAGGCGATCGCCTGCGCCTGGCCGCGCGCCTGCCAGCCGGTGCCGAGCACCCCCAGGGTCGCCTCGCCCGGCGCCGCCAGGTGCCGGGTGGCGACCGCGGTCGCCGCGCCGGTGCGGATCTGCCCGAGCCGGTCGGCCTCGATCACCGCCAGCAGCTCCGAAGAGCGGCCGTCGAAAAGCAGGGCGATGAAGTGGGCCCCGCGGCGGGTGGTGGCGTACACCTTGGCGGCCATCCGGCCCCAGGGCGCCGACGCGGCCGGCAGGACGTGCAGCATCCCGCCCTCGATCCTGGCGCGGGCGCGCGGCCGAAAGTCGGCCGCCCGGGCTCCGTGCTGCCGGAACGCCTCCTCGACCGCCTCGATGCAGTCGCGCATGTCGAGCAGACGCGCGACGTCGTCCTCCTTCAGGTACAGGGGCATGCCGGGAATGGTAGCGCAGGTCGCAGGCGCGCGGCCCTGCCGAATACGCGGACAGGCTCCGAGCCCGGATTTCTCACCGGTCTTCTGCTGCGACCGCGGATCTGGCCGCCCTGACGGGCGTCCTCGGGGCTCGCACCCGTCAACGTATGTCGAATACGTTTCGGGTGCTCGCTGCTGCGGGAGCCCGTCATGACGACCATCTGCGCGGTCTCGCGACGAACCCCGGTAATAAATCCGGGCTAGCGGGAGCCGGTCAACCAGGGGGGAGCGCCGAACCCGTCCTCCGGCTTGAGGTGCTCGAACTCCTCGCCCTTCTCCCGGTACTTCTTGATCACCTCCTGGATCTTCGGGTCCTCCTCCTTGACCCACTGCTGGCCATCCTCGGTCGTGGAGAGCGCCCGCAGCGCCTCGCGGCTCTTGAGGATTTCGTCCATCGCCTCGCTGCCGGTGCGAGCGACCTCGAAGTGCGTCCGGGCCTTCATCGCCCCCATGTGGATGGCGACCTGGACCAGGTAGATCCTGTCCGGTGCGACCTCGGCCTCCAGGAAGCCGGCGTTCTCCGCCTGCACGATGAACTCGTGCTTGCCCGGGTCGACCTCGATGGGAATGTAGGTCTTGCTCATGATCAACCCGGCGAATCGCCCGTCGGCGTACAGCTTGACCTTGACCGCGAAGCCCATGGTCTGGGGCCGGGCGAAATAGATCAGCGCCTTCCCCGGCGCGGGGCGCCGGGCGTCGTCCAGCGGTTTGTCCTCGTGGACGACGAACTTGTCCGAGGCGAGGGCGGGGACCGCAATGGCCAACGCGCACAAGGCGAGGAGAAGACGGCGCATGGAGCACCTCCACGAGGGGGGAACATCTTAGATCGGACCGGGACCGGGACAGGCTCCTAGCCCGGATTTCTCACCGGTCTTCTGCTGCGACCGCGGATCTGGCCGCCCTGACGGGCGTCCTCGCGGCTCGCACCCGTCAACGTATACGCGGCTGCTCACGCCGAGGAGCTTGGCGGCTTCCTTCTGGATCCAGTTGCTGCGCTTGAGGGCCTCGAGCAGCGCGGTCTTCTCGAGCGACTCGAGGTTCAGGAGGTCGACGGCGAGCTGCGGCGTCATGCCGAGGGTGTGCTCGCGGTCGAGGAGGGTGAGGTCGACGGGGCGGATGGCGTCGCTCTCGCACATCAGCACGGCGCGCTCGAGGGTATTCTCCAGCTCGCGCACGTTGCCCGGCCAGCGGTATTCCTGGAGGCGCTTCACCGACTCGGGCGAGAAGACGTTGACCTTGCGGCGCAGCTCGCGGGCGAAGCGCTTCAGGAAGCTCTCCGCCAGCGGCAGGATGTCCTCGGGACGGTCGCGCAAAGGCGGCACCACGATGTTGACCACGTTGAGCCGGTAGTACAGGTCCTCGCGGAAGCGGCCCTCCTTGATGGCCGTCTCAAGGTTGATGTTGGTCGCGGCGATGATCCGCACGTCCACCTTCATGGTGCGGCTGCCACCGAGGCGCTCGAACTCCTGGTTCTGGATGGCGCGCAGGACCTTGGCCTGGGTGTTGGCGCTCATGTTGCCGACTTCGTCGAGGAACAGCGTCCCCTCGTTGGCCATCTCGAAGCGGCCGATGCGCATCTGGTCGGCGCCGGTGAACGCCCCCTTCTCGTGGCCGAACAGCTCGCTCTCCAGCAGGTTGTCGGGAAGCGACGCGCAGTTCATCCGCACGAAGGCGCCGTCGCAGCGCGGCGAGTTGCGGTGGATCGCCTCGGCGACCCGCTCCTTGCCGGTGCCGGTCTCGCCTTGAATCAGGACGGTCGCGCTCGATGAGGCGACCTTGTCGATCATCTTGAAGATCTCTTTCATGGCGCTCGACGAACCGACCAGGCCGTAGCGATCGGAGGGGTCGGCCGGCGTCTCGGTCATCGACGACAGGCGGACGACCAGGCGCTGGTGCTCCATGGCCCGCTGGATCTTCAGCTCGATCGCCTCGGTCGACAGCGGCTTCTGCACGTAATCGAACGCGCCGCCGCGCATCGCCTCCACCGCGCCGCTGCCATTCTCGCCGGTGACGATGACCATCGTGCCGGCGTTGGTGGCGCGCGCCTTGCGGAGGATGTCGAGGCCGTTGGTGTCGCCCATCCGCACGCCGGCGATGACGACGTCGAAAACCTGCTTCTCGATCTTCTCGAGAGCGTCCTTGCCGGTCTGGGCGACGTGGACCTTGTAGCCGCTGCGATTCATGGCCTGGACCAGGCCGTCACGCAGGGACCGGTCGTCCTCCGCCACCAGGATGTTTTTCATCGAGCCGGAGCCTCCGCGGATCTGCCGTGCCAGATGCCACTCAACACAATGGAACAATTTATGTAACGACGATCGAGAGTCAAGGCGGGCCGGGTCTGTTTTTGGGAAAAACCGCCGATCGCGCGCGAGGCGGGATCGATTTCCATGGAACGCGGGCCGGGTCTCGTCAGGCGGTTGACGCCCGGAGCGGCGCCGCGGTCGCGGCCGGTTCAGCGGCGCGACGGCAGCAGCAGGCCGAACAGGCGCTCCAGGGCGGCGAAGGCCGACCGCGCGGCGCGGCCCAGCGGGCCCGGGACAGCGCCGGGCGTCGTGGCCGGCAGGAGCGGGCGGAACAGCGAGTGGATCGCGAAGGCCAGCCGGTAGAACAGGGTCAGGGCGTCGGCTTCGAGCGCCACCACCCGCCCCGCTCCCTTCTTCGGACCCGGCACCTCGACGGCGGCGACCCTCGCCAGGACGGCGGCCGGCGCGATGCGCTCACGCAGGCGGTTGTAGTCGCCGCGAAACACCAGCGTCGTGCCCGCCGGCGTGCGCTCCCTCCACACCAGCCGGTGCACGGTGAGATACCGCTCGCCGCGGAACACGGCGATATCGCCGATGCGCAGGTCCTCGCCGTTGGCCGGCTTGAGGAAGACCCGCCAACCCATCTGCAGGGTCGGGTGCATGCTGGTGCCGTCGACCGCGATCACCGCGCTGCCGGTGCGGGCCAGCGCCTCCGCCAGGAGCTCGGCGGTGATCGGTTCGTCGCTGAGATTGAGCCTCATGCGCGGCTCCGCTGCGACTTCAAGATACCCAGCAGCGCCCGCGCCAGCTTGCCTTCATGGTGCCGCGCGGTCGGGAAGGCGTGATCCTCGCGCAGCAGGTCGCGCTGCAGCAGGCGCACGCCGTGGCGCCGCAGGGCGGCGGCGTCCGACGCGACCGGCCGGGCGCTTTCGCCCGCATAGCGCCGCATCAGCGCCGCCGGCACGCGCCGGCTGTTCGCCAGATAGCAATCGACCAGCCGCGGACCGGCGGCCGCCTCGACCGCGTTCAGGTGATCGACCGCCCCGTAGCCGTCGGTCTCGCCCGGCTGGGTCATCAAGTTGCCGACCAGCACCTTGACGGCTCGTGACCGGCGCAGCGCCCCGGCCACGCCGCGCACCAATAAGTTCGGCAGCACGCTGGTGTACAGGCTGCCGGGACCGAGGACGATGAGATCGGCCTCGCGCAGCGCCTGCAGGACCCCGGGGGCCGGCGCGGGCGACGGCGGATCGGTGGCGATCGCCGCGATCGGCCGGAGGCTCCGGGAGATCTTCGACTCGCCCCGCACCCAGCGGCCGTCCTGCAGGCGGGCGCGCAACACCACCTTGGCGAGCGTCGCCGGCAGGATGCGGCCGCGGATCGCCAGGACCTCGCCCGAGATCTCGATCGCCTCCAGGTACGATCCGCGGCAATCGGCGAGGGCGGTCAGGATCAGGTTCCCCATGCTGTGTCCGCCGAGGGCGCCGTTGCCGCGATAGCGGTATTGGAACAGCTCCGACATCAGCGGCTCGTTCTCCGACAGGGCGACCAGGCAGTTGCGGATGTCGCCGACCGGCAGCGCGTCGAAGTCGCGCCGCAGCCGGCCGCTGCTGCCGCCGTCGTCGGTGACCGTGACGATGCCGGTCAGGGTTCCGTCGGTCTCGGAGACCGGCCCCTTCAGACCGCGCAGCACGACCGGCAACCCGGTGCCGCCGCCGAGGGCCACCACCTTGACACCGGCCGGGGATCCCCAATCGCGACGTTCAGAGGACACGGAAGTCGACCTCCTGCGCGGCCCGCCGCCCGGTGAGGTTGTCGGTCACCTCGACGCGCAGGCGGAAATCGCCGCGCGGCCAGTCATGCAACGGCAGCGTGTATCCCTGCACCTGGCTGCGCTGTCGCGTCATGACGATCGGCCGGCCGAGCGGCGTCGGCCCGGGAGTCGGGGTAGCGCCGGCGGCGGTTTCGGCCCGGGAACCGGGGGCGGGGACATGCAAGAAACGGTAGGTGATGTCGAGGTCGGGGCGGCCGTCGATCGGATCGCTTGCCGCCCCGTGGACATGGAAGTAGAAGGCCAGGTTTTCGCCGGTGTGAAAGGCCTCGTCCGCCCGCGGCAGGACGCGCAGGTTGCCGAACACGAACGGTGCGGTGTACCCGGATGGGCGCGCCTCGTCGAGACGCTCGAGCCGGCTCGCGAGGCTGACGCTGCTCAGCGCGAAGCGGTCGTCGCGGAAATCCGGCACTTGAAGGGGCTCGTGATACGAATGGACCACGCCGCGCTCCCGATCGACGACGGCGTAATGGACAGTGTAGTCGCCCGGGCGGACCGGCGCCCCGGCCTGGAACAGCCGGACCGCATCCGGACCGGCCGGCGATTCGCCCTCACGGAACCCCGTCGGGCCGGCCCAGTCGTAGGTCGGCAGGCCCGGCCCGCCGACCAGTCGCGCCATGACCTCGAGGCGGTCGCCGGCCCCCGGGCCCGTCGCGGCGGCGGCCACGATCGCGCCGCTGCCCTCTTGGACGGGAGCGCCGGTGGCTTGAGCGGGGGCGCGGCCGGGCGGGGCGGGCGCGGTGCCGGCCGCCAGCGGCGCTGCGGCAGCCGGGCCGGTGGCCGTCCCCGCGAGCAGCACCGGTCTGATCCCGAGGGTGAGGACCGTGAACGTGTCGCCGCCGGTGGAGGCGAAGAAGTCACGGTGCGTCCGGAACGGCACGACCGGATAGGTGCGCGTCATGACGACGCCGTCCAGCAGCCGCCGGGTCTCCGGCAGATTCTGCATCTGCATCGCCTGGGTCTGCAGGCCGACGCTCAACGAGGACTCCAGGCTGCTGAGCAGGATGTTGTTCGAGAGGCGATATTCGCCGGTGAGATCGCGCGCGAAACGGACGGTCGAGTGCGGACTGACGCCCGAGCCGGGGGGCGGGTCGCGGTAGGTCCAGAGGATCACGTCGGCGCTGATGCTCCGCAATTTCCGCTCGTCGAGGTCGTCCGGCGGCCCGAGCAGAATGTAGATCTTGCCCCGGTCCGTCTTCCAGCCGTCCTTGGTCGAGTCGGTGAACAGGAGGTTCGCCGCCTCGACGCGCCCGTAGAAGCGGTCGCGGTACTCGTTCTGGGGCGTGGAGAGATCCGGATCGCGACGGGACCAGAACGAGGCGATGAAGGCGGCGCGGTCGTCGTCGGTGCGCAGGGCGCGGAACGCGTCGTCCTCGTCCTTGCCCAGGAGATAGCGAACCGGACCCTCCCGCCAGCTCTCCCCGGGCGCGTCATACCCGGCGGCCGTGCGACGCGGGCGCTCGCGGGCGGCGGCCCACAGGGTCGCGCCGGGCAGCGAGGCGGCGGGCATCAGGAAGGAGGCGGCGGCGAGCGCCGTCGCAAGGCCGATGGCGAACGCCGTTCGCCTGCGCACGCGTCCCTCGGGCGGGTGGTCAGCCCTTGGCGGCTTTCTTCTCGCGGATTTCGATCTTGCGGATGACAACGTCCTTGATCGGGCGGCTCGCCACCCGCGGCGGACCGCCGACCGTCGGCAGGTTGGCGATCGCCTTGACGGTATCCAGCCCTTCGACGACCCGGGCGAACACCGTGACCCGGTTGTCCATATCCGGCTGGGCCGTGGCGGCGATCATGAAGATCGACCCCGACTCATCGGCGCCGGTCAGCGAGTTGCGCACCTGCGCGATGACACCGGGGAGCACCTTCAGGCCGTTCGGCTCCGGCGGCATGTTGTAGCCGGGCGAGCCGCGCTCGTCGCCGGTCGGGGAGCCGCCGAACAGCAGCTCGCCCTTGATCAATCGGTGGAACAGCAGGCCGTTGTAGAAATCCTGGTTGACCAGATCGATGAAGTTCTTGACGTGGAACGGGGCGAGGTCCTTGTAGAACTCCATCACGACCTTGCCGAAATCGGTGTCGATCACCGCCTGGTATTCCTTCGCCGCGTCGTACTTGCGGATGACCCGCGTCGCCAGCGTCTGCTCGGGGACGCCGGGCGCCGACCAGGTGACGCGGTAGGTGCCGACGGAGCCGAGCTTCGGGAACTGGGCGGTGAGGTTGACGATCTTCCCGAAGTAGGCGTTGGGCTCGAGCTGCTTCGGCTGCGTATCCTTGTTGACGGCGGCGCCCTTCGTCCTCTCGAGCTTGTGCCCCGCGCTGTCGAACACTTCGAAGCCGCCCTCGATGTCGATGCCGGGGTTGATCCACGGCACCGTCCCCTCGTTCTTGAACAGGGTCGAAACCCTGGAGGGATCGCCGGCGTACGTGAAGCGCAGCTCGGTTTCGATGTGGACATACAGCTTGGGCGCGTCCTTCGCGGCGGGGGCCCCTTTCGGTGCCTCCTTCGGGGGCTCCTCGGAGCGCACCGGGGACGCGGCGAACGGGACGGCGACAAGCGCCAGCGCGGCGATGAGGACGGCGCGCAACGGGACGGTCATGGCATTCATCGTGAAAACCTCTCCAGGAAGACGACGCGCGGCTCATCGTCACGACGGGGGCACGGGGGCCGCGCGGCCGAAGATGCTACCGCAGGGACGCGGGTCTGTCAAACGCCCGGGGCGGTCTCTTCGAGGAGAGATCCCTCAAAAGCCTTGCAGGTGGCGGACTCTGGGCGTATATGGAGACGCGACAGGGAGGGGATCGCAGGTGTACTGCTCAGGTTGCGGCGCGGCGCTCGTCGCGTCCAGGTATCTCAACATCCCGATCGACAGCTGCGCCGGCTGCGGCGGCACGTGGCTCGAGGAAGGCCGCCTGAAGTGGATCATCGAGGTCGGCCCGAAGTCGCTGCCGGCGGATCGCGTCAAGCAGTTGACGGACTATGTCCGCCGCCCGGAGCCGTCCTATCGACTCGGCGAGGACGAGACCCGCCGCATCGTCAAGTGCCCCTACTGCATCGGCGTCATGCGGCCGGTGAATTACTCCGCCAACTCCGGCGTCGCCATCTACAAGTGCATCAACGATCATGGGGTCTGGATCCCGAAGGACGGCATCGATCGCCTGGTGCTGTTCATCGACACCTGGGACCGGCTGCTCCGCAGGCACCAGCCGTACTACGCCCACCTGGCGCAGATCGAGCGCAAGCGTTTCCTCCGCAAGCTCGGTCCCTGACCGGGCGGTTCCCGATATCAGTTTCTGGTTGTCCGGGCCACCACGCAGCCGATGACGGACGCAGCGCCGGCGCGGCGCAGGGCGGCGGCGCAGGCGGACAGGGTGGCGCCGGTGGTGAGCACGTCATCGACCACGAGCACCGTCCTGCCGCGCACCCCCGGGCGCGCCGCGTAGCAGCCGGCGAGGGCCCGCAGCCGGTCGCGTCGCGACAGGCCGAGCTGGCGGCGGCCGGCGCGGCGACGGACCAGGACGTCGGTCCTCACCGGCAGAGCCAGCGCCTGCGCCAGCGGCTCCGCCAGGATCTCCGCCTGGTTGTAGCCGCGCCGCCAGCGCCGCCACCAGTGCAGCGGCACCGGCACCACCATGTCGATGCCGGGGGGAAAGGCGCCGCCCGCGAGCAGTGGCCCGAGCCGCCGGGCGAGCTCGGCGCCCAGGACGGCACCGAGATCATCCATGTCCTCGAACTTGAATCCCCGGATCAGGCGCCGGAGCGGGTCGCGGTAATCGCCGCCCCAGAGGACGGCGCGCAGCGGTCCCCGGCCGCTCCGCAAGCCGGGCGTCCACGGCAGGTCGCTCCAGCACGGCAGGCAGACGCCACCCGCCTGCCGCCAGGGGAGCGGCGCGCCGCACAGCGTGCAGTCGGCGGGGAGAAGCCCGGCCAGCAGCGCCTCGAGGAGGCGCCGGCCGGCGGCGACAACGGTCTGCATCTGCCGGTCCTGACCGGAGCGCGGGGCGACGCGGCGCCCGGCGCGCTCAACGGGCGAAGAGCGACCGGCCCTCCATCTCCTTCGGCTGCGTGATCCCCAGGAGCCCAAGCATGGTCGGGGCGACATCCGCCAGCAGCCCCTGCGGGCGCAGCGCCCTGCCCTCCAGCCCCCGGCCGACGACGTGCACCGGCACCGGGTTGGTCGTGTGCGCCGTGATTGGGCCGCCCTGGCGATCGATCATCTCCTCGGCGTTGCCGTGGTCGGCGGTGACCACGGCGACACCGCCGAGCTCGAGCACCGTGCGGGTCACCTCGCCGACGCAGCGATCGACGACCCGGCAGGCCTCGATGGTCGGCTCCAGCTTCCCCGTGTGACCGACCATGTCGGCGTTGGCGTAGTTGAGGATCACCGCCTGGCGCGGTGCCTGCCGCAGCCGGCGCACGACCTCGGCGGTGACCTCCGCCGCCATCATCTCCGGCTTCAGGTCGTAGGTCGCCACCTTGGACGACTGGATCAGGCAGCGCTCCTCGCCGGGGAAGACGCGCTCGTCGCCGCCGTTGAAGAAATAGGTGACGTGGGCGTATTTCTCGGTCTCGGCGATCCGCAGCTGCGGCAGGCCGGCGGCGGCGATGACCTCGCCGAAGGTGCCGGCCAGCGGCTGCGGCGGGAACGCCACCGGCAGCGTCCAGCTCTGGTCATAGCGCGTCATGCAGACGAAGCGGCCGAGCCGCGGCCGCGGCTCGGCCCGGAAGCGATCGAAGCGCTCCTCGGTGAAGACGCGCGTCAACTGGCGCGCGCGGTCGGCGCGGAAATTGAAGAACAGGATCGCATCGCCGTCGCGCACGGCCGGGTCGCGGCCAGCCCGCTTCGACGGGGCATCGACGCTCGAAGTCGTCCCTTCGACGATCGACGGGGTGACGAACTCGTCGCCGACGCCGGCGGCGTACGAGGCCTCGATCGCCGCCGCGGGGGTCGGAAACCGCGGACCGTCCCGCAGCGTCATGGCGCGCCAGGCCTTCTCGATCCGCTCCCAGCGATTGTCGCGGTCCATGGCGTAGTAGCGCCCCGACACGGTGGCGATGCGGCCCGGGCCGGCGGCGCGCAGCATCGCCGCGGCGCGCTCCAGGTAGGTGGCGCCGCTCCGGGGGGGTGTGTCGCGCCCGTCCAGGAAAGCGTGCAGGAAGACGTTCGAAAGGCGCTGTCGCGCCGCCATGCCCAGCAGGGCGTTCAGGTGGTCGATGTGGCTGTGCACGCCTCCGTCGCTGAGGAGGCCCATCAGGTGAAGCGCCGCCCCGGGGCGGCCGCCGGCGCGCATCGCCTCGAGCAGGACCGGGTTGACCTCGAACTCGCCGGCCGCCGCGGCGCGGCTGATGCGCGACATGTCCTGCCAGACGACCCGGCCGGCGCCCAGGCACAGGTGACCGACCTCGGAGTTGCCGATGTAGCCGGGGGGCAACCCGACGGCCTCGCCGGCGGCCTGCAGGAGAGCGCTCGGCCAGGCGCGGGCCAGGCCGTTCATGATCGGGGCGCCGCAGCGCTCGATGGCGTTGCCGCCGTCGCCATCGCGATGGCCCCAGCCGTCGAGGACCACGAGGACCAGGGGGAGCGAGGCGGGCGGCATGCGTCAGCCCTGCGCCTCCTCGACCTCGGGCCCGGTGGTGTAGACGGGGGCGGTGCTGATCCCGAGCTCCTCGACCGGGCGCTCCTCGCGGAAATCCACGGCGACGCTGTTCCACTCGCCGCAGCGCTCGCAGTAGTCGACCCAGCCCGAGTAGCGTCGCGCGCAGACCGCGCAGGCGTACTCGATGCGCAGCACGTCGGCTTCGCCGAGCAGGATCTCCAGCTCCTTGATCGCCTCGCGATGGTTGCCCTGGCGCTCCATGATCTTGGCGAGGTAGTAGTGCAGGGTGGGGAAGTAGGTGACCAGCCCCTTCATGAGGGTGAACTGCTGCAGGGCCTCGTCGATCATTTCGAGGCGGTAGTACAGCTTGCCCAGGAAGAAGCGGGGGATGGTTTCCTTCTGGGTCTTCCACACGGCGGCCTTGAGCGCCTCGATCGCCCGGCGCGGCTGCTCCATCGCCAGGTAGTGGTTCTCGATGGTCGACAGGAAGATGGCGTGCTGGGTCGCCTGGTACCCCCCCTCCCACACTTCGACCGCCTCCTCCGGCTGGTGCAGCGCCACCAGCGCGGTCCCCAGCTTCAGGTAGGCAGGCACGAAGGCCGGGTCGGTCTTCACCAGACGGCGCAGGATGCCGATCGCATCCCGCTCCTTGCCCTGGTCGATCAGCTTCTGGGCCAGCATGGTGCGGATGCCGAGGTGGAACCGGCGCTCCCCCTTGCGGGAGCGGCCGAGGTCGGACAGCAGCTCCTCGATCTTCTGCTGGATCTCCCAGGCCTTCTCCCATTCCCCCTCGCTGATCAGGATGCCGCGATACTTGCGATAGGCGTTGAGGGAGCGCTGCGGCGCCAGCTCGATAATCCGGTTGAGGACCGCCTTGGCGGAGTCGCGCGCCCCCGAATCCTCGTAGTCGGCGACCAGCGAGTACAGCGGCCGCAGGTCGGCCTCGCGCAGGCGGGCGGCGCGACGATGCAGCTCGATCGCCTCGGGGAAACGCCGCAACGTGCGCAGCACCTCGCCCGCCTTCAGGAGCGCGTCGAAGTGCTCCGGGGCGACCGCCAGAACGGCGTTGAAGTGTTCGAGGGCCCTCTCCTCGCGGCCGTTGAGCATCGACTCGATCCCCTGCAGATAGCGGGACTCGGCTTCCTGCTGCGAGCCGCTGGTCGGTCCGGCGCGCAGCGACAGGAACAGCCGGCGCAGATCGCGGAGCAGGCCGAACAGGAGCGGCACCAGCATGGAGACGCCGCAGCCCAGGAGGAGCGTCAGCCAGACCGGCAGGACGAGCCTCTCCCCGAAGAAGATCGGCTGGTTGAAGGCGGCCCGGTTGGCGGTGTACAGAACCGACAGGGCGATGACGGCGATCGCCCCGAACATCAGGTAGAGGACGGTCCGGATCCTCATGACCTTTCCGATGACGCGCCCGGCTCCGTGCGGGCGGAGCGGCGCGCTTAGAGCAGCCCCTTTTCCTTCTTGTCCTGGCAGGAGACGCAGTAGCCCGCCCAGGGCACCGCCTCGAGCCGCTTCTTGTTCAGCTCGTCGCCGCATTCGCTGCAGACGCCGAACTTGCCGCGCGCGATGCGCCCCAGCGCCTCGTCCACCTGCTGCAAGATGGCGCGGTCGGTGTTCGACAGCGAGTACAGGAATTCCTTGGTGTAGGCGCTCGACGCCTTGTCGGCGAGATCCTGGGTCCCCTCGTCCTCGGTCAGACGCCCATAGGTCTTGTTCTTGTTATAGGCGTTGGCGAGGGTGCGCTTCTTGTCGAGGAGACGCGTCTTGTAGACATCGAGCACTTTCTTCGTCATCGCCATGATCATTGTCCTCTCCAGCGTCGACCGCGGTGGACGCGACGGCCTCAGGGAATGCCGTAGCGCTTCCGCTTCTCCAGCAGCGTCTTGCGGTTGATCCCGAGGATCCGGGCCGCCTGCGATCGGTTGCCTCCGGCCAGGCGCAGGACCTCACGGATGTATCTCTCCTCCAGCTCGGCGAGCGTCAGGCGCCGGTCGCCCGCATCGGCGAGCAGGCCGGCACCCGGGCCCCCGCCCGAGCCCGCCGGCCGGCCCAGCCGCAGCGCCCGGGCCGGGATGTCGCCGTCCTCCGCCACGATGGCGGCGCCTTCGACGACGTTGCGCAGTTCCCGGACGTTGCCCGGCCAGTCGTGCCGCAGCAGCCGATGAAGCGCCGCCTGCGCCAGCCGGCGCGGCGCGCCGCCCCGCTGCTGGGCGATCCCGCGCAGTATATGCTCGACCAGCACCGGCAGATCCTCCATCCTGTCCCGCAGCGGCGGGATTTCGATGCAGACCACGTTCAAGCGATAGAACAGGTCGGCCCGGAACTCGCCGCGCGCGACCACCTCTTCCAGCGGCGCCTGGGTCGAGGCCAGGACCCGGACATCGACACGCAGCGTGCGCGTGCCGGCCAGCCGCTCGAACGCCTTCTCCTGCAGGACCCGCAGCAGCTTGCCCTGCAAGCCGGGGGCCAGCTCGCTCACCCCGTCGATGAGGATCGTCCCGCCATCGGCCTGCTCGAACCGGCCGACGCGTCGCTCGGTTGCGCCGGTGAACGCCCCCTTCTCATGACCGAACAGCTCGCTCTCGAGGAGCCCTGCCGGGATGTTCGCACAGGCGATGGTCACGAACGGCGCGCCCCGCCGCGGGCTCTGGTCGTGGATGAACCGCGCCAGGATCCCCTTGCCGGTGCCGCTCTCCCCGGCCAGCAGCACGTTCGCGTCGCTCGACGCCACGCGCCGCGCCAGCTCCACGACGCGCGCCATGCGCGCCGAACGGAAGACCAGCGGCTCCGCCGGCAACACCGAGGCGACCGCGTTCACATCGGCTCCCTGGGGCTCCTAGGGGGACTCCACGTGAGGCGGGTAATGTAGAGAGCCCGCCCGGTCCTGTCAACCTTTGCGCGTCGCCGCCGCACCCCTGCCCCGGGAGGCCTTGCGGGCGGTGCGCGACTTCGGCTGAACCTGCCGGGCGTCGCCCCACAGCCCCTCGAGCTTGTAGAACGATCGCGTCTCGGGGGTGAACACGTGCACCACCATGTCGGAGTAATCGATCAGGATCCAGTCGCCCACGTCGTACCCCTCGATGTGCCCCGGGCGGACGCCGGCATCCGCCAGCGCCTCGACGACGGCGTCGCAGATCGCCTGCGTCTGCCGCCTTTGGTTGCCCGTCAGGATGATGAAGCTGTCGGTGAACGACGCGATCCCCTTGAGATCGAGCGCAACCGGGTCCTCCGCCTTCTTGTCGGCGGCGGCCCCGAGCGCCACTTTGATCCTGGCTCGCAGCTGGATGGCGTCCTCCTCCTAGGAGCTACCCGTGCGCCGCGTGCGTGTTGACGGGCGCCTTGCCGGTCATCGTCCAGAGCTTTTCGAGCAGCGCGCCCACCCCTTCGCCGGTGACCGCGGAGATGGCGACGAACGGGATGCCGGCGGCCGCGCAGTGGTCCGACAGCGCCCGCAGGCGCGCCGGGTCCGACAGCGCATCGACCTTGTTGGCCGCCACGATCTGCGGCTTGGCGGCCAGCTCCCCGGAGAACCCCAGCAGCTCGCCATTGATGGTGTCGAGGTCCCGCACCGGCTCGCGCCCCGACCCCTCGGAAACGTCCACCAGGTGGACGAGCACGCGCGTCCTCTCGATATGCTTGAGGAACTTGACGCCCAGGCCGGTGCCCTGATGCGCGCCTTCGATCAACCCCGGGATGTCGGCGACCACGAGGCTGCGGAAGTCGCCCAGGTCGACCACTCCCAGATGCGGCTCGAGGGTGGTGAACGGGTAGTCGGCGATCTTCGGGCGGGCGGCCGAGATGCGCGAGATCAGCGTCGACTTCCCGGCGTTCGGGAAGCCGACCAGCCCGACGTCGGCGATCAGCTTGAGCTCGAGCGTCAGCTGGCGTTCCTCGCCGGGCTGCCCGGGCTCGCACTCGCGCGGCGCCTGGTGGGTCGAGCTCTTGAACGAGGTGTTGCCGCGTCCGCCCCGCCCACCCGCCGCCACCCGCACGCGGTCGCCGTCGGTCTTGAGGTCGGCGATCAACCGGCCGTCCTCGTCGAACACCACCGTCCCCGGCGGCACCTTGAGCTTGAGATCCTCGCCGTTGCGGCCGGCGCGGTTGCTCCCTTCGCCGTGACGCCCCCGCCGCGCCGCGAACCGGACGTTGAAGCGAAAGGCGTTGAGCGCCTTCAGGGAGGGATCGGCGATCAGGTAGACGGAGCCGCCGTCTCCGCCGGGCCCGCCGTCGGGCCCGCCGTACGGCACGTACTTCTCGCGCCGGAACGACATGCAGCCGTTCCCCCCGGAACCTCCGATCACCGTGATTCTTGCCTGGTCGACGAGCATCGTTGAATGCGGCCCGCGCCGATCAGCGGATCAGCGCCGGACTCAAGGGCTGTCCTTCGAAACAGTTTCCGGGGGACGGGGAACGACCGGAGGCGACGTCTCCGGCCGCGGAATCTGGATTACGAACGGGCGGCGCCTTCAGAGGCGGGGACGACATTGATGAAGTAGCCCCTCTGGCCCCTGTCCTGGAACTGCACGACGCCGTCGATGAGGGCGAACAGCGAGAAGTCCCGTCCCCGCCCCACGTTGTGGCCGGGCTTGAAACGGGTCCCGCGCTGGCGCACCAGGATCGAGCCGCCGGTGACGAACTGGCCGCCGTAGCGCTTGACGCCGAGCCGCTGCGAATTGCTGTCGCGGCCGTTTCTCGAACTGCCACCCGCCTTCTTGTGAGCCATGTGTCCCCGACCTCGCGCCGCGCGCGCCGGCCTTGTGAGCCGGCCGCCTAGCCGGCGTGAATCTCCTCGACCAGCACCGCCGTGTAGCTCTGGCGGTGGCCGCGGGTGCGCCGGTACTGCTTGCGCTTTTTCTTCTTGAAGATGAGAACCTTCTTGGCCTTGTCCTGGGCGATGACGCGGCCGACGACGCGGGCGCCCTTGACGACCGGGCGGCCGACCTTCAGCTCCTCGCCGGTCTGGACGGCCAGCACTTCGTCGAAGGTCACCGCCTCGCCGACGCCCGCCTCGACCTTCTCGATCTTGATCCGATCGCCGACGGCAACCTTGTGCTGCTTGCCCCCGGCGGCAATGACGGCATAGCTCACGACAGACCTCTTTTCCCTGGATGGGAGCGGCGATTATACTGACCGGCCCCATGAGTGTCAATGCAGGTTGACGCCAAACCGGTGAGCGCCCGCCCCCTCACGGTCTTCGCCCTGGCCGTCGCCGCCCGGCTGACGTACCTGGCGCAGATCCGCGACCTGCCGTACTTCGATGTGCCGCTCGTCGACGGCGCCAGCTACTTCCAGATGGCGCAGACGATCGCCGCCGGCGACCTGCTCGGCGGCCGGCAGGCGTTCTGGCAGCCGCCGCTGTATCCGTATCTCCTGGCGCTGCTGCTGCGGCTCTTCGGGCCGAACATGGTCGCCCTCTCTATCGTCCAGGCGGTGCTCGGATCGCTGACCTGCGTCCTGGTCTACCTGCTGGGGCGGCGGCTGTTCGGCGACCGGGCGGGGCTATGGGCGGGCGGCATCACCGCCCTGTACGGGCCGCTGGTCCACTTCGACCTCCAGCCGCTCATCCCGGTGCTGCATCTCTTCCTGGCGACCGCCGGCCTCCTCCTGGTGGCCCGGGCCGCCGGGCTCGGGGATGCGGGCCCGGGCCGCGGCCGGGACTGGTGCGGGGCCGGTCTGGTGTGGGGCCTGGCGGCGATCGCCACCCCCAACATCCTGCTGGCGGTACCACCGATCGCCGTCTGGGCCGGCCGGCGACTGCGGGGCTGGCGTCCAGCGGGGCTGTTCCTCGCCGGCGCCGCGTTGCCGATCCTCCTGGTGACCGCCCGCAATCTGGCTGTGGCGGGGGAGCCGGTGCTGATCTCCAGCAACGGCGGGATCAACTTCTACATCGGCAACAACCCGGACTACGAACGGACCATCCGCATCCGCCCCGGCGGGGAGTTCGAACGCCTGGCGCAGCAGCCGGAGAACCTCGGCATCACCGGCGCCGCGGCCCGCTCGCGCTGGTTCACCCGCCGGGGGCTCGCCTTCCTGGGCGGCTATCCGGCCCAGGCGGCCAGGTTGTACGCCGGCAAGGTGAAGGACCTCGCCGCCGGGCGCGAGATCCCGCGTAACCAGGACCAGTACGCCTACCGCGGGACGTCCGGGCTTCTGGCGGTGCTGCTCTGGCGCGCCGGGGTGTCGTTCCCATTCGGCGTCCTCGCGCCGCTGGCGCTGGCCGGCCTGTGCGTCGGCCGCGGCCGCGGCCCCGGTGGCGGGAACGCTGCCGGAGCCGGGGGCTCCGCCGGCGGCGGTCCGGCGCTGCTTCTGCTCTACGCCGGCGCCTACGCGGTCTCTATCTTGATGTTCTTCCCGACCGATCGCTACAGGCTGCCGCTCATCCCGGTGCTGGCGCTGTTCGCCGGGCGGCTCCTTGCCGTGGGGCGCGACGCGTGGAAACGGCCGGCGATCCTGGCGTCCCTGGCCTGCGGCCTGGTGACCTTCAACCTCGATGCCTTCCAGCCGGGCGAGGCCTGGCCCGAGGAGGAGGCGCTCAACCGGGCCTACGCCCTGCGGATGAAGGGACGGCTCGAGGAGGCGCGGCGCGAATACGCGGCCGCCATCGCCCTGCAACCCGAGCGGGTCGACGCCTACAACGCCCTGGCGGCGATGGCGGCGCAGGAGCAGCGCTGGGACGAGGCGGTGCGGCAGTATGGCCGGCTGGTCGAGCGGGCGCCCGATTTCGTCGAGGCGCGCCGCAACCTGGGCGCGGCGCTGCAGGCGCTCGGGCGCACCGACGACGCCCGCCGCGAGTGGGAGATCGCCGTCCACCTCGCACCGGCCGCGGGGCTGCCGCTCGCCGACCTCTGCATGTCGTATATGAGGGGGGGTGAATTGCTGGTGGCGGAGCCGTACTGCGCGCGCGCCGTCGAAGCCCGCCCGGATCTGCCGGAGACCCACTTCGCCCTCGGCTTCTTCGCCCGCACGGCGCGGCACCCGGAGGTGGCGCGGCGGGAGCTCTCCGAGGCGGCGCGGCTGTTCCCGGCCGGCAACCCGGGGAAGGCGCGCGCCGAGAAGATGCTCCGCAACCTGGAGCGTCGACCCGGGCCGGAATCGACGGGAACGACGGCGGTGGAGGGCTCGAGCGGCCCTGCGGCCGGGGCGGCCCCGGAGGAATGAGTCGGAGAACAGCGAGTAACCCGGATCAACGCCCCTTGCGCAGCTCGATGAGGACCATCTTGGCGATCGTCTTGAGGGTCTCGAACACCCCGTTCCCCTTGGAGGCGATCGCTTCGAACACCGGTTCCCCCTTGCGCGACAACTGCTTCTTCATCTCCTCCACCGGCAGGGCGGAGGGCAGATCGCGCTTGTTGAGCTGCAGGACGTAGGGGATGGCCGCCAGGTTGTAACCCTGCTCCTTGAGATTCAGCTCGAGGTTGCGGAGCGACTCGAGGTTGGCCTCCATGCGCGCCGCCTGCGAATCGGCCACGAACACCACGCCGTCCACCCCCTTCAGGATGAGCTTGCGCGAGGCGTCATAGAACACCTGCCCCGGCACGGTGTACAGGTGGAAGCGGGTGCGGAACCCCCGGATCTCGCCGAGGTCGAGCGGCAGGAAATCGAAGAACAGCGTCCGATCGGTCTCGGTGGCGAGCGAGATCAGCTTTCCCTTGGAGTTCGGATTGGTCTTCTCGTAGACGTACTTGATGTTGGTCGTCTTGCCGCCCAGGCCGGGGCCGTAGTAGACGATCTTGCAGTTAATTTCGCGCGCCGCGTAGTTGATGAACGTCATGGCCCGGTCGGACGCTCCGCCTCAGTCGCTGAACAGCTTGTCGATGTCTTCGTCGGTGATCTCGGCGAACGGCGACCCGCCAGCCGCCGCCTTGCGGGGCATCGCCGATTTCTTCATCATGACGTCCAGAATCGTTGCGAGCTCGTTCGAGCCCTTCTTCACCCGCAGCCGGACCAGCCCCAGAGACGAGCGCTCGTCGAAGATGACCACCAGGATCACCCGCCCTCCGACGACCGAGATGTGCAGGTTGTCGCGCTCCCCCTCGTGGAACAGGATGGAAAACTCCTTCTCGCCGATGAGCCGGGCGAGCGAGTCGGTGGCGGCAACGTTGCCCGCTGCGAGGGACGCGAGAGCGGTCGTGTCGATCGACTCCAGCTCGCCGCTGGCGGCGATCTGCTGTCCGTTCTTGTCGACGAGGAAGATGAGCTTGGCGTTGCACTCGCTGCGCAGGCGGGTGATCACGTCCCGGATCTTGTTGAATTCCTCTTCGTGGAGAACCAGGTCCTGTCCGGCCATTCAGCGGCTTCCCTGGCGGTGCGGCACAGCGATCTCCTCGCGCTCGACCGACGTGCGCCCGGGCAGATCGGCGGCGCGGACGATGGCGAGTGCCAATATGGGGCAGTCGGGCGCAAAGATCAACGGCCCCCCCGGAAGGTCGGGAACCCGCCTAACTCCTTGGAAGATCGACCGTCTCGATGTGCACGCGGGTCTCCGCCTCGTGCACGGCGGCGCTCCCCCGCCGCAGAAACTCTTCGCGCGGCACGAAGGTGAATCCGCACGGGGCGTCGGGCGACAGGATGTCGCGGTCGCGCAGATCGCGCTCGTCGATCGGGAACAGCCGGCACACTTTCGGCTTGACCTCGTGGACGCGGCAGCGGACAGGGTCGGATACGGTGTCGAGCAACGGGCAGGTGAACATCAATCGGCAGCAGGCGCCGGTGCGGTCGCACTGGCCGACCCGCCGGGCCAGGCTCTCGCGCACGTAGGCGCGCCGGAAGTGGGCCAGGTAGAAGCGCCGCACCTTGCCCCAGCCGAGTGTCGCCCGCTCCCGGACGGTCAATGACGAGGTGGGGCGCACCTCAGGACTGCTGTTCCAGCAGATAGCGCCGGCTGATGATTTCCATGCCCTCGTTGGCGAAGTAGTTGGCCAGGATGCGGGCGGCGTAGTCGGCGGCGGCCGCGGCGGTGGCGCCGACCCATTGCTTCGGCAGGTTGGGCGCCTTCGGATCGAACCGGCTCATCGTCCAGGGCGAGCCGTCCGGCAGGTGGATCTCGGCGATCCAGTGGCCGGGAGCCTTGTCGACGTGAATGGTATAGACCTCGTCGGTCTTCTGGCGAGTCCGGACTTTGTATTCGAAGGCGAGCACCGCAGGCATGACGGGGTGATTATACACGCCGGGAGGCGCGGCCCGTCTCCGGCTGTCGCCGGCCCGACGGGCGGTCCGCCCGCCGCGTCAGAGGGCCATCCGCTCGCCGCGCCCGGACGCCTTCGCCCGCTCCAGGACAACCGCGGCGGCGGCCACGTCCTGCACGCCGACGCCGGTCAGGTCGCAGACGGTGATCTCCGACGCCGCGGTCCGGCCCGGCGCCCGGCCCGCCGTGATGGCCCCCAGCTCGGCGGTGATTCGGCTCGCGTCGATGACGCCGCGCTCGACGGCGTGATGGATCTCCCCCAGCCGCAGGCATTGCGCCCGGCTGTCGGCGACCAGCACGTCGGCGCGCGCCAGCACTGCGACGTCGAGTTCCTGCTTGTCGGGCCCGTCCGAGCCGACGGCGGTGATGTGCATCCCCGGCCGCAGCCACTCAGCGAGCACCAGAGGCTCGCGGCTGGCGGTCACCGTGACGACGATGTCGGCGCCATCGACAGCCTCGCGGACCGACCCGACCGGCCCGACCCTGCACCCCTGCGGCATCCCCGGATGCCGCGCCAGCTCGTCGGCGCAGGCGCGCGCCTTCCCCGGGTCGCGGCCGTAGATGCGCGCCTCCTTGAAGGCGCGGACCAGCGCCAGCGACAGAAGCTGGTAGCGCGCCTGATTGCCGCAGCCGACGACGCCCACGACCCGCGCGTCCTGCCGCGCCAAGTGACGGGCCGCCACCGCCCCGGCCGCCCCGGTGCGCTGCTCGGTGATGAAGCCGTTGTCGAGCAGCAGAGCCGCCGGGACGCCGGTGACGGCGTCGAACACGAGCACCATGCCGTCGTTCTGCGGCAGCCCCTGCACCGGATTGTCGTAGAAACCCGAGGCGACCTTGACCGCGTAGATCGACCCGCCGTGCAGGTACCCCGCCTTGACGTGGATCTCGCCGCGGTGGTCCGGCACCTCGAGGTTGATCACCGCCGGCAGCTCAGCCCCGCCGCTGGCGTAGGCGGTGAAGGCGCGCTCCACCGCTTCGATGCACGACGCCGGGTCGAGCAGGGCGCGGATCTCACTTTCACGCAGCACCAGGATCGAGCGGACCATGCGCGAAGCGTACCACTTCCCCACGCCACCGGGGGCGGCGGCCTGCGCCTCGCGGGGCACGCTGCGCGCCGCCCGGATCGGCTGGAGAACGCCGACGGGCGGTGCTCGCTCGCGCTCCGCACGGCGGGCTCGGCTACAAAGC
>JAGYID010000148.1 GCA_018606725.1 Acidobacteriota bacterium
CAGGTCCGCGCGGATCAGCGCCGCTTCGACGAAGCCTTCGCCGGTTTCGAGACCGCGCTGCAGATCGACCCGGCGGACGATTGGACCGCGCTCCTCTTCGCCTACGCGCTGATCGAGCAGGCCTTCCCGGAGCGAATCACCCGGGCCCCGTTGACGGACGGGCCGTCGCCGCAACTCTCCCGGGCGCGGGAGCTGTTCCAGCGCAGCACGCGGCGAAACCCCGACATCGGCGAGGCCTGGGCCGGCCTCGGGATGACCTATCTGTGGAACCGGCGGGGGGATGTGGCGCCCGGCATCGAAGCGCTCGAAAAGGCGCACCGGCTGCTGCCTGCCCGGGAGGACGTCGTGGTCAACCTGGCCACCCTCTATGC
Organism: Acidobacteriota bacterium; assembly: GCA_018606725.1. Lineage (GTDB taxonomy): Bacteria > Acidobacteriota > Polarisedimenticolia > Gp22-AA2 > Gp22-AA2 > JAGYID01. Next base: position 372 of record JAGYID010000148.1, read on the forward strand.
GAGAAGTGGAGCGCGCGACCGGGCGCTGAGGCTGGTGGACAAGGATCTCCTGCGCTCGGCCGATCCGGCCATGCGCGCCACCGGGGCGGAGGTCCTGTTCCGCGGCGACCTGGACGAGGCAGCCGGGCTCATCAACGGGGGGAAGATCGAGGCAGGGATGAAGCGTCTTCGGGCTCTGCAGGACCGCACGCACGACCCGGCCCTGCGCAGCGAGGTCGACACGTATCTGCGCACCCTCGAGGAGACGACAGAGAAAAATCGACAGATCGCGCTCTATAACGCGGCGGTCGAGCGCGCCAATCGACAGGACATTCGCGGCGCGATGACCCGGCTCGAGCAATTCCTGTCCAAGCCTTCCGACCCCAAGTTGAGAAAGGAAGCGGAGACTCTCCTGAAGAAACTCGAGGAAATCCTTCTCTTTAATCGCGCCGCCGCCCAGGTGAACGCGGGCGACCTCCCCGGGGCCGCCGCGCTGCTCCGCGAGATCCTCCGCGACCCGCACGACGCCGACCTCGCCCGGCGCGCCAGGGAGATCCTGACCAAGATCGAAAGTGGCACCCCCCCGGGCTCATGAGCCGGACGCTTGACCCGCCGGCCGGCGGCGCCCACATTAACCTGCGTGTTCGGAAGCGTCCTGAAGAGTCGACCCCGAAGGCGCCGGGGCGGGATTCGGCCCCGCGCCGGCGTCTCGCCCGCCACCGGCACGCTCGCTGTCCTGATGGCGGGCGCGCTCCTCTTCTGGGCGGGCATGGCCGTGGCGCACCGGCGCGGCGCGCCCGGTGTCGCGCCCTTCTCAGCAAGCCCCTCCACGGGCGCGGTCCCGCTCGAGGCCGCCGGCTCGGCAGTCTTTCCGCTGCTGACCGAGGTCGTCTTCGACACCGGCGAGGGCCCGCCGCAACGCTCCGCGGTGGAGGGGATCGGCACCGTCCTCTACGGACGGTACGTCCTGACCGTCGCCCACGCGACGACGCTCGACCACCTGGAAGCGCAGGTCCGGACGCCGCGCGGCACGATGACCCTGCCGGTCGACGGCCGCCGCCTGTCGGAAACCACCTGGCTCGTCGACGGCGACCGGCGGTCGCTGCTCATCCCGCTCGGACGGGACGAAACGGTCGACGTGGCCCTGTTCGCCCTGCCCGCGCAGGCCGACCTGCCCTCGTTTCCATGCCCGATCGCCGGCGACCGGCCGCCGGTCCTCGGGGAGCCGATCGCGCTGCTGGGCAGTGACCCGCAGGCCGGCGTCATGGTCCGTCCCGCCTCGGTGACGGCGCTGCGGGGCCCCGGCCTCGTCGGTTCGGTGGCGAATGTCGAGCGGGTTTTTCTCGTCTCCCTGGCGCTTGCTTCGGGCGAGAGCGGCGCGCCGATCATCGCGCTCCGCGACGGCTCCTGCGCCCTGATCGGGCTGGCGCAGGGAACCTACCTGGGCCCGCGCCAGCTGGCCTGGGCGGTCCGCATCGACCCCGCCCTGCAGGCACTGGCCCTCCCGGCCCCGGCCGCTTCCGAAGCGCCGGCCGGGGTCGTGGAGTTCCTGCGGCTCAGCGGTTACCGGCCGCGCTGACCGCGTCCGTCAGAGCATCAGTTTCCCGTCCTTGACGATCGACCTGCCGTCCACCTCCAGCGTCGCGCCGGGGATGAAGAAATCCTGCCCGAACTCGGACTGGTTGGGGCTCTCCGCCCACGGCGCCTGGCCGATGCCGATGGTGACCATGCCGGCGATCGGGAAGGCGGCAAAATCGGAGTTCGGGATCCGCTTGCTGCGCGGGTTGACGCCGATGTCCAGGAACGAGAAGAGGTCCTTGTCGCCCGACGACTGCGCCAGCGCCGCCTTCAGCGCCTCGGCGTTCTGCGCCGCCTCGAGGTGCGTGACCCGGCCGTTGGTGAAGGTCAGGCGGAGGTTCTTGATCTTGATGCCGCGGTAATCGGCCATGGGCACCACGACCGTGCCGTTCGCCGAGGCGGCGTCCGGCGCCGTGTACACCTCACCCGCCGGCAACCAGACCTGCTCCGGTTTGCCGGACGGGACCGCGTGGATCTGCCCGTCGCTCATGAGGATCTTCCGGTCCGACAGCAGCGCCAGACGGAGGTCGGTGCCGGCGGGTGTGGTCAATCTGATTGAGCGGCCGCCGGCGAGCGCCTGCCGAACCAGGTTGCCGCTCGCTTCGATCTCCGCGTGTGGCGCATTGACCGAAGTCCAGAACTGCGCTTCCAGGGTCTCCAGCGGCACCCCGTAATAGCGGGCGACGGCGGCGGTCGGCATGAACGGGTTGCCCAGCGCGACGGTGCGGATCGCCCTGGAGTTGATCGTGTCGCCGATCGCCTGGTTCGACTTGCGGGCCAGCGCCACCCTCTCCTCCGGGGCCTTGGCGTACGTCGCGGGGTCGTCGACGGGGCTCAGGGCGATCAGGACGTCGAGCTTCTTGACCTCGTTGAGCATCATCTTGTTGGGGCTCTCGAGGTAGCTCAACGACGCCTCGGTGAGGATGCGGTTGGCGACCTCCGGCGAATCGAGCACCATGTGCGGATAGCCGCCGGCCTTGGCGACCTCGACCGCGACGGCTTCCATCAGGGCGATCTTCGTCTTGTCGCCGAGGATCAGGACCGCTTCCTTGTCCTTCACGGCGACCGCATCGTGCACCATCTGCCGCGCGATGGCCTGGTAATCGGGGGTCGTCGCCGAGCCGGCGGCGGCCCGGGCGACGGTGTGTGCGGCGCCGAGCGCGACGGCCGCGACAGCCGCAACGAGGATAACGAGGACGGGGGTGAGAACAGGGGAACGATGACGATGCATGATGGTGACCTCCCTAATGACTGATTGAAGACGATGTGGCGCACAGCGCAGGGGGTCAACCGGTCGCAGGCGGGCGGCCGGTGGCCGATCTCACGGTGTCATGGCATCACCTCCTGACGCGGCGCGGCGACGGGGCCGGAATGGGTGAAGTGCCTTGCCTAATAGCACGCAGCCGCCGGTGGCGTCAAGGACCGCGGGGTGCGAGGGGTCGACCATCCCCCTATTCCACAAGGGACTTCATTCAGGGACAGCGACAGGTTGGAGAAACTGGCGACTGAGATTCTTACGCCGCCCAGCGTTGCCACTGTGGATGAGTTGTGCCTTTCCCGACATCGGGTGGCCCGGCACCCATCCCTCGGAAACGTGGGATCGTGGAAGTACAAAGAGCTAAAGAGTCAAGTCTGAAGCCATCGGGGCATCATTCACTTCTCCTTCTCAGCAAGAAGTCGAAAGCCGGGGCGGTCACGCCCACCCCGGCAGACTTGGTATCGTCGGTTGTCGCTGTCAGCAGTTGAATGTGTAGCGGCACCCCGCGCCCGATGTCGTCACCTTGCACGCGCCGCCGAGAGTACTGTTGACGCACCGCCACTTACCGGAACTCTGATCGCAGATCCTGCACGGGGCCGCATGCGCCTCCGACACGATATTCAGAGATGAGGCGTACGGGTAATCGACGGACTGCGTTGGCATGGCCATGTAGAGCATCGCGCCCGCAATCGCGATGACGACCAGGAAGCGGGCAGCAAGGCGGATCGAACGAGTCATGATCGAAACCTCCGCGCTCGACTCTGAATGGCGCTTCCGGCAGGCCGAGATCTGCCCGAGGCGTGCGGCGGATGCCGCGCAAATGAAACGGAATACTCGCCGGTCGCGTTCGACTCTTGTCTCACTGATTGAGACAGGCGAACGGTTTGGTGTGCCCTTGATATCCCGGCGCGCCGCCTATGTCAAGGGTGGGGGGGACGGTGGGCGGGACACGTTCACTCCCTGCCGCTGTGCCCGAAGCCGCCGTCGCCGCGGCCGGATTCGGGCAGCGTCTCGGCCACGCGGAAGCGGACGCGCGGGGCGGCGACCGGGGCGATGACCAGCTGGGCGATCCGATCGCCGCGCTTGATCGTCACCGGCTCCTGCCCCAGGTTGATGGCGATGACGCCGATCTCGCCGCGGTAGTCCGAGTCGATCGTCCCGGGGGTGTTGAGCATCGTCAGCCCATGCCGCAGCGCCAGGCCGCTGCGCGGCCGGACCTGGCCCTCGTACCCGACGGGGATGGCGATCGAGAAGCCGGTCGGCACCAGCGCGCGCTGGCCGGGGAGGAGCGTCAGCGGCTCGCGGAGACAGGCGCGCAGGTCGAAGCCGGCGCTGCCGGGGGTCGCGGCCTCGGGCAGGGGAAGATCGTCGTTGCCCGCAGCGCGGATGATCAGGATGGTGAGGGGATCGTCGCCGGGGTGCACGCCGTTCTCCGCGCGGCCCGGCCGAATGCCCGGACCGGCTCCTGGGGCCCCCGAACGGGGGCCGGTCAGAACTCCAGATCCTTCGGGGCGATCTTGATGCGCGATGTCTGGCCGAGCATCGCCAAGGTACAGCGCGTGCCGTCGAACATCTCCTGCGCCAGGCGCTGCAGGTCGGCGACGGTGACCCGGTTGACCCCATCGAGGATCTCGTCGACGCTGAACTGGCGGCCGAAGTAGTACTCCTGGCGAGCCAGGTTCGACATCCGGCTGTTGCTGCTCTCCAGCGACAGCATCAGGCTCCCCTTCAGGTGGTCCTTGGCGTTCTGGATCTCGCGCGCCTCGACCGGGTCGTCCTTCAGGCGGCGCAGCTCGCGGATCACCTGGTCGATGACCTCGCGCGCCGAGTCGGGCGAGGTGGCGGCGTACACCAGCAGGTCGCCGGTGTCGAGGAACGAGTTGACCGACGAGAACACCGAGTAGGCCAGGCCGCGCTGCTCGCGGATGTTCTGGAACAGGCGCGACGACATGGTGCCGCCGAGGAGCGTGTTGAGCACGTACGCCTGGTAGCGCCGCTCGTCGGCCATGCGGAACATCGGCAGGCCGAGACACAGGTGCAGCTGCCCCAGCTCTTTCTTCTCGCGCACATTGATGCCGGACCTGGGCTGCGGCGGCGCGACGGCGACGGCCTGCCGGTGATTCTGCATCGGCGCGAAGGTGTCGCGGATGGCGCGCGCCAGGCGGTCGTGGTCCAGGTTGCCGGCGGCGGTGACCATCAGATTGCCGGGCTCGTACGAGTCGCGGAAGAAGCCGGTGAGCTGTTCCTGCCGCATCGCCCCGACAGACTCGATGGTCCCCTGGATCGGCCTGCCGAGCGGGTGTCCCCTGAACAGCGTCTCGGTGAACAGGTCGTACACCAGCTCGTCCGGTGTGTCCTCGACCATCTTGATCTCTTCGAAGATGACCTTGCGCTCCTTCTCGACCTCCTCCGGGATGAACTTCGGATGCCGGATGATGTCGGACAGGAGATCGATCGCCACGTCGACATGGTCGTCGAGGACCTTGAAGTAGAAGCAGGTGTACTCCTTGGTCGTGAAGGCGTCCATCTGCCCGCCGACCGAGTCGACGATCAGCGCGATCTCCTGCGCCGTCTTGGTCTCGGTCCCCTTGAACAGCAGGTGCTCGATGAAGTGGCACATGCCGTTCTGCTCGTCGGTCTCGTGGCGCGATCCCATCTTCAGCCAGACCCCGAGTGACACGGAGCGCAGGGTCGGCATCGTCTCGGTCGCGAGGATCAATCCGTTGGAGAATGTTTCCCGGCGGATTTCATCAACGCCGGAGGATTTCAGTGCCGCTTGGCGCTTCAGGGTGGACATCAGGTCTCCGGGGTGCTCGGGACAGGTCTGTTGAAGCGAACGGGACGAGAGCGACGAAGCGCTAGTATGGCCCAGCCGGCGCACCCGGGCAAGAGGGACCGCCGGCGGTCGGGGTCGCGCGCCGCTACTGCACGGGGACTTCGGCGAATTTCTCGCCGGTCCACCGGTAGACGGTGGTGGCGTATGCCGGCGGCTCGCCCGTCGCTTCGTCGTAGGTGCGGCTGGTGATCCAGTACTCCGCCGCGCCGGTCGCATCGTAGCGCCGCTCGATCTCCCGGCCGGCGTTCTGGAAGAGCACGCTCCAGCGGTCATCGTCGCCGCGCGCGACCACTTCGATAATTTCCAGGTGGCCGCCCAGCCAGGACACCACGACCTCGTCCTTCCCGTCGGCGTTGACATCGTCGATCGACAGGTTCTTGAACTGGTCGCCCTCGCTCCGCGTCAGGGCGGCCTTCCAGGCGCC
>JAGYID010000058.1 GCA_018606725.1 Acidobacteriota bacterium
GCGGCCGGCGAGAGGAGCAGGAGCCCCGCCGCCAGCAGGAGCGCCCGCGGTGGTCCGGTGCCGGATGTCATGCGGCCCTCGGTTCCTGCGAAGCGCGGACATTATAGGGGCAAAGGGCGGTGGCGACCGGCGGGACCACCGCGCGACGCGGTGGGCGGGTCGGCGCGGCGGCGGCACCGGCGGCCCGCCCGCAGCGGGGGCGACGCGCCAACCTCCGCATTGACAGCCTCTTGGGAGTGGGTTAGAGTCCCGCCGCATCTGCGCCCCTTCGCACCATCGCCTCGCAAAGGTTTTTCGCTCGATCAGAACGACTGGCGGAACGCTCGGAGGAGAGTCGCATGGAGAAGGAATCGCGCCCCGGAAACGCGCCCGGCGGGAAGGCCTTCAAGCCGTTCGTCGCCGATCAGGCGAAGGTTGCCGAGTTCACCCCCAAGGCGATCGTCCTGGGCGCCTTCTTTGCGGTCCTGTTCGGCGCCGCCACCGTCTATCTGGCGCTGCGCGCCGGCGTCACGGTCAGCGCGTCCATCCCGATCGCCGTCCTGGCGATTGCCGTCTTCAAGAAGGTCGGGTCGACGATTCTCGAGAACAACATCGTCCAGACGATCGGCTCGGCGGGCGAGTCGGTGGCCGCCGGCGTGGTGTTCACCGTCCCCGGATTCCTGTTCCTGTCGACCGCGGCGGGCGGGGACAGGTTCTTCAAGTACTGGCCGATCCTGGCCCTGTCGATGGCAGGCGGATTCCTGGGTGTCCTGATGATGATCCCGCTGCGCCGCTCGCTCATCGTGCAGGAGCACGGCAAGCTGACCTACCCCGAGGGGACCGCCTGCGCCGACGTGCTGATGGCGGGCGAGAAGGGCGGCGTCATGGCCCGCCTGGTGTTCAACGGGCTGTGGGTGTCGATGGTCTACAAGACCCTCAATTCGGTGTTCAATCTCTTCAAAGAGATACCCGTCTACATCTGGTCGCGGGTGAGCGTCTGGCCGAATGCCACGCTCAACTGCGAGATCGTTCCCGAGTACCTGGGGGTCGGTTACATCATCGGGCCGCGGGTCTCCGGCATCATGGTGTCGGGGAGCATCCTCGGCTGGATGGCGCTGACGCCGCTGCTGTCGCTGTTCGTCACCGACGACCAGCTGCACCAGCAGCTGCTGTCGCTCGGCTTCGATCAGCAGTGGATCGACTCGCATGGGCTCAACGAGCAGTTCTACCGCGCCTATATCCGGCTGATCGGCGCAGGGGCGGTGGCGATGGCCGGCTTGATGTCCCTGACGCGCTCGCTGCCGACGATCTGGACGGCGTTCAGCGCCAGCGCCAAGAGCCTGCGCGCCGGGGCCGCCGGCGCCGGCGCGGTTCGGCGCACCGAACACGACCTGCCGATCACCGTCACCGGCATCGGCTCGATCGTGCTGGCCCTGCTGATCGCCCTGTTCATGCCCGGCCTCCCCACCCGCTTCCCGGGCAGCCTGTTGCTTGCGATATTGATCATCGCCTTCGGCTTCTTCTTCGTGACGGTCTCGTCGCGCATCGTCGGGCTCATCGGCACCACCAGCAACCCGATCTCCGGCATGACCATCGCGACGCTGATGGGGACCTGCATGTTCTTCCTGCTGGTCGGATGGTCGGGAGACGCCTACCAGGCGGCGGCGCTCGTCGTCGGCGCCATCGTCTGCATCGCGGCCGCCAACGCGGGCGCCACCTCGCAGGATCTGAAGACCGGCTACATCGTCGGCGCCACACCCTGGCTCCAGCAGATCGGACTGATGATCGGCGTGCTCGCTTCGACGTTTGCCATCGGGATCACGCTGTTCGTCATGCACCGCTCCGGATGGGGACCGATCGGGTCCGACCGGTTCCCGGCGCCGCAGGGAACCCTGATGGCGACGCTCATCAAGGGCATTCTGGGCGGCAATCTGCAGTGGACGTTCGTCTTCGTCGGGGCGGCGATGGCGGTGATGATCCAGGTCATGGGGGTGTCCGCCCTTGCCTGGGCCGTCGGTGCCTACCTGCCGCTGTCGACCACCATGCCGATCTTCATCGGCGGCATGGTCCACTTCATCGCCAAGAAGATGACCGGTGAGGAGCTCGAGGGCGAGTCGGAGATCTCTTCGGGGATGCTCTACGCCACCGGTCTGGTGGCGGGAGGCTCCATCGGCGGGGTGCTGATCGCCGCCCTGTCGGGAATCTACTGGGGCACCACTGAAAGCTGGCTCGACTCGATCAAGTCGGTGTTCAGCGGCGTGCTCGAGATGCAGGGTCCCGCTGCAGACCTCGTCGCCGTGCTGGCGTTCGGCGTCCTGGCATTTCTCCTCTTGAAGACCGCCCGCAAGAAGCTCGCTGACATGAAAGGCTGATGACCTCCTCGTCCGCCGAGGGTCGCGGACCCTCAACCCCCTCCGGCCCCGCCGCCGCCGCATCGGGTTCCGCGGCTTCCGGATCGGGCCCGACCGGTCTCCGACGCGAGCTGGGTCTCTGGGACCTCGTCATGCTCAACGTCGTGGCAATCGTCGGCCTGCGATGGTGGCTGACCTCGGCCGGCGGCTACGGCTGGGCCTCCCTGCCGCTGTGGATCCTGGCGTTCATCTGCTTCTTCGTGCCCTCGGGGCTGGCGGTGATCGATCTCACGACGCGCTACCCGGAGGAAGGCGGGATCTACGCCTGGACCAAGCGCGCCTTCGGTGACGACCACGGCTTCATCGCCGGATGGTGCCTGTGGACGAACAATCTCGTCTATTTCCCCCACCTCTTGATCTTCACCGTCGGCAACTTCATCTTCATGTTTGGGCCGCAGTACGCGGAGTTGGAGAACAACGCGACGCTGATGGCCTCGGTCTCGCTGGTGCTGTTCTGGGTCGCGGTCCTGATGAATGTCCGGGGGCTGCGCTACGGCCGGTGGCTCAACAACCTCGGGGCGCTGGGCACGTGGTTCCCGGCGATGCTCCTGATCCTGCTCGGCACCTGGGCGGGGCTGCGCTACGGAAGCGCCACGCCGCTCGCCGACTCCGGTCTCGTCCCGGTCCTGGGGCTCGGGACCGTGGCGTTCTTCTCCCAGATCTGCTTCGCCTACTCCGGGCTCGACCTGGGGCCGCTGATGGCGGGTGAGATCATCAATCCGCGCCGGAACGTGCCCCGCGCCATCCTGATCTCAGGGGTGATCATCACGCTCATCTACATCCTCGGGACGGCCGCCCTCCTGATGGCGCTCCCTCAGAACGACATCGGGGTGCTTAGCGGCGTGGGCGTCGCGATCGCCGCGGTCCAGGACAAGATGGGCTTCGGCTTCCTGGCCGGCTCCTCCGCCCTGCTCATCGCGCTGGGCGGGATGGGCGGCATCAGCTCCTGGCTCGCCGGGTCCTCCCGCATCCCCTACGTGGCCGGGATCGATCGCTACCTCCCGGCATCGTTCGGGCGCGTCCACCCGCGCTATGGCTCGCCCCACGTCGCGCTTCTCCTGACCGGGTCGATCTCGAGTCTCCTGATCCTGATGTCGTTCGCCGGGGCCGGGGTGCGAGACGCCTACTTCCTGCTCGCCGACTTCACGATTGTGGTGTACTTCATCCCTTACTGCTACCTGTTCGCCGCCCTCATCCGGCTCGGCGTTTCCGAAGGCGTCACGGAGGGCGTCATCCCCGTTCCTGGCGGGCGCGTCGGCACGCTGGCCGTCGGCCTGATCGGTTTCCTGACCACCGCCATCGCCATCGTCTTTGCCCTCATTCCTCCCGAGGGAACGGAGAACCGCTGGCTGTTCGAGGTCAAGATCATCGGCGGCTGCGCGCTGCTGCTCTTCCTCGGCTGGCTCTTCTACCGTCGCGGTCGCCGGGCTGCCTGACTGCCCGTCCCGCCAATCGGTCCCGTGGTATTGTCCTTGCATTGTCATCCGCCGTGATTTGCTGAACCGAGGAGGTGGACTGTGTGCATGGAGCAGGGGGCGAAGGGACAGACGGTGGAGCCGGGGATCGGCCGGACCGTGATGATGTCGTTCGGGGCGGCCCTGGAGAAGGCGGAACTGGAGCTGCAGAAGGAGGGGTTCGGGATCCTGACCCGGATCGATGTGCGGGACACCCTGAAGAAGAAGCTGGGCGTCGAACAGGCGCCGTTCGTCATCCTCGGGGCCTGCAACCCGCCGCTGGCGCACCGGGCGCTGCAGGCCGCGCCCGAGGTGGGGCTGCTTCTGCCATGCAACGTCGTGGTTCGGGATCTCGGTCAGGGGAAGACGAGGGTCGAGGCGATCAACCCGCACGCCATGATGTCCCTGTTCCCCGAGGCGGCCCTGCATGACGTGGCGCACGAAATTGCCGACAGGCTGATGCGGGTCATCGCGAAGATTTGACCACGAAGGGCTTCCGGAACCGGAGGAAGAGGCGATGCAGGGGCATGATTGGCTGTTGCTCGTGCTGGTGCTAGGAGGTTGGTTCGCCCTGAACCGCTGGATCCTGCCGAAGTTTGGCGTCCCGACCTGAATGACGCCTCCTGGCGGTCCCGCGGCGCGGGGCCCTGAGGATGACAAGACCGGCGACGTTCCGCCGCGGCGCTGAATGCTCGGACAGGCTCCTGGAAGCCGGTCCTGAATCTATTCCGCCATCACGACCTTGTCGCGACCGGCCTGCTTGGCCCGGTACATCGCGGCGTCGGCGCGCTTCAGCAAGCCTTCGGGGGTGCTGCCGTGCTCGGGGAAGCCGGCGACGCCGATCGACACGGTGAGCGTGCCGAGCGACCGGCCGAGGTGCGCGACCCGCAAATCTTTCGTCCCCTCGCGCAGCTGGTCGGCCCGCCGCTGCGCATCGCCGGGGGCGGTCTCGGGCATGATCAGGACGAACTCTTCGCCCCCCTGCCGGCAGGCGACGTCGCCGCGCCGCAGATTTGCCTGCAGGTAGTCGCCGAGGCGGCGCAGGACGGCGTCCCCCGAATCGTGGCCGAAGGCATCGTTGAACTGCTTGAAGTGATCGATATCGAGCATGACGACGCCGAGCGGGCGGCCGGCGCGCTCGGCCCGCCGCAGCTCGCGCTCCAGCGTCTCTTCCATGTAACGCCGGTTGTACAGGCCGGTCACCGGGTCGCGGATCGACTGGGCGCGCAGCGTGTCACGCAACCTGAGATTGGCGAGCGACAGCGCGATCTGCTCGGCGACCATCGAAGCGAAGCGCACCTTGGTCTCGGGGAACGTGGCAGCGGCGTCGTCCACGGGGTTCGGCCCCCGGTGCAGGTGCAGGAGGCCGAGCGTTTCCCCCTGGGCGGCGAGCGGCAGGCACATCGAGACGGTGGGCGGCGGCGACGGCAGGTGCCGGCACGGCGGGCCGGACCGCGGCCCGGTCATGATGTACGGCCGGCCGCGCCGCAGCCCCCAGCACGAATCGGTGCGGAAGATCGATTCCGGCGGCTCGGCGCGGTCCGGTCCCCAGCGCGCCACCACCTCCGCCTGGTCGCGCCCGCCGCCGTACACCGCCAGCCAGCCCGATTCGTCCGGGAACAGCGGCTGCACCAGCCTGCCGATCACGCCGTAGGCCTCGTCGACGTCGTCGCTGGCCTGCAGCAGCTCGCCGAGGCGGTTGAGCACGTCCACCTCCTGGGTGCGCTGCGCCACCAGCTCGTCGACGCGCCGCGCCAGAGCTTCCTTGGCGCGCTGCTCCTCCAGCATCTCGGCCGACAACCGCACGGCCATGTCGTTGAAGGACGAGGCCAGCGTGGCGATCTCATCCCGCCCGCCGACGTAGGCGCGCGCCGCCATGTCGCCGGCCTTGAGCCGGCCGGCGGTGGCGACCAGGGCCTTGAGGCGCCGCAGGATCATGGTCTCGGCCACGAAGCGGCTGGCGAGCAGCGCCACCAGGCCCACCAGACCAAGCAGGGCCAGGTTGCGCGCCATCACCCTCCCGGCCGGCGCGAAGGCCGAGTCCCTGTCGAAGCCGATGAGCACGTGCAGATCGCCGGCCGGTCCGCGCAGACCGGAGAAGGCGTACAGGCGCTCGACGCCGTCGAGACCCGGTACCTCGCGCGTGCCGTCAGGCGTCAGGAGCGCGGCCGCCACGACCGGCTCGTCCGGCAGCAGCCGGCCGGACCAGCGTTGCGGGTCGGGGAAGTGCGCGAGGACGGTGCCGCGCCCGTCGACGACCATGATCACCCGTCCCTCGGGCATCGGCCGGCCGGGCGCCTGACGATCGAGACGGGAGATCCGCAAAGTGGCGAACGCCACGGACGCAGTACGGCCGGTGGAATCGAAGACCGGATATCCGAGCCCGATCACCGGTCCGGCACCGATGTGAAAATCCCCGACCGTGAACTCCCCGGTATCGACGACGCGCCGGTAGTCCCGCAGCGATGCGAGGTCGCCCTCCGGCGCCGACGGTCCGGCGACGCAGACCAGCCGACCATCGGCGGAAATCACCCCGAGGTTCTCGTACATCGGCAGTCGCTGCAGCAGCCGGCCGAGCAGTCCGTTGCATCCCTCCACCGCCGATCGGACCTCTGGGAGCTGGGACAGCGCCAGGAGAAGCTGGCGGGCCTGCTCGACCTGGCCATCGAGGTTGGCCGCCACCAGCTGCGTCAGGCGCAGGGCATCATGCTGGACCTCGGCCTCGGCGCGGCGTCGGTCCTCCCACGCATCGTAGATGAACAGCGAGGAAGCCGGCGCGAGGGCCAACAGGACGAGAAGCAGCAGGCGGAAACGCAGGCTGCGGAACAGATCCCGCATCACGGGTTCCTCCCGACGCGGCGGGCCGGGTCGCCCCGGCGCCAGCCGGTCGTCATCGGGCGCGTCACTTCGCCAGATGATACCCGGTCAGCGCCTTCATGTAGCTGGCCCGCTCGAACGCGGTCGGGTCGGGGCAGGAGCGCTGGCTCATGCTGCCCTTCATCTGGGCGACCGAGTCATATTCGTGCTCTTCCATCCAGCGCACCATGGCGCCCCGAACCGTCTTCAGATGGTCGATGCCGTGGCGCAGGAGGGCCGAGCACATCATCGCCACGTCGGCGCCGGCCATGATGATCTTGAGGGCATCCTCGTGCGTATGCACACCGCCGGTGGCCGCCAGGCTGCAGTCGATGCGACCGAACAGGATGGCGATCCAGCGCAACCGCAGGCGCAGCTCGTACGAGGTGCTGAGCGCCACGCTCGGCCGCACCTCGAGAGCCTCGAGGTCGATGTCCGGCTGGTAGAACCGGTTGAACAGCACCAGGCCGTTGGCGCCCGACTCGACGAAGCGACAGGCCATGTCGCCGATGGCGGAGAAGAAATGCCCGATCTTGACCGCCAGCGGCAGCTTGATGCTGCCGCGCAGCTGCCGCACCACCTCGAGGTAGCGCTCCTCGACCGCGGCGCCCCCGACCTGGAGGTCGGCCGGCACGTGGTACAGGTTGATTTCGAGCGCGTCGGCCCCCGCCTCCTCGATCCGCCTCGCATAGCTCAGCCAGCCGCCGGTCGTCGCGCCGTTGAGGCTGGCGATCACCGGGATGTCGAGCGCCTCCTTGGCGCGGCGGACGTGCTCGAGGTATTCGTCCGGGCCGAAGCGGAACGTCTGCGGTTCGTTGAAATACGTCAGCGCCTCGGCGAACGAATCGGAGCCGCGCGCCATATAGTGCTGCAGCGTGCGGGCCTCCTGCACGATCTGCTCCTCGAACAGCGAGTGCAGCACGACCGCACCGGCGCCGCAGTCTTCGAGGCGCTTCAGGTGACCGAGGTCTTCCATCAGGGGAGATGACGACGGCACCAGCGGACAGTTCAGGTCGAGGCCGAGATAGCCGGTCTTAAGTTCCATGGGTCTTGTTCCCCGCGGCCTGTACGGCCGCTTTGTTCCCCGCAGCCTGGCCGGACGCAGCAGTCGCCCCGTCCTTGGGGTCCGTGGCGGACGCCATCTCCTCGAGGCGTTTCCAGCGGTCGTTGACGTCCTGCTGCGCCAACTGCAGCAGCCGTCGCGCTTCCTCCGGGTCGCTCGCCGCCAGGACCCGGTAGCGGGTCTCGCGGTAGGCAAAATCTTTGAGCGGGATCTTCGGCGCCCGCGAATCGAGGTGCAGCGGGTTGCCTCCCGCGCCGCCGTCATCCGGATGATAGCGGACCAGCGGCCAGTAGCCGCAGTCGACCGCCAGCTTCTGCTGCTGCATGCCATATTTCAGATCGAAGCCGTGCGCGATGCAGTGACTGTAGGCGATGATCAGCGACGGGCCGTGGTAGGCCTCGGCCTCGAGGAACGCCTTGACGGTCTGCGCATCGGAGGCGCCCATCGCGACACGGGCCACATAGACGTGGCCGTAGCTCATCGCCAGCGCCGCCAGGTCCTTGCGCGGCAGCTTCTTGCCGGCGGCGGCGAACTTGGCGACCGCCGCCCGCGGCGTCGCCTTCGACGCCTGCCCGCCGGTGTTCGAGTAAACCTCGGTATCGAGCACCAGGACGTTGACGTCCTGCCCCGAGGCGAGGACGTGGTCGAGCCCGCCGTAGCCGATGTCGTAGGCCCAGCCGTCGCCGCCGACGATCCAGACGCTCGTCCGGGCCAGCGCGTCGGCCAGCCCGAGAAGCCGGCGCGTTTCGGGGGCCATCGTCTTGGGATCGCCGCTGCCGAGCAGCCGCTTCAACTCCCGGATGCGGGCGCGCTGCGCGGCGATGCCGGCTTCGCTCGTCTGGTCGGCCCCGAGCAACGCGCTCACCAGTACATCGCCGAGCCGCCCGGACTGGCGGCGCAGCAGCCCCTCGGCCTGGGCCCGCTGGTGGTCGAGGCTCAGCCGAAAGCCCAGCCCGAACTCGGCGTTGTCCTCGAACAGCGAGTTCGACCAGGCGGGCCCGCGCCCGTCCCGGTTGGTCGTCCAGGGTGTCGTTGGCAGGTTGCCTCCGTAGATCGACGAGCACCCGGTGGCGTTCGCGACCAGCAGCCGGTCGCCGAACAGCTGGGTCAGCAGCTTGAGGTAGGGCGTTTCGCCGCAACCAGCGCAGGCGCCGGAGAATTCGAACAGCGGTTCAAGTAATTGCGAACCCTTGACGGTGTCGACGCGCACGTCCGCCCGGTCGGGCTCCGGCAACTTCAAGAAGAAGTCGAGGTTGAGCCGTTCGGCCTCGAGGCGCGGCTCCTGCGGCACCATGTTGATCGCCTTGAAGCGGGTCTCGGTCTTGTTCTTGGCCGGGCAGACCTCGACGCACAGGCTGCAGCCGGTACAGTCCTCGGCGGCCACTTGCACGGTGTAACGGGTGCCGGGCGGGAACTCGCTGCCCTTCCAGTCCATGCTCTGGAAGGCCGCCGGCGCGCTCTCCAGCGAGGCCGCGGGGTACGCCTTGACGCGGATCGCCGCGTGCGGGCAGACGAGCGCGCACTTGTTGCATTGGATGCACCAGCGCTCGTCCCAGGCCGGGATCTCCAGGGCGATGTTGCGCTTCTCCCACTGCGAGGTGGCGGTGGGGAAGGTGCCGTCGATCGGCAGGGCGCTCACCGGCAGCAGATCACCGCGCCCCGCGATGATTTCGCCGAGCACGCGCTGCACGAACGGCGGCGCGGCCTCCGGGACCGGCGGACGCAGTCGCGTCGTCGCGGTCGCGGCGGCCGGCACCGGGACCTCGCGCAGGTTGGCGATCGCCCGGTCGACCGCATCGAGGTTCATCTGCACCAACTCGGCGCTCTTGCCGCCGTATGTCTTGCGGATCGAATCCTTGATCGCCTCGATGGCGCGCTCGACAGGGAGGACCTTGGCGAGCGCGAAGAAGCAGGTCTGCATGACCGTGTTGATCCGCCGCCCCAGGCCGGCGTCGCTCGCCACCCGGTCGGCGTCGATGACGTGGAGCTTCAGCCGTTTGTCGATGATGGTCTGCTGCACCTCGCGCGGCAGGCGGTCCCAGATCCGGTCCGGCGCAGTCGTGGTGTTGAGCAGGACGATCGCGCCGGGGGCGGCCACCCCCAGGACATCGACGGAGAACAGGTGCGGCTCATGATGACAGGCGACGAAATCGGCCGACTGGATGAGATAGGTCGAGCGGATCGGGTGCGGTCCGAAGCGCAGGTGGGAGACCGTCATCGATCCCGACTTCTTCGAGTCGTAGACGAAGAACCCCTGCGCGTAATGGGTCGTCTCGGCGGCGATGATCTTGATTGAATTCTTGTTGGCCCCGACCGTGCCGTCGGCGCCGAGGCCGAAGAACACCGCCCGCACCGTGCCTTCAGGCTCGTTGACGCGGGAGCGATCCCACGGCAGTGATGCGCCGCTCACGTCGTCGACGATGCCGACGGTGAAGTGGTTCTTCGGCCGTTCCTTCGATATTTCCGCGAAGACGGCGGCCACCATGGCCGGCGTGAACTCCTTCGACGACAGGCCGTAGCGGCCGCCGACGACCCGCGGCCGGACGGCGCGACGCACGCCGCCGTCTTCCATCCCTTCCTCGATCGCCGTGAGGACGTCCTGGTACAGCGGCTCGCCGGCGGCGCCGGGCTCCTTGGTGCGATCGAGCACCGCGATGGTGCGGACGCTGGGGGGCAGGGCGTTCATGAAGTGGCGGACCGAGAAAGGGCGGCAGAGGCGGACCTTGATCAACCCGACCCGTTCATCCCGCCCGACGAGCTCCGCGACCGTCTCCTCGGCTGCGCCGGCGCCCGAACCCATCAGGACGACGACGCGCTCCGCCTGCGGGTGACCGACGTACTCGAACAGCCGGTAGGCGCGCCCGGTGCGCTGGGCGAAGCGGTCGAAGATCCCCTGGACGGCGTCCGGGCAGGCGGCATAGAAGGGGTTGACGGCTTCGCGCGCCTGGAAGAAGACATCGGGATTCTGGGCCGTGCCGCGGAGGACCGGATGCTCGGGGCTCAGCCCGCGGGCGCGGTGGGCGCGGATGGCCTCCTCGTCGATCAAGGCGCGCAGGTCGTCCTCGTCGAGCAGCTCGATCTTCTGGATTTCGTGCGAGGTGCGGAAGCCGTCGAAGAAGTGCAGGAAGGGGATGCGCGTCGGCAGGGTCGCGGCGTGCGCCACCAGTGCGAAATCCTGGGCCTCCTGCACGCTCGCCGAGGCGAGCAGCGCGAAGCCGGTGGCGCGCGTCGCCATGACGTCGCTGTGGTCGCCGAAGATCGACAGGGCGTGGGTCGCCACCGTCCGGGCCGCCACGTGCAGGACGAACGGCGTCAGCTCGCCGGCGATCTTGTACATGTTGGGGATCATTAACAAGAGTCCTTGCGACGAGGTGAAGGAGGTGGCCAGCGAGCCGGCGCTCAAGGCGCCGTGCAGAGCGCCCGCGGCGCCTCCCTCGCTCTGCATCTCGACGACCATCGGCGGGGTCCCGAACAGGTTCGGTCTGCCGGCGGCCGCCCAGGCGTCCGCGTGCTCGCCCATCGGCGACGACGGGGTGATCGGGTAGATCGCGATCACCTCGCTCAGGGCGTAGGCGATGCGGGCCGCCGCTTCGTTGCCGTCGAGTGCCTCACGCGTCCGCGCCATCGATCCTCCTTTGCCGGTGCGCCGGGTGACTCAGCCCCCCCGACGCACGAAGGCCCCTCCGCCTGCCAGGGTGCCTCCTCAGGGCGGAGGGGCCTTGCTCTTCTCCAGCGGAACAGTGGTGAGGAGGGTTCCCCGTCCCACTGGAGGATTTCAACGGAGGCGGCCCGGAGGACGATGGACTTCGGGCGTTGCCGGGTTGGCTCTGGACCGCCTCCGCCCACCAGGAAAGCAAGTCGCATGCCGCTCGTGACGTGGCGGAATGAACCGGAGAGTCGGGGCGGTCGAGGCATGGCCGTGGAACTCTCTGCGCTCGTGCCGGAGGATCGCGGCCGCGCGGAGAAAATTTTGCGTGGGTCTCAGGTTGCGGCCGGATGAAGCTGGCGACTTCAACCGCACTTGGACCCTCGGCGATGGCGAACCCGGTGGCACGACGGTTGCTGTTTCATCGATCGGGCGTGTGGGGATGGTGAACGACTTCGGGCGACCGGGAAAGGATGTAGAGGACACGACGATGCAGAACCGGGCAGTGCTGGGCTGGTTCGTCCTGCTGTTCGCGGTCATGGCAGTGATCGCCGTCGCCGCCGGAGATAATGAAGCGGGAGTCCCAGGGACCCGCCAGGCGGCGAGGACAATCACCGTCGAGCAGACGGGGATGTGAGCGGAGATCAACGGAGGGCGACCCTCACAAACGCCGATCGAGCCGCAACGGTCCACCGCGGCCAGGCCGCATCCACCGACCCGCCCCCGAGGGGCGACGAGGTGACGGCACACACCTGAAGGCGACGAACGCGGGGACCTCGCCGGCATCGGAGAAGGCAGGCCCGCCAGCATGGGCGCGTGAGGGTTCAACCGGAGGGCGCGGCGGCCACCCGCCGCGCCCTCTCAACCGCCCGCATCGTCATCAGGGAGGTGGCGCCATGAAACCCCGCAGTCGTTGCACCCCGTTGGACCTCCTCATTCCAGTCGTCGCGCTCGGGCTCATCCTGACGGGCGGCGCGCCGCCGGTCGCCCAGGAGAAGGCGCCGCCGGCGAACGAGCAGGTCCAGGCCCAGAGCCCCGAAACCAAGCCGACACCGCCGCCGGCTGCGAAGCCGCTGGTGATTCCAGCCTCCGAAAAGAACCGCAAGAACCCCGTTCCCAACGTTCCGGAGGCGATCGACTCGGGCAAGAATCTGTACAAGAGCCAGTGCGCCATGTGCCACGGCGCGAAGGGGGACGGCCGCGGCGACCTGGCGCTGAGCCTCAAGATGAAGATCCCGGACCTCGCCGACCCGAAGGTGCAGGGGAAGCGTACCGACGGCGAATGGTTCTACATCCTCAGCCAGGGTCACCACGACATGCCGGCCGAGAAGCGCCTGGTGGACCAGAACAAGTGGGAGATGATCCTCTACATGCGCACCCTGGTGAAGCCGGCCAGTTAGGAGCCCTGCCGGCGACTGGTCGATTCTTCAGCGGGGCTCCTCCGGCCCCGGCGCGCCGTCTTCGACGGCATCGCTGTCCGGCGGGCCGGCGCCTTCGTCCGGCGGGGCCGCGCCATCCTCCCGGCTCAACTCCTGAATCCGGCGGGCGATCATCTGCTGGAGCTCGTCGAGATGGGCCTTCAGCCGCTCCTGGCCGAGCTCCGCGCCCCGGGCCATCAGGACGGGCATCGAGGCGACCGTCTTGCGCCCGACCGGCGTGCGGTAGAACGCGACGATCTGCCGCAGCTCTTTCTCGGTGAAGGTCTCCATGTAGAGCGCCGCCAGGTCGTCCCGCAGGCTGTCGTATCCCATGTAGGTGTCGAGGAACGATCGCACCACGTCCTGGAACGGACCCAGCGCCGGGTTGGTCTGCATCTGGGCGTCCAGACTGAGAGTGACGGCGTTCTCCAGCACGGATTTCATTTCCAGGACGTCGAACAGCTCGAGCACCGACTGGCGGTGCGAGTCGGGATTGTCGGCGCGCGCGCGGGCGGGACCGACCGGGGCGCAGGCGAAGCAGGCGAGAGCGGTGATGGTCAGCAGGCGGGCGATGCGTTTCATGCGGGCTCCGTCAGCGGCGGGAGTCGCCTTCGAGGTAGATCCCGGCCGCGCTCACCAGGTCGGGTGCCAGCTCGTCGTCGGTCGCCAGGATTACGCCGCGCTCGTCGACCAGGACGAGACGCGGAATGCTGATGACCTCGAAGCTCTCCCAGGCCGGGTCGTGCGGTCCGTCGGCGAGGAAGCCGTTGAGCCACGGCATCGGCCAGCGGCTCTTCCGGAATTCGATCACGTCCCGCGGCGTCGCGTCGGCCGACACGGAGAGGATGGTGAAGTTGTCGGCGGCGTGCAGCCGGTGGAGCCGGTGCAGCTCCGGCATGCGCTCGACGCACGGCCCGCACCACGTCGCCCAGAATTCGATCAACACCCGCCGGCCGGCGATCGTCTCGCGGCTCAGGGTGGCGCGGGGATCGTCGAGCGAGGCGATGGAGAATTCGGGAAGCGCGGCCCCGGGTCTGATCCGGCGATCGGGGCCGAACTCCTTGCGCGCCTCCGCCGCCTCCGCCGAGCCGGGGTAGCGCGCGACGATCAGCTGGTAGTACCGCTGCGCTTCGTCCGTGGCGCCGCGCATGCGGGCGGCCTCGAACAGGCTCGACAGGAAAGAGACCCGGACGCTCGGAGACGGATGCGATGCGGCCGCCCGCTCGGCGTAGCGGAGGGTGGACGGGTCCCACCCGAAGCTCGCCGCGATGCCCTGGAAAGCGACCAGCGGGTCCGGCGCCAACAGCGACCAGACGGGCGACTCCGGCGGGATTTCCGCCAGCGCCTGCGCGGCGCGCGTCGCATCGCCCTTCCGGGGGACGAACCAGAAGCTCTCGAGCAGCGCGTACTGCCGCAGGGTCGGATCCGTCTGGGCGTCCGCCAGGCCGGCGATGGCAGCGTGCGCCGCCGACCAGACATCGTCCGCGTCGCCGCCGGGCGGCGCACCCGGCGGGGCAGCCTCGGACGCCGCGATGACGCGGCCCTTCCACTCCTCGACGGTGCCCCACAGTTTCAGAAGGGCCGCCGCCCGCGATGTCCCACCGCCCAACAGCGCGACGACGGCCTCCGGCCGAGGCGCCCCATCGGCCCCGAGAAGGCTCTCCTCAACGGCCGTCGAAACTGGCGGCGGAGCGGCGAGCGGCA
This sequence comes from Acidobacteriota bacterium, assembly GCA_018606725.1. Lineage (GTDB taxonomy): Bacteria > Acidobacteriota > Polarisedimenticolia > Gp22-AA2 > Gp22-AA2 > JAGYID01. The sequence continues at coordinate 14,532 of JAGYID010000058.1, forward strand.
GGACGGCCAGAAACCCGGCGCACAGCACCACCCCGGCCAGGCCGCTGCGCGTCACGGTGACCCCGCCGGTCGCAGCATCACGATGGTGGCGCCCCAGCCGCCGGCCTCTTCGCCGGCGGGGTGGAACGAGATCACCTCGGGCCGCCGCCCCAGGAGGGCGTGCACCGTGGCGCGCAGCGTGCCCCGGCCCTTGCCGTGGATGATCCGGACCTGGAGGATGCCGCGGGCGCGACACTCATCCAGATAATCGGCCACCAGATCCTTCACCTCGGCGGGCCGGAAGGCATGCAGATCGAGCACGCCATCGATCGGCAGCTCGACGGGCGTGGCGCTGCTGTCCTCGTTCGACATCGGTCCGGAGTATACGCGCCCGCGGCGGCGGCGCCGCGGCGGGCGGCGGTATTCCGCGGTCGCAGCAGAAGACCGGTGGGAGATCCTAGTCGCGCCGCGGCGCGACCCGCGTCTTGGTCAGGATCAGCAGCGCCGGCAGCGTGGTCAGCGAGGTGACCAGGCAGGTGAAGGAGCCGATCGCCGCCACCAGCCCCATCGAGGCGAGCCCCGGGTAATTGGAGCAGGCCCACACCGTGCCGAAGCCGGCGACGTTGGTGAGCGCCGCCATGACCACCGCCTTGCCGGTCTCCAGGAGACCGGTCGGATTGCTCAGACCCTCCTGGGAGATGCGGTGGATGATGTGGATGCCGTAGTCGATGCCGACCCCGAGGATCATCGTGGTGACGAAGGCGTTGATGAAATTCATCTCGATGCCGAGGACGGTCATCGCTCCCAGCATCCAGATCACCCCGGTCAGCAGCTGGATGTTGGCGAGCGTCGTCAGCCACAGGCTGCGGAAGTCGAGCCACAGCAGGACGGTGACGATCAGCAGACCGAGGATGACGGCGCGCCACGCGTCGCGCCTGAAAATGCTCTTCAGCTCGGCGCTGGCGATGTTGACGCTGGTCAGGGCGATCCCGTCCCTGTCGTCGAACGCCGCCACCAGGGCGATCGGCGCCTTCTTGGTGGCCGCCGGCGGGCGGAACAGGTAGGTGACCGACTTCCAGGACCCGTCGTCGGCTTTCCGGATGTAGCGGCTGACGAAGCGGTCAAGGCCGGCGGCGTTGAGATCATCGATGGTGACCGGCTGCGCGGGCCGCAGCGTCGCCGGCAGCGCCTTCAGATAGTCGTCGTAGATCTCTTCGCGGAAGCCGTTGGCGCGCAGGGCGGCGCGGAACGTCCGCTCGATGCGCCGGGTATCGAGGGCGTCGCGGCTGCCGTCCCCCAGCGCCGCGATGACCCGCTCCTGCTCCTGTCGCGGCGGCACGTAGGAGAAGATCGACTCGTACCCGAGCAGGACGTGGTTCTCGACGAACCCGTCGAGGATGTGGTTGGCGTCACGGTTGCGCTGCATGACCGTCTCCAGATCGCGGCCGCTGCAGACGACCATCATCGGTGAAAACGCCGCCCCGAACTTTTCGGCGACGACTTTCTCCATCTGCACGCCCTCGTTCGTCTCGGAACGGAGCTTGCGCACGTCGTCGGTGAAGGTGATGTTCCAGGCGTAGCTGCCGCCCACGATGGTCAGGAGGATCGACGCGACGAGCACCGGCCACGGGCGGCGGGTGCTCCAGGTCATCACCCTCTCGATCCCGAAGGAGTGCAGGTACAGCCGCTTGTTGATCCCCTTGCGGCCGGCCCGCCCCTCGTACCAGGCGATCATCGCCGGCAGCAGGAACAGGATGGCGACCAGACAGATCAGGATGCCGGAGCCGACCAGGAAGCCGAAGTCCCGCAGGCCTTTATACTCGGTGATGCACATCGAATAGAAGGTCCCGGCCGAGGTGATCGCCCCGGTGAACACGCCGAGGGCGGACGCCCCCATCATCAGCCGCAGGGCATCCGCCAGGGACGCGCCCCGGGCGCGCTCCTCGATGTAGCGGGCGTACATGACGATGGTGAAGTCGGTCCCAAGTCCCATGAGCATCGCCGAGAAGCCGGTCGTCGCCGAGTTCAGGTTGCGCAGGAAGATGTAGGCGATTGCCAGGGTGAGGATCTGGCCGACCAGCAGCGGCACCGAGGAGTAGAGGACGGCGCTGAAGCGCCGGTAGCAGAAATAGTACAGGCCGAGGATGATGCCGAACGACCAGAGGCCGATGTTGACCATGTCCTTCTTGATCAGGGTGCTGTCGGCATTCGCGATCACGTAACCGCCGCCCAGCCGCACCAGGGGAGCCGCCTCGGCGTCGTCGCCGGAACGGACCCCGCCGGCGCTCTCCGCCTCCGCCCCGGCCGTCTCGCGCCGCTCGGCGGCGAACTCGCGCGCCGCCTCCGCCTCCGCCCGCCGGACCTGCGCGATCAGATCCTTGTCGAAAGCGGTGTCCTGGGCCGGTTTCTTCGGCTTGGCGATGATCAGCAGGGCCGACCCGTCGCGCGCCAGGTAATAGCCGCTGGCGAGGTCGACCTTGAGCGGCCCCTTGCTACGAAGCGCCTCCTCGAACAGCAGCGGGCTGATCAGGAACGGGTCTTCCTCGAGCAGCCGCTTCGAGAAGATCGACGACGGGCCGGTCAGCTGGCGCAGATTGTCCCGCACCCGCTCCCGGATCGCCGCGTCGGTGAACTTGGCGCGCAGCTCGGGGAGCCGCTCCGGCGGCAGGAACAGGATCTGGTGCGTGCGGAAGAAGGAGAAGAACGGGCTGGAGGTGTCGATCTTGTATTCGACGTAGCTGACGCTGGGGAGGGCCGCGACCCGGGCGGCGAGACCGTCGGCGAACTCCTGGAGGTCTTCGGGGCCCTGCCCGTCGCGCGCCTCGACGAGGAGCAGCAGGTAGTCGATGCTCCCGAAGTCCGCCAGCGCCTCCCTGAAGGTGCGGATCACCGGGTTGTGGCGCGGTACCAGGTTCATCACGTCGGCATCGAGCGACAGCCGGCGCCCCAGCAGGATCGAGCCGACGCACAGCAGGAGGGTGACCAGGAAGACGAGCCGGTAACGCCGGCGGGAGAACTCCTCGATCTTCAGGAAGATCCCCTGCTTGCGGGAGCCCCTCACAGCTCGCGCCGCCCTTCGAGCGCCTTGCCGACCGTGACCTCGTCGGCGTATTCGAGCTCGCTGCCGACCGGCAGGCCCAGCGCGATGCGCGTCACCCGTACTCCCAGCGGCTTCAGCAGGCGGGACAGATAGACGGCGGTTGCCTCCCCCTCGACGTTCGGGTTGGTGGCCAGGATCACCTCCTGCACGTCACCGGTGCGCAGACGCTCCAGCAGCGGGCCGATCTTCAGCTCGTCGGGACCGGTGCCGCGCAGCGGCGCGATGCTGCCGTGCAGCACATGGTACAGACCGCGGTACCCCGATCGCTCGATCGCCGCGAGATTGTGCGGCTCCTCGACGACGCAGATCGAGGCGCGGTCGCGCCCCTGGTCGGCGCAAATCAGGCACGTGGCGGCCTCGCTGATGTTGAAGCAGATGTCGCACAGACGCAGGTTCTGCTTGACCTCGAGGATGGCGGCGGCGAGCTGCCGGGCGTCCTCGTCGCTGCTGCGAAGGATGTGGAACGCGAGGCGCTGCGCCGACTTGGCGCCGACGCCGGGAAGCTTCTTCAACCGCTCGATCAGCCGTTCGAGGGGGGCGGCGAACCGCATCGGATCAGAATCCCGGGATCCGGAGGCCGCTCATCTTGTCGGCGAGCGACTCCTCGATCTTGCGCACCGCTTCGTTGACCGCGGCGCGGACCAGGTCCTCGAGCATCTCGTGGTCGCCCCCGGAGAGCACCTCGGGCGCGATCGTCACCGCCAGGAGCTGGTGATTGCCGGCCATCTCGACCTTGACCATGCCGCCTCCGGAGGAGGCCTCCACCTTCAGCTCGGCGATTTCGCGCTGCAGCTTCTCCTGCATCTTCTGGGCCTGCTTCATCATCGATCGCATGTCCATGGCGTTCTCCGGCGGGGGCCTGTTCAGAGGGCGTCGACGTCGATGAGCGTGCCGTTCCAGGCATCGAGCAGCGACTTGACGACCGGCTCCTGCATCGCCTGCTCGCGCAGCCGCGCCTTGCGCCCCTCCGCGTCCTCCGCCGTGGCGGCGGCGCCGGCTCCGGAGGCTGCGACACCGGTGGCGGCCCCAGCGGCAACACCGGCGGCAGTGCCAGCAGCGGCGCCGGCGGGCGACCCCCCGACGGCTCCGGGAGAGGCGAGCGTCACCCGCACCTGGATCGCCCGGCCGGCGATGGCGCGCGCCGTTTTCTGGAGGTAGTCGAGCGCCTCGCGGGCCTCAACCTTCTCCTTGAAGAATGATTGCTTGGCGGAGAAGGCGATCTCCAGCGCATCCTCGTGCAACTCGATCCAGGTGGCGTGCCCGAGGAAGCCGCCCAGGGCACCCCGCTCGGCATGAACTCTCTCGAGAATCTTCTCGGTCAGTCCGGAGACGGCGGGGATGGGACTCTCGCCGGGGGGACCGGGGGCGGCGGAAGCCGCGGCCGGCGGCGGCGGGGCTGCGGCCGGCCGCGCAGCGGCGGCGGGGCCGCGGGCCGGCACCGGCGGGG
>JAGYID010000149.1 GCA_018606725.1 Acidobacteriota bacterium
CAGCAGCGCCACGTTGGCCTGGTACCCGGAAGGGAACAGGACGGCCGCCTCGCGTCCGGCGACCCGGGCCAGCTCGGCCTCGGTCGCCTCGTGCAGCTCGCTCTCGCCGCGCAGCAGGCGCGACCCGGTCGCGCCGGCGGGGAGATCGGCGAGGGCGCGGGCGGCGCGCCCGGCGATCTCCGGGTCGCGGGCGAAGCCGAGGTAATCGTTGGAGCAGAGGTCGATGCCGGAGGCCGGGCGCAACGTCCGGTGCAGGCCGGCCGGGTCGAGCGCCCGCAGCCGGGCATCGAGGATTTCGCCCGGCGCCTCCGCCTTCATCCGCGGTCCAGGTCAGACGCCGACATGGCGCGGTCGGGCGCAGGCCGCCAGGATCTTCTCGTCCTCGTCCGGGGCCGGGTTGGGGGTGGTCAGCAACCGGTCGCCCAGGAAGATCGAGTTGGCGCCGGCGTAGAAGGAGAGCACCTGCGCCTCCGGCGTCAGGGACAGCCGTCCGGCCGACAAGCGGACCCGGGCCGCCGGCATCAGGATGCGCGCCACGGCGACGGTCCGCACCAGCTCCAGCGGATCGAGGGGCGGCGCGGCGCCCAGCGGCGTGCCCGGCACCGCCACCAGCATGTTGATCGGCACCGACTCCGGCTGCGGGTCGAGCGCCGCCAGCTCGGCGAGCAGGCTGCAACGATCGGCCGGCGACTCGCCCATGCCGAGGATGCCGCCGCTGCAGACGGTGATGCCGGCTTCGCGCACCGCCCGCAGGGTGCGCAGCCGGTCGTCGTAGGTGCGCGTCGTGATGATCGCCCCGTAGTGCTCGCGGCTGGTGTCGAGATTGTGGTTGTAGGCGGTCAGGCCGGCCTGCTTCAGGCGGCGCGCCTGCTCGGGCGTCAGCATGCCGAGCGTGACGCAGGCTTCGAGACCCTCGGCGCGCACCGCGCCGACCATCTCCAGCACCCGGTCGAACTCGGCCCCGTCCTTGACCTCGCGCCAGGCGGCCCCCATGCAGAACCGCTGCGCCCCGCCGGCGCGGGCGGCGTGGGCCGCCGCGGCGACGCGCTCGAGAGGCAGGAGGTCCTCCCGGTTGACGCCGGTCTCGTAGCGCGCCGACTGCGGACAATAGCCGCAGTCCTCCGGGCAGCCGCCCGTCTTGATCGACAGCAGCGTGCAGCGCTGGATGTCGGTCGGATCGTGGTGGGCCCGGTGCACCGCGTGCGCCTGGAACAGCAGCTCGAGCAGCGGCAGCCCGTAGAGCGTCCGGGCCCGGGAGAGAAAGCCGTCACGCGTCGCCATGGCCCGGGATCATCGCACAGCCGGCGCCGCAACGGGAAGCGACGGGTCGCCCGGCGCGGCGGGGCGCTCCAGGGAGGCGAGCGTCCGCCGCATCCAGAGCAGGAACACCGTCGAGGCGATGCCGCTGGCGACGATCAGGCCCCCGAGCAGCCCGTACAGCACCGGCAGCCCGAGTCGTTCGGCGGCGACGATCCCCCCGAAGGCGCACGGGATCGTCAGCACGACATAGCGCAGGATCGCCATCGCCAGGCCGGGGCCGCCGCGCTGCAGCCCCTCGAACGCCGGGCGGCAGAGCAGGAACGGGATGGAGGACAGGCAGGCGAACGGCGCGAAGTTGAGGGCGCTCTGTGTCAACGTCTCGGTCATCGGCGATTTGGCGAGCCAGCGGGCGATGTGCGGCCCGGCGACGAACAGGACCGGGGCGACCAGGAGGATCGAGTAGCCGACGGCGGACAGCGACGCCTGCCGGATGCCGTGGCGGATGCCGCGCAGGTCGCCCGCCCCGAAGCGGCGCGCCGCGAACGGCAGCATCGCCGTCGAGGTGGCGATGATCGGCATCACCGCGAACATCATCACCCGGTAGTAGATGCCGTAGGCGGCCACCGAGGGCGTCGAGTCGGGGTGCCGGGTCAACAGCCAGTTGACCATGAAGGTCTCGAGCGCCATCAGGGCGTAGGTCAGGGCGGCCGGGACCGCCAGCACCAGGATCGCCCGCAGCGGCGCCGGATCGACCCAGGCGACGCCGTCCCGCCCGGTCGCCAGCCGCGCCCGCTCGTGCGCCGCCGACTTGCGCAGGGCGTAGATCAGCCCGCCGACCCGACCCACCACGGTCGAGAAGGCGATCCCGAAGATCCCCCAGTGGAAGACGAACGTGAAGACGGTGTTGAGACCGACGTTGATCATGTTCGACCAGATGCCGGCCCACATCGTCGAGCGGGTGTCGTGGTGCGCCTTGACGATCGAGTCGGGGAGGATCGACCAGAACGCCGTGAACGCCGAGCCGCCGACCAGCACCGCGCCGTAGATGGCGAACTGGCGCGCCACCTCCGGCTCGATGTTCATGTGCCGGGCGCCCAGGGCGATGCCCGCCGCCACCGCCATGAACAGCGGCACCAGGGCCCAGACGATCCGCCGCGTCGTCGCCAGCGCCTGCGCGATGCGGGCACCCTGCCGGGCCCCCATCGCCTGCGACAGGATCGAGGTCAGTCCGTTCGACACCCCGACCCAGCAGGCGATCATCAGGAACTCGTACGGGATGGTCAGGGCGATGGCGGCGACCGCCGCGTCCCCCAGGGTCGAAGCATAGATGGTGTCGACCAGCGTGAACGCCTGGCGCATCCCGAACGAGATCACCAGCGGCGCGGCCATCGCCAGGATCGACCTGGCGCCGGCGTCGGCGGCGGCCGGTTGGGCTTCGACCTCGTCGGCCAGCACCTCGTCCGAGCAGCGGGGCAGCGTTCCCGGCGTCCCGGCCCCGGAATGCGCTGCCCCGCCGGCGGCGGAGCCCGGACCGGCGGGGTCGGAGCTGCAGTGATTCGGAGGAATGCGTCCGGCGGAACTCAACGTGGCTCCCGATCCACCCGGCGGATGTCCCGGCGGGAGCGGTTATTCTAGAACAGGCCTGCGTGCCGGGCACGCGGGCATTATCATGGACAGCGCGGCGTCCCGATCGTGGACGCCGCGACGGCCTGGAGCCCGGCGACCGATGCCCCTGCGCGACTTGCCGATGCTGACGTCCCTCCGGGCTCGCCCGGCGGGGGAGAAGCGCTTCCTGCTGCTGGTGCCGCTGACCGGTGTTGTGACCGCCATCGCCGCGGTGCTGGTCGTGCGCCTGCTCGCCCTGGTGCAAAAGCTGTTCTGGGGGAGCGGGCACGAGCTGGTGGCGCACGCCTTGCGGCTGCCGGCGCTGCATCGGTTCCTGGCGCCGGCAATCGGCGGGGCGCTTGTCGGTCTGGTCATTCTCGCCTGGGGCTCCTCGCTGCGCGGCCACGGCACCGCCGGCATCGTCGAGGCGGTGGCCACGCGCGGCGGCTTCCTGGCGATTCCCCGCACGCTCGTCAAGGTCGGCGCGACCATCCTGACGGTCGGCTCGGGCGGCTCGCTCGGCCGCGAGGGGCCGCTGGTGCAGGTCGGCGCAGCGCTCGGCTCGCTGGCCGGCCGGCGCGCCCACGTCACCGGCAACCGGCTCAACATCCTGGTCGGCTGCGGCGCCGCCGCCGGCATCGCCGCCGCGTACAACGCCCCGATCGGCGGCGCCATGTTCGCCCTGGAGGTGATCCTCGGCAACTTCGCGCTGGAGAGCTTCGGCCCGATCGTGGTCGCCTCGGCGGTCGGCACCTTCCTGTCGCGCAAGCTGATCGGCGCGTATCCGGCCTACACGCCGCCGCCGCACACCACCATGGCCTCCGGCTGGGACCTGCTCCACTACCTGGCGATGGGGCTGCTGATCGGCATCGCCTCGGCGCTGTTCGTCAGGGGGATGCGGCTCGGCGACGCGGCGTTCGACCGGCTGCCGGGACCGGCGTGGGTCAAGCCGCTGCTCGGCTTCGCGCTGGTCGGCGCCGTGGGCGTCTGGTTTCCGCAGGTGTTCGGCAACGGCTACGACACGGTCAACGAGGTGCTGCACGAGAACGCGCCGCTGCAGCTGCTGCTCCTCCTGCCGATCCTGAAGCTGGTGGCGACCGCCCTGACGGCCGGCTCCGGCGGCGCCGGCGGGCTGTTCACCCCGACGCTGTTCGTCGGCTCGGTGCTCGGGTCGCTCTACGGCCATTGGTGCCACGCCTGGTTCCCGGCGGTCACCTCGACCCCGGGGGCGTACGCGCTGGTCGGCATGGGGGCGATGATCGCCGGCACGACGATGGCGCCGCTGACGGCGATCATGATCATCTTCGAGCTGACCGGCGACTACCAGATCCTGCTGCCGCTGATGGTGGTGTCGACCGCCTCGATCATAGCCTCGCGCCTCTTGCGCACCGAGTCGGTCTACACCGGGTCGCTGCTGCGGCGCGGCGTGCGGCTGGGGGCGCGCCGGGAGGAGCTGGTGATGGACACGCTGCGGGTCGAGGACGTCATGCGCGCCTCGGCTGCGCCGGTCAACGAGCTGGAGACGGTCGAGGCGGTCGTCAGGCGGCTCCTGGAGGAGGGACGCAAAGAGCTGTTCGTGGTCGGCGAGGACGGGCGGCTGCGCGGCGCCATCACCCTCGGCGACCTGTCGCAGCACCTGCGCGACCCGGCGGCCGCCAAGACGCTGCGGGCCAGGGACGTCATGTATACCGACGTGCCGGTCCTCGCGCGGGACGAGCGGCTGAGCGAAGCGATCGGCCGGTGGTCGCAGGTCAGCCGCGACCGGTTGCCGGTCGTGGACGGCCCGGACACGCGCCGCTTCATCGGCGAGCTGTCGGCGGGCGATATCATCTTTCTCTACAGCCAGGAGGTGCTCCACAAGGAGGCGCGCCTGGCCCGCTTCGAGCACAGCCGGGCCGGCGAGCGTCCCGAGACCACCTTCGTCGAGCTGCCGGGGGAATACGTCGTCGCCATGGTGACGCTGCCGGCCTCCTTCACCGGCATGACGCTCGCCGACCTCGGGGCGCGGCAGCGCTTCGGCGTCAACATCATCGAGGTGAAGCGCCCCCTCGGGGGCGGGCGGGAACGCCGGATCATCCCCGACCCGGGGATGGACCTGATCGCCGGCGACCAGCTGATCCTCGTCGGCCGGCCCGCCGACATCGCCCGGCTGGGCGACCCGGCTCGGCTCGCCGAAATCGCCCGCAGCCTGACGACCCCGGAAGGCTCCTAATGCGGCCCGGTGAGATAGCGCTCGCCGCCCGGGGCGTTCAGCTCCCAGTAGGCGAGGCGCTGCGACCAGCGCAGCCGGTAGCGGCCTCCGTCGGCCCGGTCCCACGCGACCATCATGTAGGGCGGGTCGGACGCCAGCCAGTAGACATCGGTGGCTGCCTGACCGCCAGCCGGCGCGGTCCCGCTGCTTCGATTGGTGGGGGGGGTGGCGGGGGCGGCGCGCGTCAGCTCCCAGCGCAGCGCCGTGAACGTTCCGGCCGGCGTATCGACCGACTCGGCGGCGACGGCGCGCAGCGCGGCGGGTTGCGACTCCGGCCTGGGACCCCTGGAATTGATCACGGTCGGGAACAGGCGCAGGTCGCGGCGGACGCCGGGCGTCTGCGGCAGCGACCGCAGCCACAGCGGCAGCGCGTCGTGGAACACCAGGTCGGGACCGACCGGCAGATCGTAGGTCGCCTCGGCCTGCCCGTCCCAGTAGGTGTGGACGTGCAGCGCGGCGCGCCCGTCGCCGCGCCGGTACTCCTTGTACGAATTGCCGCACCACTCGAACAACGCCAGGCTCAGCTTGGCGAGATCCATCGTCGAGCGCTCGAAGAAGGCCGACAGCATCTGCTGATACTTGTAGATGCCGGTCTGCAGCTCGATGACCTGGTTCATCTTCAGCACCGGCATGAGGTCGGCCGGATCATGGCCCGGGTCGGCCTTCACCAATTGCCGTTTCGAGAAGTCCTCCTTGACGATGATGTGATAGGCGGTGAACGGGCGGGGGATGCCGTAGCGCATCTCGGTGGCGTCGTAGGCGTTCAGCTCCGCCCGGCCGTCATCCCACAGCGGGTCGGCGGCGAAGGCGTTGGCCGGGGCAGGCGCGCCGGCGGAGGTCGGGGCGCCGCCGCCGGGGCCGCAGCCGGCGGATGCGGCGAGCAGAAGCGCCGTGAAGCAAGGAATCTGCCGGTGGAGATTCATCCGAAACGGGAGCATAGCGCGGCGGGGGCGAATTGAAAACCATCGGCATCGAGATCGACGCGGCGGACGACGGCCGGACCATCCAGGCGGTCCTGCACGACCGGGGCGGCTTCAGCCACAGCGAGGCGCGCGGTCTGATCGACGCGGGCGCCGTCCGGCGGTTGCCGGACGCGCCGATCGAGCCCGGCGACTACGTCCACCGGGTCCGCAGCGGGGAGAAATACGAAGCGACGCTCGATCCCGGCCGCCGCTACCGGCCGCGACCGGCGCTCCCGGAGGGGCGCGGCTACCGCGTCCTGTACCAGGACCGCGACTTACTGGTGGTCGACAAGCACGCCCATCTGCTCAGCGTGCCGACCGCGATGCGGGAGGACGAAC
>JAGYID010000150.1 GCA_018606725.1 Acidobacteriota bacterium
CGGGCGAGAGGCCCGTGGCGCGTCGCGCCTCCGCGCTGACCGACACCGTCCTGGTCTGCTGCCCCGGAACCCTGCTCATCCCGCCGGCCACGCCTCCGCTCGATTCCAGCCCAACCTCAACCCCTGACGTCCGACAATGATACCCGGCGCCCGGCAACGCGGGGCCTGCGTCCCTTCGCAGCACCGCCCGCCGCCTCCGCCGGGGCGGGGGCGTACACGCCCCGCACGGCGTCCTCCGGCTCCGGCATCGCACTGCGGCGGCTCAGGAGCGCCGCGGCGACCGCCGCCTCGACCTCGGCGGTGACCCGCGCCTCGGACTCCGCCAGCAGGCGCCGGTTGACCGCCCGACGGGCCGCCCCGGCGCGCCGCCGGCCATCCAGCGGCGGACCGTCCTCCATAAGATAGGCCTCGAACGTGCCGATGGGGTCCCGCCGGCCCCAATGACGAAAATGTTCCGGACTGAACAGTCGCCGCGCCTCGGCGTCGTCGTGCGTGGCGTGCCCCCCCATCCGGAACGTCCGGGCGGTCAGGATGAACGGCCCCTCGCCCCGCCGGCAGCGCCGGGCGAGGACCGCCGTCGCCGCGTAGACGTCCAGCACGTTGTTGCCGTCGCAGACGTCCCCGGGCACGCCGTAGGCGCTGTGCAGCAGGTCCATCGGCGCGGCGCTGTGGCTCTCCGTCCGGGTGCCGAGGGCGACCTGGTTGTCCTGCAGGACGATGATCACCGGGACGCGCTGCACGGCGGCGAAATTGAACCCCTCGTGGAAGGCCGCCGTGCGGCTGGCGCCGTCGCCGACGTAAGTGAGCGCCACCTGACGGCCGCCGCGCCGCCTGATCGCCAGGCCGATGCCGGTGAACACCGGCACCAGATTGGCCATCATGCTGTTCGGGGGAATGATCCCGCGCGCCGGGTCGCCGGTGTGCAGGTCGCGACCCCGGGTGATCTGGTCGGCCGTCCCCAGGTACGCCCTCAGGAGATCGGCGACCGGCATCCCACGCTCGTGGCAGGCGCCGGCGTTGCGGATCATCGGCCCGACCACGTCACCCGCGCGCAGGGCCCGCGCCGTGCCGATGGCGACCGCCTCCTCGCCGGTGCCGAGCCAGGCCTTCGAGATGATCCCCTGCCGCACCCAGCGCTTCAGGGCGATGTCGTGCAGCCGGAAGCGGACCATCCCCTCGTACAGGCCCAGCAGGGCGCGTGGCGCCAGGGCCTCGATGACCCGGCGGCGGTCCTCCCGGGCGCTCAACCGGGCGCGATAGTCCGCCATGACCGTCGCGGTCGGTCGGAAGGCGATGTACTCCGGCGGGTCGAACGGCGGGTAGCGTTTCAGTGGCGCAGCAGCTCCTTCATCTCGCGCACGGCGCGCTCCAGGCCGACGAGGGTGGCGCGCGCCACGATGGAGTGGCCGATGTTCAGCTCCTCGATCTCCGGGATGGCGACGATGCGGCGGACGTTGCGGTAATTGAGCCCGTGCCCGGCGTAGACCCGAAGTCCGAGCTTGGCGGCGGCGCGGGCGAGCTGGGCCACCTTGTCCGCCTCGGCGGCGGCCTGCTCCGGCTGGCGCGCCTCGGAGTACTTGGCGGTGTTGATCTCGATGAGCCCGACCCCGAGCTTGACGATCGCCTTGATCTGGTCGTAGTCGGGGTCGACGAAGATCGACACTTCGATGCCGGCGTCGCGCAGCTCGCCGGCCGTCTTGCGCACCAGGTTCTGGTTCAGGAGCACGTCGAGGCCGCCCTCGGTGGTGACCTCCTCGCGGCGCTCCGGCACCAGGGTGACGGTGTCCGGCTTGTGGGTCGAGGCGATGGTGACCATCGCGGGGGTGGCGGCCGCCTCGAGGTTCAGCCGGGTGTGCACCGTGCGCCGCAGGAGCTCGACGTCGCGGTCCTGGATGTGCCGGCGATCACCGCGCAGGTGGATGGTGATCTGATCGGCGCCAGCCAGCTCGGCGAGGACGGCGGCGGCCACCGGGTCCGGCTCGCGGGTCTTGCGGGCCTCGCGCAGGGTGGCGATGTGATCGATGTTGACTCCGAGTCGGACGCTTTCCGGCATTCGGCTCTCCTCGGTCGCGTGGACGGCTCAGGGGCGATCGGCCCCGATCGCCGTCTCGATGACGGTCTTCAATCGGGCGGCGCATTCCTCGACGAGCGATTGCGAATCGGCCTCGACCATGATGCGCGCCTGCGGCTCGGTCCCCGAGTAGCGCACCAGCAGCCGCCCGCGCCCGCCCAGGCGGTTCTCCTCGTCGCGGATGGCCGGGCCGATCGCCGGGTGGAGCTCCAGCGGCGGCCGCTCCCGCACCGGCACGTTGACCAGGATCTGCGGGCAGGGCCGCACCGTCGCCGCCCACGCCGCCAGGTCGGTGCCGGTGCGTTGCAGCAGCTCGACCAGCCGCAGCCCGGTCAGCAGGCCGTCCCCGGTCGTGCACTGGTCGAGGAAGATGATATGCCCGGACTGCTCGCCGCCGACGATGGCACCACCGCGCTCCATCGCCTCCAGGACGTATTTGTCGCCGACCGGGGCGCGCAGCAGCCGGATCCCCTCGGCCGCGAGGGCGCGCTCCAACCAGAGATTGCTCATGACCGTTCCGACGACGACGCCCTCGCGCAACCGGTTGCGGCGTCGCAGATCGACGGCGACCAGATACAGGATGTGGTCGCCGGTCAGGATCCGGCCCGTCGAATCAACGGGAAGACAGCGGTCGGCATCGCCGTCGAACGCCAGCCCGAGCGCGGCCCGGGCCCGCGTCACCTCCGCCGCCAGCCGCTGGGGATGCAGCGCGCCGCAGTCGCGGTTGATGTTGCGCCCGTCGGGGCGGTCGTGCAGCGGGATGATCTCCGCCCCGAGGCGGCGGAACAGCTCTGGAGCCAGCCGCGACGCCGCGCCGTTGGCGCAATCGAGCGCCACCCGGAGCCCCCGGCAGGCGATCGGCGGGTCGAACGAGCCGAGGAGCCACTCGAGGTACCGATCGGCCATCGCCTCCGGTCCGATCGGTCCGGGCGGCGCGGTGTCATCAGGGTCCGCATCGGCGGTCGGCCCGCCGGCCGCCGCCGCGCCGGCGGTCGCGCCTGCGCCGCCGGCGGCGACCCGCCTCTCGACATCCGCCTCCAGGGCCTCGGGCAGCTTCTGGCCGCCACCGCCGAACACCTTGATGCCGTTGTCGCGGTACGGATTGTGGGACGCCGACACGACAACGCCGGCATCGTACCCCAGCAGGCGGGTGACGCAGGCGACCGCCGGGGTGGTCGTGACCCCGGCGCTGTCGACCCGGCCGCCGGCCGCCTCGATGCCGCGCCGCAGCGCCGCCTCGATGGCCGGGCCCGACTCGCGGGTGTCGCGCCCTATCAGCAGGCGCGGCCGGCGGCCGCGGCCGGACTTCAGGACCTCGGCGAGGGCGGCGCCGATGCGCTCGACGGTGACGTCGTCGAGGGGATGCTCGCCGGCGCGCCCGCGGATGCCATCGGTCCCGAACAGGCGCGTCACCGGCTCACCGTCCCCTGGACGAGCGCGCCGCGCCGCCCGCGATCGGGCGGATGACGACGCGCACCTTCACCGACCCGGGCGGCGACACGACCCGCACCCGGCTGCCGGCCGGGGCCTCGGGCACGGGGGTGACCGAGACGTCGAAATCGTCGCGCTCGCCGTCCAACAGGATGGTGCCGGCTAGGGCGGCCTTGACCTTCCCGACCTCGCTCGCCGGCCCCTCGATCGACACGACCGGCGGGTCGATCTCGTGCCGCAGTTTCTCGAAGCCGCGCGCCGGCACGCCGGAGAACTCCGCGACCACCGGGACCTCCCGCCGCATCCTCTTCTCGAGACGGATGGTTACCGATTCCGGCTGCACCCACGCCACCTCCGCCCCGCCCGGGACTTCGATCATCTCCGGTCGCAGCGGCACGAACTGCTCGCCGAGGGGGGCGTGCGACAGGTCGATGCGCGCCGAGATGCGGTCCTCGGTGATCGACTTGAGCAACGGCTCGGGAGCCCGCACCCGCACGTTGACGGCGTCGACGGTGCGGCCCGAGAGCTCGAGAGTCGGATTGAGATTGACGTACTCGAGCGGCACGGTGTAGTCGCGCACCCGGTCCTCCTCGCTGCGCACGACGTACCAGCAGACGATCGCCAGCAGCAGCGAGAACAGCTTCAAGGCCAGATTACGTCGCAGGCTCCAGGACATCAGTTCGCTCCGGTCCGTCCGGCGGCGGAATTCACGCGGCGTCCGGTCGCCGCGCCGCGGCCCGGGCATGCCCGTTGACGTGGCGCATGCCGCCGAGGTGGGCGCGCAGGAAGGCGCGCAGCGCCTCGGCGTCCATCGGCGGCGTCAGCCGTCCCTCGACCGCGCCGCGGATCTCGCCGCGCTCCTCCGAGACCACCAGCGCCAGGCTGTCGTACTCCTCGGTCAACCCGATGGCGGCGCGGTGGCGCGAGCCATACTGGCGCGACAGCTGCGGGTCGGTCGTCACCTGCAGGAAACACGAGGCGGCCTTGACGCGACCTTCGCCGATGATCGCGGCGCCGTCGTGCATCGGCGATCCGGGGGTGAAGATGTTGATGAGCAGATCATAAGAGATCGCCGCGTCGAGCTGGATGCCCGAGTCGATCTGATCCGGCAGCGATTGCTCGCGCTCGATGACGATCAGCGCGCCGTTGCGCCGCGCGGCCAGATCGGTCGCCGCGTGCACCATGTCCTCGAGCATCTTGTCGGTGAACTCCTGGTCACCGAGGCGGAGGACCGGGGTCCGCCCGAGACGCGCCAGGGCGCGGCGGATGGTGGTCTGGAACAGGATGATGATTGCGAACGGGGCGTAGAACAGGACATATCCCAGCACCCGGTGCAGCGTGTTGAGGGACAGGAAGCGATCGGGCGCCGTGAGCCCGTAGATGACCATCACCAGCAGCACGCCGATCAGCGTCTGCAGCGCCCGCGTGCCGCGGATCAGCAGACCGATCTGGTAGATCAGCACCGTCATCAGCAGGATGTCCAGGAGATCCCGCCAGCCGACCTGGAAGTGCCCGAGATTGACGATGAGGCTATCGGCCATGTGATGTCCCGGCGCGCCTCAGGATGGCATCGCTGACGGCGGCGGCGCGCACCGCTTCGCGGACGTCATGGGCCCGAATGATAGCAGCGCCCGCCGCAATGGCCAACGCCTCGGCCGCCAGGCTGCCTTCGAGCCGCTCCGAGGCTGGCTGCTCGAGGGGGCCGCCGATGAACGACTTGCGCGATGCGCCGACGAGGATCGGACGTCCGATGCTCTTGAAAACATCGAGATGCCGGATGATCGTCAGGTTGTCGTCGCGCGTCTTGCCGAAACCGATGCCGGGATCGATGACGATGCGGTCCTCGGGCACGCCGGCGCGGACCGCCCGATCGATCTGGAGCCTGAGGGCTGCGGCGATCTCGGGCATCAGGTTGCGATAGCGCGGCGCCTTCTGCATGGTGCGCGGCGTGCCGCGGATGTGCTGCAGGACGACTGGCAGCCCGGTCTCCGCCGCGACCGCCGGCATCGCCGGGTCGAACGTCATGCCGGAGATGTCATTGATCAGGTCGGCCCCCGCAGCGGCCGCCCGGCGCGCCACCTCCGCCTTGGTCGTGTCGATCGACAGCAGCGGACCGCCGGCCGAACGTCCGGGCCACGCCGCCGCCAGCGCTTCGAGGACCGGCAGGACGCGGCGCAGCTCCTCGGCGAGCGGCACCGGTGCGGCGCCGGGTCGCGTCGACTCGCCGCCGATGTCGATGAGCGCCGCTCCCTGCTCGGCCATCGTCAGGGCCCGGGCGAGGGCGGCGCGCGGGTCGAGGTAACGACCCCCGTCGGAAAACGAATCGGGCGTGACGTTGAGGATCCCCATCACCAGGGTGCGCTCGAGCCGGAACCGGCCGCGCGCCAGCAGGAGGGTCGACGGCGGGCTGGCGTGGCGGCGGAGCGCATCGGCGATTTCGGCCGCCGCGGCCGCCGCGCGGGAGGCGCGGGACGTGGCGAGCAGCCGATCGAGTGCGCCGGTCGAGGCTTCCAGGAGAACGACCCGTTCGCCGGGCCTCCGATCGGGCAGCGCGAACGCGCGCGCCCCGGCGGCGCGCGCTTGCCGGCCGAGGTCGGCGGCAACGCGTCGCGGCACCGCCTCGATCCGGATCAGCCGCGGGGGGCCGGGTCCATCGCTGTTCGGGCGCGCCGGCAGGCCGAGTCGGCGGCGGCCCGCGGAATCGGACGGGAGCGACGGTGACGCGAGGATCAGGACGTTGTGCGCCATGACGACCCTAGGAGCCTGTCCGAGTATTGGGCTGGGCCGCGTTCCGGACGCCGTGGGGCCGGATGCGAGGCGCCCGCGACGCAGGCGATGCGGTGGCATCGGCGAG
>JAGYID010000151.1 GCA_018606725.1 Acidobacteriota bacterium
GGCGTGAGCGCCAGCACGAGGCCCGACAGGAACCCGGCGCTCCAGCCGGCGTGCCGGGACGCGAACCAGCCCACGAGCGCGATGCCGGCCAGCGCGAACAGCGCCGACGGCAGGCGGGCGGCGAACTCGTTGACGCCGAGGATGCTGTAAGAGATCGCGAGCGCCCAGAAGAAAGCCGGCGGTTTGTCGAGATAGCGCGCCTCGTTGAGACGCGGGGTCACCCAGTCACCGGTGACCAGGATTTCGCGGCCGGCCTCGGCGTTGCGCCCCTCGTCCGGGTCGCCCAGGCCGGAACGGCCGAGCCGGTAGAAGAAGATCGGCGCGGTGGCCAGCAGGAGCAGGACCAGCAGCAGCCCGGTGAGGGCGGCGCGCCGCATCGCAGGGTGCGTCATGGGGGCGGAAGAATAGGCGAAGCCAGCGGGAGCGTCAACGCTGATGGGGGCCGGCGGTCGCCATTTGACGGGGGGAGGGTAGCCCGATAGGATGATTCGGCCTCGGAAGAATTCAACTCAAAGGAGATCAGCCGTGAACACGATCCGTTACGTCATGGGTGTGGGTCTGGCGGTGGCGCTGGTGGCGGGGGCGAATTGCGCCGCCGGCGACAAGTCGAAGGGCAACGCGGTCGGCAAGGACACCGACCGGAAGGCGGTCGCGGTCATCGAATCGCGCAGCGACAGCAAGGTCACCGGGACGGCGACGTTCCACGAGGCGAGCGGCAAGGTCACGCTGACGATCGCCATCGAAGGGACCGAGCCGGGCACGCACGCCGTCCACCTGCACGACAAGGGGGACTGCTCGGCGCCCGACGCCACCTCTGCCGGCGGCCACTGGAACCCCTCCTCCGAGGCGCACGGCAAGTGGGGCGCGGCGCCGTTCCATCACGGCGACATCGGCAACATCGAGGTCGGAGCGGACGGCAAGGGGAGCCTGAAGTTGAGCTCGGATCTCTGGTCGATCGGCGGGACGCCGGAGACCGACGTGGTCGGCCGGGCGGTGATCGTGCACGCCAAGGCCGACGACTTCACCACCCAGCCTACCGGCAACGCCGGCGGCCGGGTCGGCTGCGGGGTCGTGGCGCTGGCGAAGTAAAGACGGCATCGCGGCCGGCCGGCGCGCCGGGCCGCGCAACCCGGCATCCGGGTCAGGTCCTCGCGGGGGGCGGTCCTTCCCGTTTCAGCGGCACGACGGGCGGGGTCGCCCCCTTGTCGTCCAGGCCGTCACCTGCGAACCCCTCCAGGCGATTTGGAGTAGCATTCGGTGTCTCGGGTCACCGATGGAAAGCGTTCCGGATCGTCCGCGCGAATCGACCGGGGGAATGATGTCCAGCCCTGAACCGGCCGGCGGCGCCACCGCCGCCCGCCAGAAAGACCCCAGCCTGCGCGAGGTCGTGTTTCAAGATCTCCGGCCGTCCGACCTGCCTTCGAATCTGAAGCAGGACCTGAAGCAGCTGTACCGCTTCTACCTGGACGAGGAGCGGCGGGCGCAGCTCGAGTCGATGGGGAAGATTCGCCGGGCCTTCAAGATGGTCGCCTGGCTGCTGAAGAGCCTGCTGGCGAAGTTGTCGGCCGGCCGGCGCCTGGCGCTGATCGCCGCGCTGGTCATGGCGTTTCTCGGAGAGAAGACGCTGCCTGGATTGGGCCGGACCGAGTTCCGCCTGTGGGGCTTCTTCATCCTGCTCCTCGTCTTCATGCTGGAGTTCAAGGACAAGCTGCTGGCGCGCGACGAGATCGCGGTGGCGCGGCAGGTGCAGCTGGCGATCCTGCCGCGCTCCCACCCGCAGCCCGCGGGCTGGTCGCTGTGGAGCACCATGCGGCCGGCCAACGACGTCGGCGCCGACCTGGTCGACTATCTCGACCTCGGCGGCGGGCGGCTGGGCGTGGCGCTGGGCGACGTCGCCGGCAAGGGGCTGGGCGCGGCGCTCCTGACCGCCAAGCTGCAGGCGACCCTGCGCGCCCTCGCCCCCGCCTGCGGCTCGCTCACCGAGCTGGGCGGTCAGCTCAACGCCATCCTGCACCGGGACGGCATCGACAACCGCTTCGTGACCCTGTTCTATTTTGACTTCGAGGCAGGCCTCGGCCGGGTGCGCTACCTGAACGCCGGCCACAATCCGGCCTTTCTCCTGCGGCCCGACGGCCGGATCGATTCCCTGAAGGCGACCGCCATCCCGCTCGGCATGCTGCCCGGCACGACGTACGCCGAGGGGGTGCTGAACATGGAAGCGGGCACGACCCTGGTCGCCTACTCGGACGGTCTCACCGAGGCGCGCAGCGAGGCGGGAGAGGAGTTCGGCGCCGACCGGCTGCGCGCCATCCTCCCCGAGCTGCGCGGCCTGTCGGCCGAGCAGGCGGTGACCCGCATCATCGACGAGGTCAGCGACTTCCTCGGCGCCGAGCGCCCCCACGACGACCTGTCGCTGGTGGTGGCGATGCGGCAGGCCGGTTAATCCACAATCGTCAGCGTTTCCAGCCCGACGTCATCGTTCGCGCACCGCCGCCATCGACCGCTCGTGGGCCCGCGACAAACACAGGATGGAGAGGGTGGCGCCGAGCAGCGCCATGAACATGTCCTCCTGCGCGTCCCACGGGTCGCCCTGCATGCCGAGCCACTCGGGGCCGCTGGTCGGGTAGAACTTGATGACCACCAGCCACTCGAAAATCTCGTAGAAGGCGCTGAAGGCGAGGCAGACGCAGATGCACAGGAAGCCGAGCATCCGGCCCGGGCGCACCCCCGTGACCCGCCGCAGCACCTCGCGCACGACGATCGCCGGGACGAACCCCTGGGCGAAGTGCCCGACCCGGTCGAAATGGTTGCGTCCCAGGTGGAACGCGTCGCGCAGCACGTTGAACAGCGGCATCTCGGCATAGGTGTAGCGGGCGCCGCACGCCAGGATGACGAAGTGCGCCGCGGCGAGACCGTACGCCAGGCCTGACAGCGGGAAGCGCCGCCGCGTCCCGATCAGCACCGCGACGGAGCAGAGCCCCAGCGACAGCTCGAAGAACCAGGTCCACCAGTCGAGCGGGCGGATCGCCGACCAGACAAACGCCGTGACGACCACGACGAGGAAGCCGCGGTACGGTTCGACTTTGGTCCGCGCGTCTGCGGGCATGCGGCCGCTTCAGATGCCTGCCGTCGTACCGGGCCGGCGACTAGAGCGCGATCTCCTTCTTGTGCACTTTGACGCCGAGCTCCTCGAGGAGCCCGATGAACGGCTCGGGGTCGAGCATCTCGGGCGGCACGGCGCCCTTGGTGGTGACCCGGCCGGTGACGATCGCCAGGGCGCCGGCGGCCGCGCCGGTGCCGGTCAGGAAGGAGGTCGCGGTCACCTTCAGCTTGCGGAACGCCTCGTCGTGGCTCATCGCCGACCAGAGGACGTGGCGCACCCGCTTGCCGTTCTTCCGCCCGTCCACCTCGACCAGGATGCTGGCCGCCCCCTTGATCCGGCCGCCGAGATCGGCCGGCTGCGGCAGCACCGCCGCGAGGACCTGCAATGGCGCCACCTCGCCGCCGCGCACCCGCACCTTGTCGAGCCGGGTCATGCCGATCGCCTTGAGGAACTCCAGGTGGCGGCGGACGTTGTCCGGCACCGCCAGCTTGAAGTCGACCTTCTTGACCCCCTTGCCGATGTACTTCGGCAGCGAGTCGACCTCCTCGTGGCTCATGTTGTAGATCGGCAGCGGCCCGACCGGCTCGGGGAACGGGTACTCCTCGCGGTTCGAGAAGGCGGGCACCCGCCGGTGCGCCCCGTTCTCATAGTACTTGGCGGGGGCGACCGCTTCCTCGATGAAGGTCTCGGTCGAGAACAGGCAGGTGAGCGGGAACTCCGCGCTGTCCCAGTACTCGCCGTCGCGCACCCGGATCTCGTCGACCTCGTCGAGCCGGTCGGCGGCATAGCGCGCGAAGACGTTGCTGATGCCCGGGTCTTCGCCGCAGCCGTTGACCGCCAGAAGCCCCGCCTTCTTCCACTCGGCGTCGTGCGCCAACTGGTCGGTCGCCTCGTCCGCCGACAGATCGAGGTACTGGCTCTTCGCGGCCAGCGCCGCCTTCATGATCGCCTCGTTGTAGCGCGGCAGGACGGCGCTGATCACCAGCCCGTACCCGTGCAGCGCCTTCGCCATCGCGGCGGCATCGGCGGCGTCGAGCCGCTCGACGCGCGGCCGGCCCGGCAGCTCCGCCGCCAGCTTCTCGGCGCGCGTCGTGTCCATGTCGGACAACGTCAGCGAAGTGACCGCCTTGTGGCCGGCGAGGTGCTTCGCCACCACCGTGCCGATCGCTCCGACCCCCAGCAGCATGACCTTCATCGTGACCTCCCTGAAGCCGCCGTCTCGGCGACCCCGACTGATTCCAGATCATCGTCTGATTCCACATCCTGCCGCGCCTCGGCCAGCAGGCGCGCCGCGCCGTCGAACGCCGCGACCAGCTGTCCCTCGTAGCGCGGCCAGGCCCCCCAGTCGCCGGCTTCGATCGCCTCGAACAGGCGGGGCAGCTCCTCCCGCCGGTAGGTCGGCTGGGGCGCATAGATCAGGTGCTTGAAGAACGGCCGGCTCTTGAGTCCCTCGTCCTCGGTCATGACGCGCTCGACGGCCATCAGTCGCTCGTTGACGCGGCGCGCCTGTTCCGGCGTCACGCCCTGGCGTGAGCGCTCGCGCCCCCGTAGCGCCTTCTCGAAGGCGGTCGCCGCGACCTCCCAGCGTTGCGCCGCGTCGCGCGCCGCCTGCAGGCGCGGCGGAGCGATTCCAGGTCGTGCCGCAAGGGCCTTCGCCTCGATCGCGTCGCAGTAAGGCGGGATGGCGCGGGCATAAGCGGAGTAACGCATCGGCAGGATGTCGGCGTCCGCCAGCCGCCAGGTCGCCAGGCCCCACAGTTTCGCCATCGTGGTGCTGTAGCGGAACCCCGGGTCGACGAAGCGGCTCACGGTGAAGTAGTTGTCGTACTGCGAATGGTAGACGCCGTAGGCGCCGTTGAACGACATGTCGATGCATGCCATGCCGATGTGCTCCTGGAAGGCGGTGTAGTCGGTGGCCCCGACGATCGCCTCGACCTCCGGCCCGTTGCCGGTCTTCGACCGGGCCGCCCAGGAACGATACACGCTGTCGCCGGTGCGCGGGTCGTCGACGGCGCGCGTGATCTCCATCAGGAACTCCGCCAGCGCCGGGGTCGCGCCGCCGGCGAACTCCGGGCCGCCGGCCGCCAGGTCGACGTTGAGGTAGACGACACCGTCGAGCCGCAGGTGGTCGCGATAATCCTTCGCCCAGGAGGTCGACCCGCCCAGCAAATCCTCCTCGGCGTCCCAGTTCGCGAACACCACGCTGCGGCGCGGTCGGAGCCCCTGCCGGGCGGCGGTCCCGAAGGCGCGCGCCAGTTCGAGCAGCGCCGCGGTCCCGGTCGACGGGTCGACGGCGCCGTGCACCCAGCCGTCGCGGTGGTTACCGACGATCACCCACTTGTCCGGCTCCTCGCGGCCCTTGATCGTCCCGATGACGTCACGCATGGTGCCGATCCGCTCGCGGTTGCGCACCCGCATCCGCAGCTTCACCGGTCCCGGGCCGACGTGATAGGTGAACGGCAGGGCGCCCTGCCAGTCCGGCGGGGCCGGCGGGCCGCCGAGACGCGCCAGGATCTCGGCGGCGTCTTCGTACGACATCGGAATGGAAGGAATGCGCGGCAGCTGCCGGTCGCGCTCCCGCCCCTCGACCCAGACGCCGTCGTTCCTCCGCTTCCAGTGAAAGGTGAACGGCGCGCCGAAACCGAGCCAGTCGTACAGGATGGCGCCCAGCTGGATGTGGCTCGCCGGTCCCCACGGCCCGCGCGGGTAGACCGGGCCGACGGCATAGCCGTCCTCCATCGGGTCGGAGTAGATGACAGCACCGGCGGCCCCGGCCGACTCGGCCATGTACACCTTGTAGCCGCGGTAGGAATACGGTTCCGAATAACGCATCAGGACGATCCGGCCCCGCACGTCGATGCCGAGCGTCTTGAGCCGGGCGAAGTCCTCCGGTGCGCCGCCTCCGGCGTAGACCACCTCGGCGGCGACGTCGCCGCTGGCGCCATAGGCGTGGTAGGCGACCAGACGGACCCCGTCGAGCGTCCGGCTGCCCGGGTCGGGCGGGTACGGATCCTCCGCCATCGCCAGCTTCAGGCTCACCGGGGAGACGATGTCGACCGACAGCGACTCGCCGCGCGACAGCAGCGCCGGCGTATCGTGGAAGTGCACGTCCTCCAGGCCGTACTCGACGAACCGGTCGCGGACATAGTCGGCCAGCTCCTGGTTGCGCGGCGAGCCGGCCGGGTGGGGCGCCTCGGTCAGGATCCGGAGATGGCGGCCGAGCGTCTGCTCGTCCGGGACCGAA
>JAGYID010000059.1 GCA_018606725.1 Acidobacteriota bacterium
GCTTTGTAGCCGAGCCCGCCGTGCGGAGCGCGAGCGAGCACCGCCCGTCGGCGTTCTCCAGCCGATCCGGGCGGCGCGCAGCGTGCCCCGCGAGGCGCACGCCGCCGCCCCCTGACCGGTGAGCGATCGACGCGCCCGGGGCTGCTAAGATCGACGCCCGATGCCCGAGCTGCCGGATGTCGTCGTCTATCTCGAGGCGCTGGCGCCGCGCCTGATCGGGCAGCCGCTGCGGGCCATCCGGCTGCGCAGCCCGTTCCTGCTGCGCAGCGTCGACCCGCCGATCCGTGAGGCGGAGGGGCGTCTGGTCACCGGCCTGCGGCGGATCGGCAAGCGGATCGTCCTGCAGCTCGACGGCGACCTGTTCCTGGTCATCCACCTCATGATCGCCGGCCGGCTCCACTGGAAGCCGGCCGGAGCGAAGATCCCCGGCAGGCTCGGGCTGGCGGCGTTCGACTTCGCCGGCGGCACGCTGCTCCTGACCGAGGCGGGGACGAAGAAGCGGGCGTCGTTGCATCTGGTGCGCGGCGCGGCGGCGCTGCGGCAGTTCGATCGCGGCGGGCTGGAGGCGCTGGAGGCGGACCCGGCGCAGTTCGAGCAGGCGCTGCGCCGGGAGAATCACACCCTCAAGCGCGCCCTGACCGACCCGCGCCTGTTCAGCGGCATCGGCAACGCCTACTCGGACGAGATCCTGCACCGGGCGCGCCTGTCGCCGATGCGGCAGACGACCCGGCTCACTGCGGAAGAGACCGCCCGGTTGCGCGAGGCGACGCTGCGGGTCCTGCGCGACTGGACCGATCGCCTGCGGCGCGAGACCGGCGACGGCTTCCCGGAGAAGGTGACGGCGTTCCGGGACGGCATGGCGGTGCACGGGCGCTTCGGCCGGCCGTGCCCCGAGTGTGGCACGGCGGTGCAGCGGATCGTCTACGCCGAGAACGAGTGCAACTACTGCCCGCGCTGCCAGACGGACGGAGAGATCCTCGCCGACCGGGCGCTGTCGCGGCTACTCAAGGACGACTGGCCGAAGACGGTCGACGAGCTCGAGGAGCTGCGGCGGCCGGGCACGGCCTAGGACAGCGCGGTAGCCGGCGGCCGGCTACTTCTGCCCCTGCGCCCCGGCGCTCTTGTTGAGCAGCGCCTCGAAATCGCCGACCGGGTCCGCGCCGCCTTCGTCATCCTGCGCCGCCTCCGCCGTCACCTCCAGAAGGGGCAGCTCTTCATCGGCGCCCGGATAGCGCTTCAGGGCGTTCTCGGATGCCTGGCTCATGACGTACGCGGGCTTCTTCGTGAGCTGGCTGAGCGAGGTGTTCTCGAAGCCGATGAAGTATCCCTCGATGAACCCCTGTCGTCCTTCGACCAACCCGAAGTCGACGCGGGCGTAAGAGTGCGGCGCGCTGGAGCCGAAGATGGCACGCATCGTCGCCTTGCCCTTCGACACGCCGACCGCCACGATGCGGGTGACGACGACGCCGTCCGCCCGGAGCATCGCACACAGCTTGACGGCCTCCGGGCCGACGGTGTAACGGTGCTCGCGGATCTTCTTGGGGCGGTATACCAGCTTCGACCACTCCTCCTCGTACCGATCGTTGGCCTTCTTGACGACCGCCGCCAGGCCCGGTGTCTTGCTGATCTCCTGCGGGGTGGCGACGCGGACCTTGTATCCCTTCGCCTCCAGCTGCGTCTTGAGCGCCTGGGCTGCCTCGCGCTCCAGCGTCGCCGCTTCGGACAGCATCTGGTCCGTCATGATCATCTTGTCCTTGATGAACTCGGCGTGCGGCGGCAGGACGACGAGCCGGGCCGGGCGGGACGCCTTGGCCCGGATGCCGTTGCTCATGAAGGCCTTCGCATAGGCCACGGCCGTCGCCAGAGTACCGACCATGAGCGCCACGGCAAGTGTGGCCGTTGTGCGGCGGTGACGGGTGGAACGTGCGTGAGTCATCGTTTCGCGCCTCCCTTTTTGAGCGTCGCGTTGATCGCCTTCATCTCGCCGAGGATGACCTGCTTGTCCGGCGCCTGCGGCCGGGCCTGGAGGTAGATCACGAACTCCTTGCCGGCGTCGATCGGGCGGCCGGCCCGTTTGTAGACGTATCCGAGGCCGCGATGCGCTTCGGCGATCGATCCGTCGATCGCCAGGGCGCGCTGGTACGCCTGCCGCGCCACGTCGAGGTTCTTGCGCAGCGTTTCGCGGCCCTCCGGCGTCTCCAGCAGCGTGGCTTCGCGCTCGCTGCGGGTCAGGTACGCCTTCAGCCGAAGGGTCTTCATCTTCTGCTTGTTGGTCAGCTCCGCCTCGCTGCCGAGCAGGGCGACGGGGCCGAGGGCGCTGCGCGCATCCCCGAGGGCGACCAGCGCCGCCGGGCCGCCGCCGTCTTCCTTGACGAGCCGCTGCGCCAGCGTCACGGCGGTGCGCGGCTGGTCGGCGGCGATCAGGTCCTGCACGGTGTCGAGCGACACGCGCCGGACCAGGACCCGGTATCCCGAACCGTTGACCTTGAGGGCGTCGGCCTTGTGACCGAGCATGACGCCGGGCAACATCGCCTGCGTGTAGTCGACGCGCGCCATCAGCGCCGGGTGCGTCGACCACTTCGATGCCTTCATCTCCAGGGTCTCCCCCTCGGGGTCCTGCGCCAGGATCTGCAGCATGCGCGGCACCTGGCGCGGGTCGTAGCCGGCGACCAGCATCCGCTTCAGGCCCAGCCGGTCGGCCTCCTCCTCGAGGTCGCGGCTGTAGCCGAAGACGCTCATCTCCAGGAAGTAGTCGCCGACGCCCAGCGTCAGCGGGCCGATGATCGCGCCGGTGATCGCCTTGTGGCGGGCCGAGCGGTACGACAGGATGCCGTGGTGCCCGGCGGTGTGGTGCACCTCGTGCGCCAGCACGCCGGCCAGCTGCGCCTCGTTTTCGAGCGCGGCGAGAAGGCCGCTGTTGACGTACACCTGGCCGTCCGGCAGCGCGAAGGCATTGGTCTCGATGTCGCGCACCACGAAGAAGCGGTAGCGGATGTAGGAGTCGGTCGGCTTGGGCGCGAGCGCGCCGCCGATCCGCTTCAACGCCGCCTCGAGCTCCGGCGAGTCGTAGCGGTATGAGTGCCGGACGAACTGGTCCTCGGCGGCGTCGGCGTTCTTCATCAGCTGCAGCTCGCTGTCCTTCAGCTCGAGGGGGCCGTAGAAGCCCTCGCCCCCGGCACGGGCCGGCGCGATGCAGGCGAGCAGCGGCAGGGCGGTGAGAGCGATCATCCGGGCGTGTTTCATGCGCGGATCCTCCGGGCGAGAACGCGGCGGTAGAGGAACGCAGCGGCCCAGGTGGCGATGGCGATCAAGCCGATGCACAGCAGCACCGCCGGCACCCCGAGCGGGCCCAGCGGCAGGAGGCTCAGGAGGAGCGCCGGGAGGGCGCCGCGCACCATCAGCCGCCGGCCGGCGACGCCGGCCAGCCGGAGCCCCAGCAGGACGCCGGCCGCGATGACCAGGAGCGGCCGCAGCCAGGCGAGCGCGCCGCCGAGCCACGCCGGATAGGCACGGATGGTGAACGTGTTGTCGTCACGCCCGACCAGCAGCATCCGGCTGACGGTGACGCGCGGCAGGGCGGCGACGCCGCCGGGCAGGGCGATGTGGACCGGCAGCGACCCCTTGCGCGCGCCGGTCTTCTGCTTGAGCTGCTGCGCCACGCGCGCCTCCTGGTCGACCTGCGCCTTGATCACCGATTGCGAGGTGGACGCGTCGAGGAGGGCGTTCTTCATCTCCAGGGCGCCCTCCTCCGTCTGCACCGGCTCCGCGGCCGGGACGATGGCCGGAGACGCCGGCGCGGCGCGGCCGGCGGCATAGCCGTAGTACGACCCGGTCGCGGCGGCCGCCAGGAGCGGCGACGTCTGGACCACCGGCCGGAAGGGCCCGCCGCGCACGACGTACCTTTTCCCCTCCGGCAGATAGACGGTCCACAGCGCCTCGGATACCGGCACGTCGAAGCGCGGCAGGCGCGGCTCGATGCGGCGCAGCAGGCGGACCTCCGGCCCCTGTCGCAGCAGGACCAGCGACACCTTCGAGGTCACCTCGCCGTCGCCGCGCGGCAGCGGCACCAGGACGGTCGTGCCGGTCTGCTTCGGCTTGGCCGGCTGGCCGTCGAGCAGGAGCGACCAGATCTGCACCTCCTCGCCCGGCAGCGTCAGGCCGAGGAACTGCTTGCGGTTGTTCTTGATCGACAGATCGATCCAGGTGGCCTCGGTGCCGTTCTCCAGCAGGACGGCGGTGGCATTGAGCGCCTCGATGATGGCGGTCAGGACCGGCGCGTCCTCGTGCTCGACGATCTTCACGGTCGCCTGCTCCGGCGCCTCGGAGTATTTGCAGGCGGCGATCAGGTTGCCGGCGTAGCCGACGACGTCCGGCGGTATCTCGCTGACGTCGGCCGGCAGCAGCCGCCCCTTGAGCTCGAGCTCCACCTCCGCCCCGTCGGCCCCGACGGCGACGAACCCCGACTCGCGCTCCACCGCCTGCGGCGCGAAGCGCGGCACCGGCAGCCGGCCCGCCTTGATGTCGTAGGCGCCTTCGAAGTTGACGGCGACGCGCACCCGCCCCTCGGCGGGGGCCAGCAGCTTGACGCGCAGGAAGCGCTGCCCGTCGCGTTGCAGGATCTTCCAGCTCTCGAGACCGGGAGCGGTGGCGTCGAAGATGACCACCCCCTCCGGCAGATCGACGTCGAAGTGATCGACCTTCGAGACGCGCACGTTGTAGTCCTGCACCAGGACGCCGCTGGCCACCCCCTCGCCCAGCCGCAGCAGCTGGTACCCGACCACCTGGACGCGCGGCTCGAGCTTCACTTCCTCGCCCGCCTTCTCCTCGGCGCGCCGGAACGGCAGGGTGTACTTCAGGGTGAAGTCGCCGCGCGGCAGCGCCACGTAGATCCGCCCCTGCCGCGGACCGTAGGCGAGACCGCCTTCGACCTGGAGGTCGCGGAACGCCGGCGCGGCGCCGACGTTGAGCAGGGTGCGGGGCGTATCGGGCAGGTGCACCCCGAGGCGGTTCTCCCCAGGATTGCCGGTCGCGGGGAAGGCCAGGGTCAGCTTCAGCGCGTACGAGGCCGGCCCGCGCGCCAGGATCTCGAGGTTCGAACCGTTGCGATTCAGGATCGCGCCGTTCCCCTGGAACGACACGACCGTGCCGGCGTAGGTCAGCGGGAACCGCACCCAGCCCTTCTTGAGGACATCGAGCGCGAGCGCGCCGTCCAGCGTCAGGACCCCCGGCTCCAGCCGCCCGGTGTACTCGGAGGAGCGCAGCACCGCCTCGGCCGGCGGATCCGGCTCCACCGGCGGCGGCACGTAGGTCTTCTCGACCAGCGCCTTGAAGTCCTGCCAGGTGAGGGTGACCTTGGTGTCGTGCAGATCGGGCAGCTCGCGCCGTGCTCCGTCTGCCGTGGCGGCCGCCGCGGCCGTCGCCGGCGGCGCGATCAGGGCGGTCCCGCCGGCGGCCACCAGCACGATGAGCGCACCCAGCGCCGCGCGCGACGAAGCGGCGCGCCACTCCGACCAGAGGCGCGCCCCGAAGACGCCGACGACCGCCGCGGCGATGCCGAACCACAGGGCGGCCCGGGTCTCGGGGTTGAAGGCGTAGAGGAGCACGAGGGCCAGCGCCGCGGCGAGCCTCGCGGCGGCCCAGCCGCGCCCGGACCGGGCGGGGCCAAGCCCGACGATCGCCACCGTCATGAGAAGCGCCGCCAGGAACACCGCTGACGTCGACAGCGTCCAGGCCCCCGGCCAGCCGCACAGCGTGATCCGCGGCCGCTCGGCGGCGGTCAGCAGGCGGCCGCTGAACGACAGACGCACGCCGTCGGTCGGGATGCTGAAGCGCACCGGCAGGACGCCGCGCGCCATGCCGCCCGCCCCGCCCAGCGCGCCGCCGGCGTATCCGTCGAGCGCGACATTGGAGACCTGCGTATTCGCCTGCAGATAGCCGACCGCGCCCAGGGGCGGAGGAGACTGCGGCACGTTGTCCGACGCGACCTTCTCGCCGATCTCCTTCAGCTCGCTCTCGAGACGGTCGCGGCGGGCCAGCGCGCGCCTGGCGGGCGCGCGCCGATCCGCCTCGTCCTTCTTCGCGTCCTCCTGGTCCGCGTCCTCGTCGGCCCCGGCATTCACGCCGAGCGGGCGCTCCTCGTTCCCCCGCGCCAGCTGCTGCCGATCGTCGCGCGACGCCAGGTTGAACGAGCCGCCTTCGAGATAGACGATGCGGTTCAGCGGCTCGTCGGGGCGAAGGTTGCCGCCGAAGCCGCCGTAGCGCCGGTCGCGCGGCAGGAACAGATGCCACTCGACCTCCATCGCGTCCACGTCGAGCGCCGGCGCGATGAAGCTGCGCCGCCACATGAACCCGGCCGCCCGCGGCTGGTAATAGACCACCTCGAGCTCGAACGGCGCCGGCTCCCCGGCGGCGTCCGTGGCGGTCTTCTTGAGCGGCACCAGCACCTTGCCGGCGGCGCTCCTGGCCGCCTTCACCGGCCGGCCCTCCAGGTAGGCGCCCCACGGCTCGGCGCCATCGGGCAGCGCCAGCTCCAGGTATTGCTTGCGGTTGTTCCTGATGCTGAAGCGGGCCGCGGTGATCAGATGCCCCTCGGGGCTCAGGTAGGTGTAGAGCCGCTCCGACTCGACGATCGTCCGCTTGACCGCCAGATCGTCGTGCCGCACCACCCGCAGTCCGATCGTCACCGGGTGGGCCAGGTACTTGAAGCCGTAAAGGACCGGCTGCCCGGCCAGGGCGGCGATGTCCGGCGGCAGCTCGGCGGGATCGACCGGCGTGGCGTTCTTGATCTCCCCGTCGGGAGTGATCTCCACGTTGGTCGCCGCGGCGACGGCGACGAATCCCTTGTCGCGGAGGACGTCCAGCAGCGCCAGGTCGGGTGCGGCGATCGTAGCCACCGCTTCGCCCCCCGCCGCGGCGCTGCCGGGCGACTGCTTGATCTCCTGCTCGAAGGAGATCCGCAGTTCGTAGCTCCCCTGCGCCACGTAGTTGAGAGACGCGACGAGCACGCGCCCGGCGGCGGCCCCGCCGGCCAGCGCGCTCCCGGTCGTCGCGCCCTCTTTCACCGACCAGTCGCGCATCCCCTGGCCCTCGACGTCGAGCACGGTGATCCCGGCCGGCAGCGCGATGCGCAGCGTCTCGACGCCGCGCCCGTGGATGGTGTAGGCGGCGATCGCCGTGCCGCGCAGCATCCCCTCGCCGATCGACAGGAGGGTGCGCAGCTCGCCGAAGATCTTGGTCTCCTTGTCGCCCAGCTCCGGTTGCTTGAACCAGCTCACCGACGCGTCGGCGGCCTGCTGGTAGGAGGCCCGCACGCGGGTCTGCGCCGCGGAGCGCTCCACCGCCCGCACGACGGCGCCCGGCAGCTCGACCTCCAGGCGCGGGCGGGGGATCGCCAGGTCGAGGTTGATGACCGGCGTCTGCGGGAATCTCAGATACGTCGAGCGCGAGCCACGGTTGTCGCCGACCGCCGTCGCGTATTCGAGGAGGACGGTGTGCCGCCCTTCACCGCGCAGCGCGACGTGCTGCGCGCCATTCTTGCGGTAGGCGCTGGCGGCGCGCCCGTCGAGATCGAAGCGCGACAGCGCCACGCCGTCGGCGATGACCGGCACCTCGACCCAGCCGTCGCGCGCCAGGACCTGCACCCCGAGCTCCAACTTCACCAGCGCGCGCGTTTCGTCCGGGGCGACCGCGACGCTCGCCTGGCAGGCGGTCAGCGCGTACCCGACCGGCGGCGGCGCGGGGGTCGGCGCCGGATGGGCGCCGCGGATCTCATCGAGGATCTTCTTGAAGTCTTCCCAGGGGATGAGGACGCCGGTCTTGCCGAGCCGCGGCAGCGCGTCGCCTTCCGGCCGGCTCTCCTGGCCGGCGTCCTGCGCGAGCGCCCGCGCCAGTCCCACGCAGAGAATGAGCGGCAGGAGGACCGCGACGCCGGTCCCGCGCAACCGCGGTGATAGTGACACGACACACCTCGCGAACCCGGTTCGACGGACCAGGGCCCCGCCTGAACTTAGGTTCCCGATCGGCGCGCGTCAAAAGGGGTCGCCGGCGCGTGATGGCGCGGCCGGCGTTCCGGGGAACGGTCGGGCCTTCCGATCACGAAAGCGAAATCAGCGGCGTCGTCTGCGACCCCTATTAATAAGGATGCGACCTGCATCCGGGTCGCGGCCCGCTCGGGGCAGGACGAACACCACCCTGGACTGCCCGCGCGCCGATGCTACAATCCCCGCCCGATGGAGGGGACGAGCGTGGCGAAGCGAGCGAGAGCCGCCAAGGCGGCGCCGGCCCGGTCGAAAGCCAGGGGGGCGGCGAAGCCGAAGCCCAGGGCGTCCGCGAAGGCGGCGACGACGGCGGGGCGGCGGGCCGCGAAGGGCGGCAAGGCCAAGCTCGTCCAGATGGATCTGTTCCGGGCCGGTGCGGAGCCGGCGCCCGCGCCGGACGAAGCGGCCGCCGACGGCGAGACGTCGCGCCCCAGGCCACGCGCGGAGGCGACGGCCGAGGCCGCAGCCAGCGCGGACGCCGCCGCGGTCGCCGAACCGGCGGGGGGCCCCGCCCCGCCGCGCGGCGCGGCGCCGGAGCGGCGACGCGAGACCGCCGAGTCGATCGGCAAGAGGCAGCGCGACATTTCGGTCGCCGAGTTCTTCCAGAAGAACCGGCACCTGCTGGGCTTCGACAACCCGGCCAAGGCGCTCCTGACCGCCACCAAGGAGGCGGTCGACAACTCGCTCGACGCCTGCGAGGAGGCCGGCATCCTCCCGGAGCTCACCATCACTATCGACGAGCTGGCGGAGGACCGCTTCCGCCTGGCGATCGAGGACAACGGCCCCGGCATCGTCCGCACCCAGGTCGCCAAGGTGTTCGGCAAGCTGCTGTACGGTTCGAAGTTCCACGTCATGCGGCAGAGCCGCGGCCAGCAGGGGATCGGCATCTCGGCGGCCGGCATGTACGCGCAGCTCACCACCGGGCAGCCGGTGAAGATCACCTCGCGGGTCGGCAAGAAGAAGCCGGCGCACTACTTCGAGATTCAGATCGACACGGCGAAGAACGAGCCGAAGGTCCTGGTGGATCGCGAGACCGACTGGGCGGCCGAGCACGGCACCCGGGTCGAGATGGAGCTGGCGGGCACCTACAAGAAGGGACGCCGCTCGGTGGACGACTACATCGCCCAGACGGCGCTGGCCAACCCGCACGCCACGGTGCACTACCGGCCGCCGAAGGGGGACGAGTACCACCGCGAGCGGCTGACCAGGGAGCTGCCGCGCGAGCCGCTCGCCATCAAGCCGCACCCGTACGGGGTCGAGCTCGGGGCGCTGATCTCGTTGCTGCACGAGACGCGCGGCCGGAGCGTCGCCGGAGCCCTGCAGTCGGACTTCTCGCGGGTCTCCGCCAAGGTCGCGATGGAAATCTGCGCCGCGGCGGGTCTCAAGCCGGAGGGCCGGCCGCGCAGCCTGTCGGTCCAGCAAGTCGAGATGCTGTTCCGCGCCATCCCCAAAGTGAAGATCATGGCGCCGCCGTCGAACGTCATCGTGCCGATCGGCGACGCGTTGATCCACGAGGGACTGAAACAGGGGGTGCCGGCCGATTTCTACGCCTCGACCACGCGGTCGCCGGCGGTGTACCGCGGCAACCCGTTCCTGGTCGAGGTCGGCCTGGCGTACGGCGGCGGCATGCCGGCCGACGAGCTGATCGACCTGTGGCGCTTCGCCAACCGCGTGCCGCTGCAGTACCAGCAGTCGGGCTGCGCCATCACCCGCGCCGTCCTCACCACCGACTGGAAAAACTACGGCCTGCAGCAGTCGCGCGGCGCCCTGCCGACCGGGCCGATGGTGCTGTTCGTGCACGTCGCCAGCGTCTGGGTGCCGTTCACCTCCGAGAGCAAGGAGGCGGTCGCCGCCTACCCGGAGATCATCCGCGAGCTGCGGCTGGGGCTGCAGGACTGCGGCCGCAAGCTGGGCGGCTTCCTGCGCCACCGCCAGCGCCTCGCCGAGGCGGAGAAGAAGAAGTCGTACATCCAGGCATACATCCCGCACATCGGCATCGCGCTGAAGGAGATCCTCGGGTTGTCGGACAAGGACGAGAAGAAGGTGGTCGAGGTGCTGACCGACACGCTGGAGAAGAGCCGCAAGATCTGACCGGCCCCGCCCCGGGGAACTGGGATGACGCGGCGCCGGCCGCATGGAGAGATGATGGCGTCACCGACCGTCAAGAAGATCGAGAAGCAGGCGGAGGAGATCCACCGCACCATCCTCAAGCACCAGAAGCCGACCCTGCGCTTCCCCCTGCGCAGCCTGTCGAACGTCAAGTACGACCCGAAGGCGGGGCACTTCGAGATGCGCGGCCGCAAGAAGGAGCGGACGCTGACCGTGTCGACCGTCAAGACCTTCGCGCAGACGCTCCGCATGATGGCGCTGTCGAAGGAGCTGGTTGCGAGCGACGACATCGCCACCAAGAGGGAGGCGTACTACGTCTCCAAGAACTGGGACGAGGCGCGCTTTCTGGAGCAGCCCGAGTCCGACGCCGTCATGGACGACGTCGAGGCGCTGTTCGAGGTCAACCGCGAGCAGATCGGCTTCGTCCCCGAGGAGAAGGGGGGCGAGATCTCCGGCAAGCTGGTGATCGTCGACAAGGATTCGGAGAGCGGCAAGCCGCTCAAGATCGACTGCACCAAGTTCGGCTCGGGGGCGTATTCGATCCCGATCTCGGTCGAGCACCTGAAGTTCGACACCGACGCCGAGTTCATCCTGGTCATCGAGACCGCAGGCATGTTCCAGCGGCTGGTCAAGCACAAGTATTGGAAGACCGCCAACTGCGTGCTGGTTTCCATGGGTGGCGTACCGACACGGGCGTGCCGCCGGTTCATCCGGCGCCTCGCCGACTTCAAGAAGATCCCCGTCTACGTCTTCGTCGACGGCGACCCGTACGGCATCTCCAACATCTACCGGACGCTGAAGGTCGGCTCCGGCAACGCCGCGCACCTGAATGAATATTTCTGCGTCCCGCAGGCGCGCTACCTCGGGATCACCCCCCAGGACATCGTCGACTACAAGCTGCCGACCCACCCGCTGAAGGACGTCGACATCAAGCGGGCCCGCGACGCGATCAAGAACGACCCGTTCTTCCAGCACCACAAGCCGTGGGTCGCGGCGATGGAGCACCTCCTGAAGATGGGCGTGCGCGCCGAGCAGCAGGCGCTCGCCAAGTGGGGGCTCAACTACGTCATCGACACCTATCTTCCCGAAAAGCTGAAACACCCGGAGAAGTTCCTGCCGTAGAAGTACCGGGGTCCCAGGATATGAATCAGGTCGCGGGCGCGGATCTCCGCCGGCAGCTCGGCTTCCTCGACGTCGCCGCGCTGCAGATCGGCACCGTCCTGGGCTCGGGGATCTTCGTGGCCCCGGCCGCGGTGGCGGCCGCGACCGCGAGCGTGCCGGCCGCGGTGGCGCTGTGGCTGCTCGGGGGGCTGGTCGCCGCCTGCGGCGCCGCCTGCTACGCCGAGTGCGCCGTGCGGCTGCCGAAAGCCGGCGGTTTCTACGTCTATTACCGCAGCGTCTACGGCCCGGCCATGGCGTTCGTCGGCGGCTGGGCGGCGCTGCTGGTCACTTATCCCGCATCGACGGCAGCGATCGCCCTCGTCTTCGGCCGTTATCTCGGCGAGGTCGTTCCGGCGCTCGAGGGGCGGGCCGCGCCGTGCGCCGCCGCGGCCCTGCTCGTCGTCGCAGTCGTCAACATCCTCGGCGTCCGCCTGGCGGCGCGGGTGCAGCTGCTGCTGAGCGGCGCCAAGCTCGCCGCGCTCGCGGCCGTCTGCCTGGCGGCGATCGTCGCGGCTGGCGGCGGCCTTGCGGACCGGCTCGCGCCGGCCGGCGGCGCGATGTCCGGGGCGGTCGCCGGTGCGGCGGGCGGTGGCGCGGCCATCGGTTCGGAGACGATGAGCGGCGGGGGCTTCTTCGCCTCGGCGATCCTCGGCGCGCTCGTCGTGCTGTTGTGGACTTACGACGGCTGGTCGGACATCGGCATGATCGCCGGCGAAGTCCGCGATCCGGCGTCAACACTCGGGCGGGCGGTGCTCGCCGCGAGCGCCGCCCTGGTGACGATCTACGCGACCGTGCAGGTGGCGGTGATGGCGCTGCTGCCGCCCTCCCGGGCCGCCGCGTCCGAGCGCGTCCTCGCGGAGGCGGTCGAGGCCGGCCTGGGTCGCGGTGCGGCGCGGCTCGTCGCCTTGCTGATCGTCCTGTGTACTTTCGGATCGGTGCACAGCATCATTCTGGCCGCGTCGCGGCTGGGGTATGCGATGGCGCGCGACGGCGCCTTCCTCGACTGGTTCGGCCGGGTCGAGCCGCGCCTCGGAACGCCGGCGCGCTCCGTGGCGGCCCTGGTCGCCACCACCATCGTGTACGTATTCGCCGCCGGCTTCCGCGACCTGCTGGGGCTGTTCTCGTTCAGCGTCTGGATCTTCTACGCCCTTACCGCCGCCGCCCTGCTGGTCCTGCGCCGGCGGGCGCCGGGCGGGGCCGAGGTGGGCGCGGCCCCCGGCAGCGCCGGGGCAGCCGCCATCTGGAGGGCGCCGGGCGGGGTCGCCGCCCCGCTCGTGGTCATGGCGACGGCCGCCTGCATGACGACAGGCCTGATGATCGACAACCCGCGGCGCTCGCTCTCCGGAACGGGCCTGCTCGTCGTCGGATTCGGTGTCTACTTCCTCTGGCGCCGGCGGGGCCGCATCCACGGCGGGTCGAGCCGGGCGATCGTCTTGTAGATCGGGCAGGACGGCACATGGGCGCCCGGCAGGTAGCCGGTGCTGAGCAGGAACTCGCCGGTGATCTCGCCGCCGGTGAAGCGGAACGTCGTCTTGAACAACTTCACCCACTCGTCCTTGCCGAGCGGGTGGTGCGCATCGAGCCAGGCGGCGAACGAGCCGTGGCTGTCGCGCAGCGCCAGCACCCGCCCGGCGTTGTCGATGGTCGCGTCGATCTTCAGCCGGTTGCGGATGATGCCGGGGTCGCGCAGCAGCCGGGCCCGCTCGGGCCGGCCGTAGGCGGCGACCCGCTCGAGATCGAAGCGGTCGAAGGCGGCGCGGAAATTCTCCTTCTTCTTCAGGATGGTCAGCCAGGAGAGACCGGCCTGGTTGATCTCCAGCACGAGGCGCTCGAACAGGCGCGTGTCGTCGCGGAGCGGGAAACCGTACTCGGTGTCATGATAGGGACCGTGCCAGGGATGGCCGGCGGCCGCCGAGCAGTAGCTCATCGGACCTCCAGGTTGCGGGCACATCTTACAGGTCGAGGGCGCCTCCTGGCGCGCCCGGAGCGTGCATGTCGCGTCGTTGGAAAACATCCGGTCCCGGGGGGCTGCTGCGGGATCTGATCCGCAAGTCGGTCGCCGACCGGGTGAACGGGCTGGCGGCGGAGTCGGCCTACTTCGGCGTCCTCAGCCTGTTCCCCGGCGTCATGGTGCTGGCCGCCGCGCTCGGCTGGCTCGATCATCTCGCCGGCTCGGCGGTGGCGCAGCGGGCCGAAACGGTCGTGCTGGAGACGTTGCGTCTGGTGCTGACCGACCAGGCCGCCGGGGTCATCCAGTCGGTGCGCGAGCTGTTCGAGCGCGGCCGGCGCGGCATCCTGACCGGCGCCGCGCTGTTCGCCGTCTGGGCGCTGTCGCGCGGCTTCGCCACCATCATCGGCGCCCTCGACCAGGCCTACGGGCTGCGCGAGGGGCGTTCGTGGATCAACCGGCACCTCACCGCGCTCGTCCTGTCGGTCGGCAGCGCCGTGGTCGCCGCCCTGATCCTCGCCGCCACAGTGTCCGGGCCGTTGCTCGGGCACGGTGTCAGCCTCGCCACCCGGCTCGGCTACACCGGCGCTGCGGCGACGGTGCGCGAGTGGCTGCGCCTGCCGATCGCCTTCGCGCTGGTCATCCTGTGGACGACGACGCTGTACCACCTGGCGCCCAACCGGCGCGCCCCCTGGCGCCGTGACCTGCCGGGCGCCGTGCTGGCGGCGGGGCTGTGGCTGCTCGTGTCGTTCGGCTTCAGCTATTACCTGCACGCCGCCGCCGGCATGAACCGGGTATTCGGCGTCCTCGGCGGCGGGCTCATCTTGATGATGTGGGTCTACCTGCTGTGCCTGGCGCTGCTCGCCGGCGGCGAGCTGAACGCCATCCTGCTGAGCCGGGCCGGAATCGCGCGCCGCGGCGGCCGGTTCTCCTCCGGCTTCCCCGACGCGTGAGCACGCCCCCGCCGGGGCCGCCGGTTGCCACCCTGCCGGCGCGGGCGGCGGCGTTCCTGCGGACGCGGCAGGCGACGCTGCTGCCGGCGCTGTTCATCCTGCTGTTCGCCGTCGTCATCGTCCGCAAGGCGTGGGTCTGCGACGATGCCTACATCACCTTCCGGACGGTCGACAATTTCGTCAACGGCTACGGCCTGCGCTGGAACCCGCTGGAGCGGGTGCAGGCCTACACGCATCCGTTGTGGCTCTTCCTGGTGTCGGTCTTTTACGCCCCGGGTCACGAGGCGTTCTTCACCAGCATCGTGCTGTCGGTCGTCGTGTCGCTCGGCGCCGTCGCGCTGTTCGCGTATCGGCTGGCCGCTTCGCCCGCGGTCGCCTGTCTCGGGCTGGCGACGCTGACCGCCTCGACCGCTTTCACCGACTATTCGACCTCGGGCCTGGAAAACTGCCTGACGCACCTGCTGCTGGCGCTGTTCCTGTGGGAGTACCTGGACGCCCGTCGGGTTGCGGTTCTCTGGCTGTTCGGATCACTGCTGGCGCTCAACCGGCTCGACGCCCTGCTGCTGATCCTGCCGGCCCTGGCGCTCATCACGCTGTCGCCCTTCTCCGGCCGGAGACTTCGCGCCGCCCTGCTGGGACTGGCCCCGCTCCTGGCGTGGGAGCTGTTCTCGCTCATCTATTACGGCTTCCTGTTCCCGAACACCGCCTACGCCAAGCTGAACACCGGCATCGATCGCCTGGAGCTCGCCGGCCGCGGCCTGGAGTATTTTCTCAACTCCGCCCGCGCCGACCCGCTGACCCTAGTCGCGATTCTCATCGGGGCGACCGCGCCGCTCCTCGGCTGGCGGGAGAGACGCGCCGGCGCCGCCGTTTCGGCCGGCATCGCCCTGTATCTTCTTTATACAGCCTGGATCGGCGGGGACTTCATGAGCGGGCGGTTCTTCACGCCGCCGCTGTTCGCGGCGGTGGCGCTCGGCTGCCGGAGCGATCTCCGGTCGAAGACGGCCTGGGGATTGACCGGAGGAGTCGCGGCCGTGCTGCTCCTGGCACCGGCCTACTCGCAGATCTTGCGGACCGGCCCGCGCACACTCATCACGCCGGCGGACGCCATCGACGCCAACGGCATCGCCGACGAACGGGCGGTGTACGTCCCGATCGCCTCCCTGCGCCAGGCCCGGGCGGCGGGTCCGTGGCCGGCCCCCGACGCGGCGGCGGATGCGGAAAATGCCCGCCCCACCTGGACCAGCGATCGATACATCGCCGGCCTGAAGCAGCTCGGCGTTCTCGACGCCGCGGAGACGATCCCCGCCGCCGGCGCCGGCGGGCAGCCGCGGCCGGTCGTCATGAGGTACGCGATCGGCTACGTCGGGTATTACGCCGGCCCGGGACTCCACATCCTCGATCTCAACGCGCTGGCCGATCCGCTGCTGGCGAGGCTGCCGGCCCTCGAATTCGACCCGATGCTGCCGACCTTCATTCCGAAGCTGGCGCCGAAGAAGTGGCGCGTCGGTCACTACGTGCGGGCAATCCCGTCGGGCTACCTGGAGACACTCATCGCCGATGAGAACCGGATCCGGGACCCGCACCTGGCGGCGCTTTACGCCCGGCTCGCCCTGATCACCCGCGGCCCGCTGTTCGAGCCGCGGCGCCTCGCCGCCATCTGGGAGATCAACACCGGCCGCTACGACCGCCCGCCGGCGCGCTGAGCCGTCGCCGGCGCCGTCGGTTCGAGCTCAGTCGCGCCACCCGTACTTCTTCATGACGGCGGTGAGCCGATCGAGCGGCAGCGCGTACGCAGTGTTGCCGTCGCGCCCGACCGTCGTCGTGGCCATCGTCAGGGCATTCAGGATCGCCTCCTCGGTCGCCTCCTCGGCGGCGCGGAAGATCGGATCGAGGTGGGAGTCGGCGACGACCGTCAGCGTGTAGGTCAGCGGCTTCGCATAGTGCGGCACCCGGTTGCCGGTCGAGAAGGCCAGGAAGATGTCGCCGCTGCCGTGACCGGAGATCGTCCCCGTGCGCGCCAGCCCGATCGCCGCCTTCGATGCCAGCCGCTGCAGCTTCAGATGATCGAGCGGGGCGTCGGTGGCGATGATGATGATGATCGAGCCGTCAGCCGCCTCGGCCCGCCCCGGCAGCGGCGCCGCCGGGGCGATCTCCTTCGGCATCAGGTCGGCGATCTCCCGCCCGACCGGCACGCCGTGGACCATCAGGTCGGCGCGCTTCCCCATGTTGGCGTTGACCAGGGCGCCGACCGTATAGCCGCCGGCCGCGGCCGGCAACACCCGCGACGCCGTGCCGATGCCGCCCTTGAAGCCGTATGCCGTCATCCCGGTGCCGGCGCCGACCGCGCCCTCCTCGACCGGCCCCTCCTTCGCGTCTTCGATGGCGCGCACCGTATCGGCCACCGACACGTGCAGACCGCGCGCATCGTTCAGCGTCGAGTCGTCGCACTCCGCCACCGTCGGCGCCACCACGTCGTCGTCGATGCCGATGTCCGGGTAATGTTTCAGCATGTAGGCGACGACGCCGTCCATCACCCGCCCGACATTCATCGTGTTGGTCAGCAGCACCGGCACCTCGAGCGCCCCCTGGGTGTTGATCCAGATGCTGCCGGTCATCTCGCCGGTGCCGTTCAGCACCCAGGTCGCCGCCGGCACTTTCTCCCGCCACAGGTCGCCGCCGTGCGGCAGGATCGCCGTCACCCCGGTGCGCGCCGGCCCGGAGCCCGGCACCAGTTTTCCGTCCCCCTTGCGAATCGTCACCTGCCCGACCTTGACGCCCTTCACGTCAGTGATGGCGTTCCACCTGCCGGGCGGCAGCGTGCCGATGACGATCCCCAGGTCGCGGATCCGCTGGCGGGGCTCGACCCGGGCCGGCGCGCCGATCAGGACGCCGCCCGCGATGACGACCGCCCCGAGCAGACACGACCACACGATGCGTGACGACTTCACCACGGCTACCTCCCGTCAACGGTCCGCGAGCGGCTGCGGGACAGGCTCCACTTGAGCGCCGGCGGAGTGACCATGGTCGTGACGATCACCATCGCCACGATCGCCGAATAGGTCGCGGCGTCGACGATCGGCCGGCCACCGATGCGCAGCCCGAGACCGATGTTGGCGAAGATCAGCCCGACCTCGCCGCGCGGGATCATGCCGATCCCGACCGACAGGCGATCGATGCCGCGGCCGACGACCCCGGCGGAGCACGCCTGCTTGCCGGCGATCGCGACGACGGTGAGCGCCGCCGCCAGGACCGGCACCCCCGGCTGCGCGAAGGCGCGCAGGTCGGTCCGCATGCCCATGACGACGAAGAAGACCGGCGCGAGGAACGCGGTGATCGGCGCCACCAGCTCCGCCAGGCCGGGCTCGCCGCGCTCGACAAAATCGCGGACGTGCGGCTCTTCGAGGATGAGCCCGGCGGCGAACGCCCCGACGATCGGGGCCAGGTGGACCGCGTTCGCCAGCCACGACAGGACGAAGCAGAAGGCCAGCCCGATGCCCAGCAGGACGCCGCGGGCCCGCAGTTTCGAAGCCAGGCGAAACAGCCGCGGCGACAGCCAGGCGCCGAGCGCCAGCGCGCCGACGAGAAAGACCGTCGCCTTCACGACGATCATCCCGACCGCCCCGTAGGACAGCGTGCTCCCCAGGTCGGCGGCGACGATCACCCCGCTGACCACGGACAGGATCACCAGGCCGAAGACGTCGTCGACCACCGCGGCCCCGAGGATGATGCGCGCCTCGTCGCTGCGCGATCGCCCGAGATCCTGCAGGACCCGGGCGGTGATCCCGACGCTGGTGGCGCACAAGGTGGCGCCCAGGAAGGCGTGCACGAAGACGCTGGCGCCGGGAAGCAGCCACGCCCCGACCGCCCATCCGAGCGCGAACGGCGCGGCGACGCCGAGCGTCGCCACCAGGAAGGACGACAACCCCACGCGGAGCATCTCGCCGACGGTGGACTCGAGCCCGACCTCGAACAGCAGCAGCAGGACGCCGAGCCCGGCGAGCATGTCGATGAAGACATCCGACTTCACCGGCTCGAATCCGGTGTACCCGAAGAGCCCCAGGTTACCGAGAACCACTCCGACGACCAGCTCTCCGAGCACCGCCGGCTGCCCGATCCGGGCGGCGAGGTCGCCCCCCAGCTTCGCGGCGACCAGGATCACCGCCAGCGTCAGGGCGATCGGCGCGATCGGATCGCTGTGCCCGCCCGGCTCCCCGGCCAGCGCCGGGGCGGCGAACAGCCACGGTCCCGCCAGCCACACGACCGCGGCGAAGAGGATCGCCTTCGCGATCGAAGGAGAACGTGAGACCCCGGACCGATGCATCGATTCACCCGGAACGACCACGCGAGTCGACGCACTATAGCCGCCGCGTCGCGGGACTCACAAGGGGTCCGAGGCCGACCCGGATGCCCGGCCTCTCTCCAATCGCGACAATCCCCGCAAAGGCTGGCCCGCCACGGCCTTCTGCGATAGCATCACCTCGCCTGTTCAATCAGGCGAAGGGAGGTTGTATGCGAATTCAATCGAGACCGACGCAGGGCCGTCGCCACGTCGCCGGGGCGGCGCTTGCGGCCATCGTGATTCTGGTAGTGCTCGGCTGCACCGATCAGGGCCCGGGCCGGCTGTCCGGC
>JAGYID010000152.1 GCA_018606725.1 Acidobacteriota bacterium
CGTCGAGATCGTCCCCGAAGATCTTGATCGCCAGGTCGCTGCGGGCGCCGGCGATCAGCTCGTTGAAGCGCATTTCGATCGGCTGGGTGAAGCCGAAGATGTTTCCCGGAACCGCCGCCTCGAGCGCGTCGTGCATGGCGGCCACCAGCCGGTCGCGGTCCATGCCCCGGCGCCACTCCCGGCGCGGCTTCAGGATGACGAACACGTCGGTCAGGTCGATTCCCATGACGTCGGTCGCCACCTCGGGGCTGCCGGTGCGCGACACCACGGTGCGGACCTCCGGAAATGTCATCAGGACCGTCTCGATCGAGGTCGTCGAAGCGAGCGACTGGGACAGCGAGACGCTCGGCAGCCGCGACGCCTGGATGACGATGTCCCCCTCGTCCAGCCGCGGCACGAATTCGGCCCCCAGCAGGGCCGCGGCGCCGAGCGACGACGCGAACACGCCCGCTGCGACCGCCGCCGTGGCGCGCGGGTGGGCGATCGAGCTGCGGAGCGCCGGACCGTAGGCGCGGTGAGCCTGGCGCAGCAGCCAC
Organism: Acidobacteriota bacterium; assembly: GCA_018606725.1. GTDB lineage: Bacteria > Acidobacteriota > Polarisedimenticolia > Gp22-AA2 > Gp22-AA2 > JAGYID01. Next base: position 537 of record JAGYID010000152.1, read on the forward strand.
GTCTCCTTCTCCGTGATGCGCCGCGACAGGAACAGCGAGCAAAGGACCGGCACGAGCGTCAGCGACAGCAGCAGCGAGCCGGCCACCGCGAAGACCACCGTCCAGGCCATCGGACGGAACATCTTCCCCTCGATGCCGCTGAGGCTCAGGATCGGCAGGTAGACGATCAGGATGATGCCGACCGCGAAGACGATCGGGCGGCCGACTTCCCGCGCCGCCCGGCCGATCGCCGCGCGCCGGTCGCCCGCGGGCAAATCGCCGCCGGCCAGGCGCCGGGTGATGTTCTCGACCATGACGACCGAGCCATCCACGATCAGCCCGAAATCGATGGCGCCGAGGCTCATGAGATTGCCCGAGATGCCGGCGCGCACCATGCCGATGAAGGCCACGAGCATCGACAATGGAATGGCCGAAGCGACGATCAGGCCGCCCCGCAGGTTGCCGAGCAGGAGGAACAGGACGGCGACGACCAGGAGACCTCCCTCGACGAGGTTCTGCGACACCGTGGCGATGACCCGGGACACGAGGTCCTGCCGGTCGTAGAAGGGCACGATCCGGACGCCCTCCGGAAGCGACGGCGCAATCTCGGCCAGCGCCTCCTTGACGCGGGCCACCACGTCGCGGGCGTTCTCCCCCTGCAGCATGAGCACCATCCCGACGACGGTCTCCCCCTTCCCGTCCCGGGTCGCCCCGCCGATCCGCAGCATCGGTCCCTCGCGCACCTCCGCGATGTGGCGCACCAGGATCGGCGTTCCCTCCCCGGTGGTGCCGACGACGACTTTCTCCAGGTCGTCGATTCCCGCCACCATCCCCTCGCCGCGGATGACGTACCCTTCGCCGCCCTTCTCGATGATCCCGCCGCCGCGGTTCAGGTTGTTGCGCTCGATCGCCTCGAACACCTGCGGCAGCGACAGCCGGTAGGCGAGCAGGCGGCCGGGATCGACCAGGACGTGATACTGCTTCGCCTGCCCGCCCCAGGTGTTGACTTCGATCACGCCCGGGACGCTGCGCAGGCGGTAGGCGATGTCCCAGTCGAGGATGGTCCGCAGCTCCATGGGCGAGGCGCCATCGCCCTCGACGACGAAGTGGAACACCTCACCCAGGCCGGTGGTGATCGGCCCCATCTCCGGCCGCTCGATCCCGGCCGGGATCGCTTCCTGCGCCGCCGCCAGCCGCTGCTCGACGAGGTTGCGGGCCCAGTAGATGTCGGTGCCGTCCAGGAAGACGACGGTCACCGCCGACAGCCCGTAGCGCGACACCGAGCGGATCTGCTCCAGGCGCGGCAGGCCGCTCATGGCGTTCTCCACCGGGCGGGTGATGAACTGCTCGACTTCGAGCGGCCCGAGGGCCGGCGCCTTGGTGAGGATCTGCACCTGGACGGTGGTGACGTCGGGCATGGCGTCGATCGGCAGGCGGGCCAGCGCGACGGAGCCGGCGATCACCAGGATGACGGCGGCGATGGTCACGGCGAGCCGGTTGCGCAGCGACAGATCGATCAGGCGGTCGATCATCGGCGTGTCTCTTCGCGGGCGACCATCAGTGCTCGTCGCCGCCGATGGAGCCTTTTAGAAGTTCCGACTTCAGAAGGAAGGCCCCCTTCACGACGACCCGCTCCCCTTCCTCGAGTCCGCGCCGGATCTCGACCAGTCCGTGCGCCTCCCGGCCGATCTCGACCGGGCGGAGCTCGAACAGACCCGGCGCCTTTTCGACGAACAGCGCCGGCAGCCCGGAGATGGTCTGGACCGCCTCGCCCGGGACGGCCACGGGCGCCGCGGCCCCGGGTGCGGACGTCGCGCCGGGTTGCGGGTCCGGGCTCTCCTGGACCGGCACCGCCACGGTGACGAACAGCCCGGGGCGGAATCGTCCGGCGGCATTGTCGAGGACGACGCGCACGTGGGCGGTGCGGCTCGCCTCGTCGAGCGCCGGCTCGATCAGGGCGACACGGCCGGTGAACACGGCGCCCGGGTAGGCGTCGGTGCGGACCTCCACCTCCCCGCGCTCCTGGACCTGGCCGACGTCTTTCTCGTACACGTCCACCAGGGCCCACACCTTCGACAGGTCGGCGATCTCGAACAACGGGGCCTCTCGTTCCACCAGCAACCCCGGCGCCACGCTCCGCCGCAGGACGACGCCCGCCATCGGGGCGCGGACGGCAAACTCGGCGGTGCCCTGCTGCTGTGCCTGCGGGGCGCCGGGGTCGAGTCCCATCCTGCGCAGCTCCTGCGCCGCCGCCTCCGCCTCGGCGGCGGCCGACTCGGACTCGGCGAGGCGCAGGTCCGTCTCGCCGCGGCTGATCGCCTTCACCGCGAGCAGCTTTTCCGCCCGTTCCAGGGCGCGGCGCGCGGCCTCGTGCCGCGCCGCGGCGGTGCGGTGCCTGGCCAGCGCGGCCGTCACCTCCGCGCTCTCGACGATCGCCAGGACCTGGCCCGCCGGCACGCGTTCACCGACGTCGGCGAGGACGCGGACGACGCGACCGCCGACCAGCGCCCTGACCGCGACGCTCCTGTCGGCCACCGGCCGGATGACGCCGCTGGCCACGATGTGAGGATGGAACGATTGCCGGGTGACGGCGATCACCTCGATCCCCGATGTCCGCAGGGTATCTTCCGACAGCCGGACCTCGCGCGACCGCGGCTGCTCGACCTCCGCCGGGTGGTCGGCGTCCGGGCCCCGGCCGCACGCGGCATGCAGGAGCACTGCGAGCGCGATCATCACCATCAGCCGGCCGCTCATCGGTCCACCTCCGCGCCGGCCGCCCCGGTGACGTCGGCTCCAACGGCCCGCCCGAGGTTGACCTCGGCCTGGCGCGCCGCGGCGTGCAGGTCCAGCGTCCGGAGCCGGGCGGTCAGCGCCGTCCGGTAGGCGTCGAGCAGCTCCAGGATCCGCATCGCACCGGCATCGTAGGCGGCGAGCGCGATGGTCACGAGATCGTCGGGGTCACCGGCCGCGGTATAGCGCTGTTCGGCGGCGCGCCGCGTCGCCGCATCGGCATGGGCCGCCTCCACCCGGGCCTCGACCTCGCGGGCGAGCGCGTCGCGCCGGGCGCGCAGCAGGTCGGCCTCGGCGCGCGCCACGCCGCGATCTCCCTGTCCGCGATTGAACAGCGGGATCGACAATGCGAGGCCGAACACCGGACCGGAGTCCTCGGCGCCACCCACCATCGTCGTCTTCCTGCCGGCCGTGATCGACGGCTCGGGGATGGCGCGGCGCCGCGCCGCCCGCGCGCGGACGTCGGCCTGCTCCGCCTGCGCGTCGAAGGCGGCGACGTCGCCCCGCGATTGGGCCAGGGCGCGGAGCGCCTCCAGCCCGGGGAGCGGCACCGCCGCGTCGAGGGCGCCGGCCGCCGCCAGCCCATCGGACGGCAGCGCCAGCAGGGCGGCGAGCGCGGCCCGCGCACCCGCCTGCCCGCCCCGCGCCTCCAGAAGGTCGACCTCGAGATCGGCGAGCTCCCGCTCCGCCCGCATCCGGTCGAAGCCGGAGGATTCCCCCTCGCGCTCGCGCGCGCGCAGCGCTTCCACCAGCTCGGAGAGCCGCGTGCCGCCTGCCTCGAGCGCCGCGGTCCGCTCCTGCGCCAGCAGCAGATCGAAGAACGCCTCGCCGACCCGCGCGCGCAGCTCGATGCGCTCCTGGCGGGCCGACGCCTCCTCGGCCGCGAGGCCGCGCAGCCCCGCATCCTTCTCGAGCCCCAGCCGTCCCCAGAGGGGCAGGTCCATCGACAGGTTGTCGAAGCGCTCCACCACGCCGGCCGATTCCTCCCGCGACACCGACAGCCCCGGATTGGGCCAGAGCCCCGCGGCCCGGGCGTCGGCCCGGGCACGCTCGATGCCCAGGCCGATGGCGCGGGACAGCGGCGACACCTCCTCGGCCCGCCGCAGCGCTTCTTCGAAAGTGAAGGCGCGCAGGCCGCCCGCCGCGGGCATGGCGGGCGGTGGCGGGACGTCCGGTGAGTCCTCCGCGGCGGCCGGCGAGTCCGCCGGCAGGAGCGTCGAGAGTGTCAGCAGAACGGAGACGAACAGCAATCGAGGCATCGCTTCAGGCCCTTCCCTGGATCGGTTGGATTGGCGATCGGACAGGTCGCGCTCGACGCGCGGACCACGTTTGGCATGCGTCCCGCGCACGGGCGCAGCGCAGCTTCTTCGGCGAGGAGCCTGTCCGGGTCTTGGGCCGGACCGGCTTCTAGGCCGCGGCGATCGGGATGTGGTCGGGGACGGGCGAGATGCCGGCGGCCGGATGTTCGGCGGGCGGGGCCGGACGGTCGCAGGCGAGGAGGAAAGGCTGGATCGTGACGACCGGGGCGGCCGCCACGGTCGTCGAGCAGCAGAAGCAGTCGGGAATGCAGCCTTCCCCACACGCGTCGGACGGAGCCGCCGGCGGGACGCTGACGACCGATCCACCCAGGGACAGCAGCAGCGGATCGCAAGAGGCGTGCGTCAGTTCGAGGCCGATCAGACACAGCAAGGCGAACGCCGCGACCTGTGCGAGAGAATACCGATGGCGGAATCGGCAGGGGGTGGCGCTGCGCCCGGTCGTATGCATGCGCCGGTAACAGTACGGGCGGATCCGGCCAAAGTCAATCGCCAGGATGGCTCCGCCCACGTCGGCCTGGCGTCGCGTTTTGCCTTGACGGGCGCGGGCAGGCCCGCGTAGGCTTACGCCGCTGAATTCGTCCGCTTCACGCAAAGCAACACGCACAGCAACAGGCACCAGAGCAGGTTGGCAGCGAGGCAGCTATCCGCAGACTCGTCCTGCTTGCCGCATTCATCGCCGTCATCGCGGCGCCGATCGCGCTCCACCTCGGGGCGGGGCGCCGGTCCAGCCAGGTCGCGTCGCCCGGCGGTGCCGCCGGATCCCCCGGCGCCCCTCGCCAGCAGCCGGTGATCTTCGTCGGCCTCGACGGCGCCGATTGGAGCCTGCTGGACCGCTACATGGCCGCGGGGGTGATGCCGAACCTCGCCGGCCTGGCGCGCGAGGGCCGCACCGGCGTCCTGACCACCATCCACCCGCCGCTCTCGCCGCTGGTCTGGACCACCATGATGACCGGCGCCGACCCGCTCGAGCACGGCATCCTCGACTTCACCCGGCTGAACCCGCGCAATGGCGCGCGCGAGCCGATCACCAGCGCCGAGCGCCGCGTCCCCGCCGTCTGGAACATGGCCGGCGGCGCCGGCCGCTCCGTCGCGGTCTTCGGCCTGTGGGCGACCTGGCCCGCCGAGCCGGTGCGCGGCCTCCTGGTCAGCGACCGGCTGTTCTCGTTTCAGCACGCCGAAGCGTCGCCGCCGCCCGGGATCGTCCAGCCGGCCGATCGTGAGGCGTGGGCGCGCGCGGCGCTTAGCCGCGTCGAGAGCGGGGTCGATTTCGCCGCGCTGCGCGCCTATCTGCCGTGGCTGGAGGAACCGGAATACCGGCTCGCCGTGACGCGGCCGGATCCGTACGCCCACCCGGTCAGCGCCCTGCGCCGCATCCTGATCGAGACCCGCGTCTACCACGCGCTGGCGACCGAGGCGATCGCCCGCGACCGCCCCGACCTGGCGCTGGTGTACATCCAGGGCACCGACACGATCGGGCACGTGTTCGCGCCGTACGCGCCGCCCCGTCAGTCCTCCATCACGCCGACGCAGTTCGAGCGCTACAGCCGCGTGCCGGAGACCTACTTCCGCGAGATCGATCGACTGCTGGGGGACTATCGCCGCCTGGCGGAGGCGAGCGGGGCCGTCCTGATGCTCGCCTCCGA
>JAGYID010000153.1 GCA_018606725.1 Acidobacteriota bacterium
ACCACCGCCAGCAGCATCGCCTCGCGGGTGCCGAACAGGACGATCGCCGCCAGCATGAACGGCTGCAGCGTCGAGATGCGGGCGTTGTGCCCCAGGTTCAGGGTGTGCGGCGCCGCGATACAGGCGATCACCATGAGCAGCAGGAAGTCGGGGCTTAGGTTGAAGGCGCCGTGCATCAGGGTCTCCAGCGTCGCGCATCCGCCGAGCGTCATGATGGTCGCGAGGAAAGTGGTCATCAGTTGCCCCTCTTTCCCCAGATGCCGCCCATATTGTCGACGGTGCCGCTGGTCGACGGGAGGGAGCAGGCCAAGGCATCCCAGATCAGCCCGGATGAGGTGATCTGGTTGTTGTCGATGATGCTCTTGTTGCCGCCCTTGCCGCCCCAGATCCCGCCGTAGGCGGCGAGGATGTCGGCGGAGACGTCGCTCAGGGCGGTCACCGAATCGGCGGAGCGGGCCACGCCGCCCTGCTTGAGAGCAGCGTCGACGTCGAGCATGCCGGCGCCGGTCTCGAACACCAGCTTGTCGTCCTTGACCGCCGACTTCATCAGCCGGGCCTTGACGGTCGCCGGCGTCAGCGTCGGATCCTTCTCGAACATCAGGGCCGCCGCGCCCGCCACCATCGGCGCCGCCATCGAGGTGCCGGACATCTCGAAATACTGCCCGTCCTTGTCGGAGCTGTTGACGTTGACGGCGGACGGATCATTCCGGTAGTCCGCCAACTTGAGCGTGAACTGATGGTAGGTGGTGTCAAGGTAGGACCCGGTGGCGCGCGCCGACACGATGAAAGTGCCGGGCGCCACCATGTCCGGTTTGACGACGAAGTCGACCAGCGATGGACCCTTCGACGAATAGGGCGCCAGGACGTCGTCGGTCAGGGTGACCGTGCTGGAGTCGTCCACCGCGCCGACCGTCAGCGCCCGCGGCTCATTGCCGGGGCTGGTGATGGTGCCGAAGCCGCTGCCGATGCGGCCGTCGTTGCCGACCGCCACGACCACCAGGATGCCGGCGTCGTTCGCCGCCCGCACCGCCCGGCACATCGGGTCGGTGGCGTACGACTCGAACACCGGGTGGCCGAGCGACAGGTTCAGGACCCTGATGTTGTAGACGGACCTGAATTTGATCGCCCAGTCGATGCCGGCGATGATGTCCGACGTGTAGCCGGTGCCGTCCGGCGACAGGGCGCGCAGGGAGATGATCTGCGCCCCCGGCGCCACGCCGCGGAAGGTGCGGAAGGAGAACTTGTCGCTCGAGGATGCGCCGTTGCCGGCGAGGATGCCGGCCACGTGGGTGCCGTGACCGAAGTAGTCCGCCAGGCCGTTCTCGTGGCCGACGATCTCGACTTCCACCACCTGCGGCGACCCCTTCGGGCGCAGCAGGTCGGGGTGACCGGCGACGCCGGTGTCGACCACCGCGATGCCGACGCCGCGGCCGCTCAGATCCGAGAAATCGAGGGCCGCCATCTGGCCGTTGACCACCTTCCAGGCCACGTCGAGGTGCGCCGCGACCGGCGCATCCTCGGAGACCCGCTCCACCTCCGGGTCGTCGGCCAGATCGGCGATCTGCGACGCGGGGACCTGCGCCGTGTAACCCTTGATCGAGGAGTACTGCGTCTTCACCATCCCGCCGCGGCCGTGCAGCCGGGTGAAATGGGCCTCGCTGGGAGGGGCGACCGTCTGGATGATCACCGGAAGTAGATCGTCCGGGGCGGCGGCGCGAATCTCGTCGGCGACCCCCTTCGAGAGCTTGCCGTTCGCCTGGCCGTTCTGGGCCGAGGCGAAGGGCAGACCGAACAGCGTCACCGCCAGCACGGCGAGCACGACCATGAATGTCCGACCGAGTGTGCTGGACTGCCGAGTCCCGCTCATCTGCTCTCCTTGGACCGCCGATCTCCGTGGCATTCGCTCGTGCCCTGCCAGGCCGCGGACATGCAACACCCCGCGACGACAGGAACAAGAGCAACCCCGCTGCCAATGCCGCTTTCGTCGGAGAGGTCGATGAAACCGTTGCAGGACAAAGGGTTTGCCATAGCAGGTGCAAGATCACCATCCGGTGATCGAGGCGCCGGGTTGTCCAGGAGCGCGACGCGCCGGCGCCCGCGCGGTGCGGCGAGGTTCGGAGGTCGTTGCGAACTCAGGGGATGCGCGAGCGGGCGCAGTCGTGGACAGGCCTGTCCAGTTCCTCGACAGCGCGGGGGTCCGGCGAACTGACGGCGGCACCCGGCGTCCGGACGCGGATGCCCGCCCGGGACGGTCGCGCAGGGCACGCGGCCTCAAGCACTTACGCGCTCCGTCCGCTTGAATCCGCCGGGGCCGAACCTATATTGCCAGAGCGCGCGAGTGTGTCTTTGGGAGCCTCCGGGGCACCATGGATCTGAGCGGCTTCAAGGAAATGGTGAAGGGCATCACGCAGGGCGCCGACCAGCGCGCCGTCGCCGCCGCCCTGAAGCTGTTCTCCAAGGGGCAGGTCGACAAGGCGATCGAAACCCTCAAGGAGGCACACCAGGCCCACCCCGAGAGCAACGACATCCTCTTTGATCTGGCCCGCTACCTGGTCGTCGCCAATCGCGGCACCGAGGCCGCCGAGCCGCTCCGCACCATCCTGCGCCGCGACCCGAGGGCCTACCCCCGGGTCAACGAGATGATCGAGGAGCTGCGCGCCCGCCACTCCGGCGTCACCCCGCTGTACGACGCCGTCGCCGAGCACTTCATCCGCAAAGACGATCTCAAGGGAGCCCTGCAGGCCCTCGAACGACTGAAGCCTGAAGACGTCCGTTCGTTCATGGCCCGGCACAAGGGCAAGTGGGAGGGGTTGCGCAAGACCGCCGCCGACGCCAAGCTGGCCAAGACCTCGCTGCACTCGGCCTACTACCTGGCGCTTTGCCACGAGGTGCTGCGCGACTACGAGCCGTCGGGCGAGATCTATCGGGTGATCGCGAAGAACAACCCGGAGGAGCTGCCACGGGTCCTGTCGCGTCTCGAAGGCCTGCTCGCCAAGGACTATCAAAATTCGGTCCTGCGCGTCGCGGTCGCCGACCTGTTCCTGCTCGCCGGCCGCGAGGCGGAGGCGGCCCAGCAATTCGGCCTCGCCGTGGAGACCGACAAGCGCTGCGCCGGGCCGGTGGCCGAGCGGATCGGCGCCTTCCTGCAGGAGCGCGGCGACAAACCGGAGCTGCGATGGGTCATGGTGAGCGCCCTGCTGGCGGCGGACGCCGCGGATCGGGCGATCGAGGCGATGCGGCCGCTGGTGGAGAGCGGCGCGCTGCTCGACCAGGTCGTTCCGGCCCTGGAGACGCTCGCCGCCTCGGGCAAGACGCCCAACGCCCGGCTGCTGCTGGCCACCGCCCTGTCGCGGCGCGGCCAGGCCCACGTCGCCCTCGAGGCGCTGATGGCGATCGCCGAAGAACGGGGCCTGCCGGCGATCCGCGAGCCGCTGGAGGCCCTCGCCGCGCAGCATCCCGAATTCGCGCGGGCCCAGTTCGTGCTGGCGGACTTGCACCTGGCGGAGGCGCATTCGGGCGAGGCGGTGGAGGCGATGCGCCGGGCCCGCGCGCTGGCGCCCAACGAAGATTCGGTGATGGTGCCGAAGCTGGTGAAGATCCTCGAGACGGATCCGGCGGCCGCCGACGCCCATCTGCTGCTGGCCGACCTGCTGATCAAAGGTGCCGGGGCCAGCGGGCCCGAGGGCACGGAGCGGGCCGTGGTCGTGCTGCGCCACCTGGTGCGCGAAACGCCCGCCTCCGCCGGCGACGCGGTGGCCCGTTTCGCGGCTCTCCTGAAGGAAAACCCGAGCCAGGCGCGCGCCCGGATCGGGGCCGCCGAGGCGAGCCTGGAGTTGAAGCGCTTCCCGGAGGCGCGGCAGCACCTCGAGTCGGTGGCGGCGGGCAATCCGGAGTTGACCGCCGAATACCTGCGCCTGGCGGTCCTGCTGGCGCAGGCGGCCCCCGAGGAGGCCGCGCGCCTTGCCGACATGCTGCGCGCTCTCGAGCCGCGCTCACCCCTGCCGCAGGCGGTCCACTTCGCCCTCGGCGAGGTGGCGTTCCACGGCGGCGACCTGCCGGCGGCGGCGGCCGCCTTCCGCGATGTCCTGACCGCCCAGCCGGAGCGCACCGACGAGGTGCGGCAGGCGCTGGAGCGGTTCGATCGCGATGACCCGCGCGCCGCTGAGGCCCGCTACCTGCTGGCGTCGCTCTACCTCGACGCGAAGAATCACCAGGCCGCCCTCAACGAGCTGTCACGCGGCGGCGCGGTGAACGCCGCGCTCATCGACAAGGTGCTCGAGAAGTACGAGGCGCTGGCGGCTGCCGACCCCGAGGACATGGAGGTGCGCTGCGGGCTGGTCGAGGCGCTGCGCATCGGCCGGCGTTACGACCGGGTGCTGGCCGTCGGACAGGAGATCCTCAAGACGCGCGATGACGACAGCACGGCCTCGGTCTCCCTGTCGATGGCCGAGGCCTTGCGGGAGAACAACGATCCCGACGGCGCCGTGAAGCGCTACTTCGCCGCGCACGCCCGCAATCCGGCGCTGGCGCCAGCCATCATCGAGCGGCTGCGGCAGATGATCGATGCCGAGGGAGGCCACGCCCTCGCCGCGCTCGCCCTCGGCCGCATCCTGGGCGCCAACGGCCGGCCGGCCGAGGCCGCCGAGGCGCTGCGCGCCGCGTACGCCAGCGATGCAAAATTGCACGAGACGGTGATCACCGAGCTGCAGCGCCTGGTGGCCGCCAGCCCGGGGAGCCCCGAGCCGGGCATGGCGCTGCTCCTGGTGCTGCGCGACGGCCGGGACAACGAGCGCGTCGTGCAGGTGATCACCGGGCTTCTCGATACCCATCCGAACCTGGCGTCGGTGCTGGTCGGTCATCTCGAGGCGATCCTCCAGGCCGAACCGGCGCAGCCGTTCGCCACCTACGAGATGGGCCGCGCGCTGCAGGCCCTCGAGCTTCATGCCAAGAGCGCCGCCGCGTACCTGGCCGCCTTCCGTCTCGACGCGTCACTCGGGCCGATGATCCTGAAACGGCTTCAGGAGGTGATCGAGGCGGCGCCGACCTGCCCCGACCCGTACCTGGCCGCCTGCGCCATTCACACCGCCCGCGGCCGGTTGAAGGCCGCGGCCGAGAAAATCGAGCAGGCGCTGGCGAAGATGCCGGCCGAGGCGGAGCGACTGGTGCCGCGTCTCGAGGAGATCAGCCGGCAGAACCACGCCCCCGCCATCACCCTCCTCCTGGCGCAGGCCTGCCTGCGGGCCGGTCGGCACGACAAGGCGATCAAGGCGTTCGCCGAGGCGGCGCAGAAGGACGCCTCGTGCGGCGAGGCCGCCCTGGCGGGGATCGAGGCGATCCTCGAGGCCGACCCGCAGCTCGGCGAGGCCTACCTGGCGCGGGCCCGGTTCCACGCCCTGCGGCTGCGGGCCGACGACGCGGTCGCCGACCTGCACCGCGCCTGGCAGCTCGCCCCCGGCCTCGGCACCGCCATCCTCGAGGAAGCGTCGGCGCTGCGGTCGCGCCTGCCGGATTCGTACGCCTGCGCCATGCTGCTGGCCGATCTCTACATCGCCGCCGGCAAGGATGCCGACGCCGGCCGGCTGCTGCAGGCCGAGCTCGACAAGGGCTGGGGCAAGAACGAGCGCCTGCCGATCCTGATCCGGCTGTGGCGTCTGGCGTCAGCGCGGCAGGACGACGAATCGGCGCGCGCCTATCTCGAGCAGGCGTCGCGCCTCGCCCCCGATCGCAACCTGTTCCTGGCGCGTGTCCACGAGGTCCACCTGTCGGCGCTGCGCGCCCAGGCGCTGCGACTGCGCGACCGCCTCGAGCGCGGCTCGCGCCGCGGCGGCGACCTGCAGCTGCTGCTGCGCGCCCTCCTCGATCTCGGCGACGCCGATGGCGCCGACGCGGCGCTCGACAAATACGCCGGCGCGATGGAGGGCCGCGAACTCGCCCGCCTGCGGGCCGAGATCGCCCTGCGGCGCGCCGATTACCCGCGCGCCACCGAGCACCTGCGCGACCTCGGCCCCAGCCGCAGCCTGGCGTTCGGGGCGGCCAGGAGCGGCGACTTCGCCCTCGCCGTGCGGACCCTGGAGGCGCTGGCGACCGAGGCCGGCGACCCCGACCTGCGCGCCGCGCTGGCGCGCGCCTATCGCGACCTGATCGTGGCGGACCTTTCAGGCGGCCGGCGCCGCCTGCAGGCCGAAACACACCTGACCTTCAACGAAGGAGCCGCCGCATGACCGTTCGTTCCGCGCTGGAGCGCTCACGATGATCTGTCCGATGCTGTCGGCATTGAAGCCGACGGATGAGCAGGGCAATACGGTCAACCGCGAGTGCATCCGCGAGGAATGCCGCTTCTACAACCTCGAGCAACGCGACTGCAACCTGATGCTCGCCTCGACCGCGATGTTCCGGGCCGCCGACGACGTCGCCCGCGTCGCGGCCGGAGCGGCTGCGGCCGCAGCGACCGCCGCGGCGGTGCCGGCGGCGGCTGCCGCGGCC
>JAGYID010000154.1 GCA_018606725.1 Acidobacteriota bacterium
GGCGCAGCTTGAGGAGCGAGGCGTAGATCATCACGTAATTGGCCGCCTGCAGGAAGGCGAAGATCGCGATCAGGCTGGTGAAATCGACCAGCGTCAGGATGGAGTAGATGCCGGCGCACAGCAGCAGCGAGGCGGTCGGCGCCCCGGTGGTCTTCGAGGATCGTGTCAGCACCTTCGGCAGGAACGAGTCGAGAGCCATGGCGTACGGAATGCGCGAGATGCTCAGGATGTTGACGTTCATCAGGATGGCGTTGCTCAACAGCCCCCCCAGGATGACCCACCCGCCCAGCCAGACGCCCCACGATCCTCCCAGCCAGGTCCCGACGTCGGCGAAGTGCTGCGGCGCCCAGTCCTGCCACCCGCCGAGCGACGCCAGCGCCGCGAGGGTCGGCACCGCGTACGACAGCGCCACCATCGGGACCGCCACCGCCAGCGCGCGCGGGAAGTTGCGCTGCGGGTTCTCGATCTCCTCGGCCGCGGTCGACATCATCTCCGAGCCCGAGTACAGCCAGATCGAGATCGACACGCCGAGCGCGAACGCCGAGGTGAAGGTCTCCCCCGTGGCCACGAACGGGGACACCGGGTTGAACGACCAGCGGGCGATCCCGATCGCGGTGATGATGACGAACGGGGCGAGCAGCACCAGGTTCATCACGATGGAGGAATCGCCGACGATCCGGATGCCGCGCATGTTGATCCACGTCAGGCCCCAGACCATCAGGAGGCAAAGGATCCAGTGAGCCAGCGCATGCGCGTCGGGGAACAGGGCGGCGCCCCCGGGCAGCGCCTGGACGACCGACTGGAGCGGCCTGCTCACGAACGACAGGACGCGCAGCTCGGGGTCCCACACCTGCGCGTAGTCGGTGAACAGCACCACGAAGGCGGCGCCGTTGAGCATGTTGGCGCTCCACGCCCACCAGGCGCATTGGAACGACCACAGGTCGCCGAAGGCCATGCGCGCCCAGCGGTAGTAGCCCCCTTCCACGGGGAAGGCCGAGGCCAGCTCGGCCGTGGCCATGGAGATCGGGATGCTCCACAGGAACGGCATGAGCAGGAGCAGCAGCATGGTCATGCCCGGGCCGCTCGCGGAAACCATCTCCTCGAGCCCGTAGGGACCCGCGGCGCTGACACCGTAGATGAGGAAGATCAGCTGCAGGAGGGTCGCCTTGCGGACCCGGCTCACCGGTGCGCCCCCGCCGCGGCGTCCCGGATCACCCGGCGCTCCGCGTCCCGCGGCGGAAGCCAAGATAGACCAGGTAGGCAGCCGGCCCGGACAGGATCGATCCGACCCCCAGGTACAGCTGCCCGCGATCCAGGAAGGTCCCCGGCGGGCTGAGCTTGTAGTACATCACGAACAGGGCCAGAAGCGACGGCGGCACCGAGGCGAGCAGCAGGCCGATCCTCCGCCCGGGGACCACGAACGGGCGTGGCGTGGTGGCGTGCGATTTCCGCAGCGCCACGAGGGTGGCGAAGATGAGCACGTACGAGGTCATCTGCAGCCAGGCATAGATGTCGATGAGGTTGAGAAACGGCATCAACGCCAGCACCGAGCAGGCCGCCGACCCGAGCACGAGGAAAGGCAGGCGCGACGAGGTGAGCATGGTCACCTCGAGCAGGATGGCGTTGCTCAGAAGCGCGCCGATGATCATGCCGTGCTTGAGCCAGGCGCCGCCGAGCATCTCCGCCAGACCCGCGAACGACAAGCTGCTCCAGTCCTGCCAGTTGCCCAGCGCTCCGAGCGTGGACGCCGTCGGCACGGCGTAGGTCGCGATCACCATCGGCACGCACAGGGCGAGGGCGAGCGGGAAGTTCCGCTGCGGGTTCTCCACCTCCTCGCTGGCAGTCGACATCTTGTCCCAGCCCGAGTACAGCCAGATGGCCACCATGATTCCGGCGGAGAAGGCGACGCCGAATTCCTTGCCGGGAGCGAGGAACGGGATGAATGGGTTGTGCTGCCAGCGCAGCGCGCCGATCACGGTCAGGAACACGAAGGGCAGCAGGAGCAGCACATTGAAGACGATGGCGGAGTCCGCCACCACCCGGATGCCGCGCACGTTGAGGTAGGTCAGGACCCAGATCAGGGCCACGCAGACAATCCAGTGATTGAACCCCGGCAATCCGCCGAACACCGGATCGAGAAGCGGCGGGTAGACGCGCCGCGTCAGGACATCGAGCCACTCGTAATCGGCGCCCCAGGCCTTCAGGTAATCGGCGAACAGGACGGCGAAGGCGCCGTTGTTCACGAAGTTCCCCACGTAGGACCACCAGCCCGCCTGGAACCCCCAGAACTCGCCGAAGGCGATCTTGCTCCAGCGGTAGTAGCCCCCTTCGATCGGGAAGGCGGCCCCCAGCTCGGCGCAGGCGAGCGAGATCGGGACGGCCCACAAGACGGGCAACAGGAGCAGGACCGTGAGGGCGAGGCCGGGCCCCGAGTCGCTGACCAGCGATTCGAGCCCGTAGGCGCCGGCGCAGGTCACCCCGTAGATCAGGAATGACAGCTGCAGCAGACCGGCTTTGCGGGGACTTCCGTTCGGCGCGCTCACCCGGCTCCCAAGTGATGTCCGACAGCGGGCGGTATCCTAGCAAAATGTCCACGGCGCAACAACGGACCCGCGGGCGGCCGGCCCCGCCCGGTCCCGCCAATCTCGTCACACCCCCTCCCAACGGCAGAGGTCGCGGGCCTATAATCGGCTCGGAATCGCCGCGGGCGGCGGTTCCGGTGGGAGGGCGGGCGGCCGGGCCAGGAGGTGAACCATGTCGCTCTGTCAAAAGCTCCGCACCTATCTCGATCAGAATCACATCCAGTACGTCACCATCGAGCATTCCCCCGCCTACACGGCGCAGGGGGTCGCGGCCAGCGCGCACATCAGCGGCCGGACTCTCGTCAAGCCGGTCATGGTGCGCGCCGACGGCAAGCACTTCATGGTGGCGACGGCGGCGAACCAGCGGGTCGATCTGGAAAAGTTCGAGGCGGTCGTCGGCGCGACCGACGCGTACCTCGAGCGCGAGGAGGACTTCCGCTCGCTGTTCGAGGACTGCGAGCCGGGCGCCATGCCGCCGTTCGGGAACCTCTACGGCATCCCGGTCGTGGCCGACGAGGCGATCTTCGACGATGAAGAGATCGCCTTCAACGGCGGCGACCACAGCACCGTGGTGAAAATGGCGTTCAAGGACTTCGAGCGCCTGGTCCAACCGAAGAAAGCCTGCGTGGCGCGGGGCCACTGACGGGGGATCAACGGTTGGTGAGCCGTGCTGGACTCGAACCAGCGACCCTCTGATTAAAAGTCAGATGCTCTACCGCCTGAGCTAACGGCCCGCCCGTGTTCCGCCGCAGATGATACTGCAGCGGGCCACGCCGAAGCCACAGCGGCGGGGCCGCGGGCGCACTCTGGCGCTGCCCGGCAAGTACGTCAGGACGAGACCGCCGACGAAGAAGCTCGCGCCGATGATGTTCGCGTAGCGCTTCGCATCTTCGGCCATGCCCCCGAGGGCGTAACCGCCGACCGCGCCGAGGCCGGCCATCGCGAGCGCAACCCTCAGATCACCGAGCACGGTACAGCTGCCTCCGCGACAGATTCCTCTTGTCCCGGCACTCGGCGCGTAGTACATAGGCTGTTCAAGATTCCGCCGAGGCCGCAGGCGGGCATCCCGTCGCGGCGGCCGTGCGGCGGCAAGGAGGCTTCATGAGGCGTGCATCACGTTTCGCGGTTCGTGTCCTGGTCGTGGCGGCGATCGTCGCCGGCGTGACCTTCGTCGCCGGCCTGTCCCCGAGAACGGCGACGCCGTACCTGTCGGCCCTCGCCGATCTGAGCGCCGTCCAGCCGGCGGTTGCGCAGAGCTGCGAGTACCGCGGCTGCCCGAAGGAGCCCGGTCGGAAGTCGCCGAGCTGCAAGCGGTCGTCGTCGGCCTACAACTGCCAGAACATCGCCGGCGGCGGTTGCCAGACCAGCCCCTGTCTCTGAGGTTTCAGACCCGCAGGCGGCGCGCGACGCGGAGGATCAGGCGCAGCACCGCGTCCGCGTCCGCCTCGGTCGTCAGGTAATTGAAGACGCCGAACCGGAAGTAGACGTCCCCCCGCAGCACGATGTTGGGGAACCAGGCCGCCCCGGAGCGCTCGATCTTCTGCTGGATGGCGGTCTGCAGGGCGTTCAACCGCGCCCGCCGGCGCGCGTCGCCGCGCCGCGCCCACTCCGGCAGGTAACGGAAGCAGACGCTCGCAAGCTCGACCGGCGCATCGAAGATCTCGAACCGCTCCTCCGCCCGAACGCGCTTCTCCAGATGGAGGGCGACGTCCATCGTGCGATCGACCAGCCGCGCCAGCCCGGACCGCCCCAGCGTCTTGAGGGTGAACCACAGCTTCAGCCCGCGGAAGCGGTGCGACCCCTCCATCGAGTAGTGATAGAAGTCGAGCCGCTCCGGCTCGCGCTCCAGGTCCTTGCGCAGATAGTCCGGCTCGGTGTGAAAAGCCCGGCGCAGCGAGGCGCCGTCGCGCACGAACAGGCCGCCGAGGCTGAACGGCTGGAACAGCCACTTATGCGGATCGATGGTGACGCTGTCGGCGCGATCGAGGCCGCGCAGCCGCTCGCCGAACCGGTCGGAGAAGAGCAGCGCCCCGCCGTACGCCGCGTCGACGTGGTAGTGGAGATCCTCGGCGCGGGCGATGGCGCCGATCGTCACCAGCGGGTCGATGTTGCCGGTGTTGGTCGTGCCGGCGGTGGCGACGACCGCAGCTGGCCGCAGCCCCCGCCGGCGATCGCGCGCGATCGCCGCGGCCAGCGCCTCGGGGATCAGCTTCATGCTTCTATCCGACGGCAGCCGCACCAGGGCCCGCTCGCCGAGGCCGAGGACATCGAGCGACCGGGCGATCGAGAAGTGCGCCTGGTCGGAGGCGTACACGCGGAGGCGGCCGGCGGCCCGCGCCGGGACGCCGCCCCGCCGTGCCCCGGGACCGAGCGCCCGGTCGCGCGCCAGCTTCAGGGCGATGGTGTTGGCGATCCCGCCGCCGCTGGTCAAGAGCCCGAAGGCCGCGCGCGGGCGGCGCGGCGCAGAACAGCCCGAACAGACGCGGATGCGCCAT
This sequence comes from Acidobacteriota bacterium, assembly GCA_018606725.1. Lineage (GTDB taxonomy): Bacteria > Acidobacteriota > Polarisedimenticolia > Gp22-AA2 > Gp22-AA2 > JAGYID01. The sequence goes on from JAGYID010000154.1 coordinate 5,078, forward strand.
CTGCATCGAGTGGCGGAACACCTTCCGGCGGGCCTCCCGCAGGACCGCCGACGGCTCCCCGCCGCGCTCGGGCATCGGCTCGTCGAACAGCCGGTCGAGGGTCGCGATCGAGGCGCCGCTGTACGTCTTGCCCTGTGCCACCGCGGAGAGATGATCGAGCGAGGCGTCGGCGACCGCGCGCCCGAAGCGCCGCGCGGCGCGCGGTTCGGTCAGCAGGCGCGGGGCGAGATCGCGCAGGGGGCGCGGCGTCCGGGAGGCCATGATCAGGCCGCCGGCCTGAGTCCGGCGCCATAGCGGTGCCCCGGCACCGCGTGGACGTGCGCGTGCAGGTCGTCGATTTCGATGAGGGTCCGTCCGCCGCTCACGTTGCCCGTCCTTCGCGTCGAGGCCGCGTAGGCTAGCACGCCGGCGCATCCCGTTTCTACGCGCAGTTGCCTCCCGCCACCCTCGCTCCACAGCGCACTTGAACGATCCCCGGTGCGCGGGGGCGGCCCGGAGTGGGGTTGGCGGGGACGGGTGCCGAAGGGCTCGATGGTCACGGGGCGCCGGCGTGGCCCTACTTGCCAGAAGGGCCGCCGGCGGGCGATCCTGTGACGGCGCGACGGGCCCTGCCGCGCGACGAGGAGGCACCATGGAGCAGCAGCGTTACCGGATCGAGACCCTGGCGGTGCACTCGGGCGAGCGGCGGCCCGGGCCGGAGGGGTCGGTGGTCTACCCGATCTACCAGGGCACGGTGTACACCGTCCCGGCGGGGACCGACTACCACGACATCCGCTACATCCGCCTGAACTCGACGCCGTCGCAGGTCTTCCTGCACGACAAGCTGGCGGCGCTGGAAGGGGCGGAGGCGGCGGTGGCGACCTCCTCGGGGATGGCGGCGGTGTCGACCGCCCTCCTGTCACTCTTGAAGCAAGGCGACCACCTGCTGGCCGGCGACTGCCTGTACGGCGGCACCCACGATCTCCTGACGCAGCACGCCGCCGATCTCGGCATCGAGTACACCTTCGTCGACCCGCAGCGACCCGAGGGATGGAAGGCGGCGCTGCGCCCGACGACGAAGCTGTTTCTGGTCGAGACGATCACCAACCCGCTCATGCGGGTGCCGCGGCTGCGCGAGATCGTCGACTTCGCCCGGCGTGAGCGGTTGCTGACGATGATCGACAACACCTTCGCCAGCCCGGTCAACTTCAATCCGCTGGCCGCCGGCTTCGACCTGGTCTTCCACAGCGCCACCAAGTACCTCAACGGCCACTCGGACCTGGTGGCGGGGTGCGTTCTCGGCTCGCGCGAGCGGGTCGAAAAGGTGCGGCACACGCTCAATCACTTCGGCGGCGCGCTCGATCCACATGCCGGGTATCTGCTGGCGCGCGGCATCAAGACGCTGGCGCTGCGGGTCCGCGCCGCCAACGAGAACGGCCTGGCGCTCGCCCGCGCCCTGGCGGTTCACCCCAAGGTGAAACAGGTCAACTACGCCGGGCTGGAGACGCATCCCGACCATGCGCACGCCCGCGAGCTGCTGCGCGGCTTCGGCGGCATGCTGAGCCTGCGGCTGCACGGTGACAACGGCGCGGCGGAGCGCTTCCTGGCGGCGCTGCGCATTCCGTTCGTCGCCCCGAGCCTGGGCGGCGTCGAGACGCTGGTCATCCGCCCGGCGTTTTCCTCGCACGCCGGCCTGAGCCGCGCCGATCGCGAGCGGCTCGGGATCACCGACGAGCTGGTGCGCGTCAGCTGCGGCGTCGAGGCAGCCGCCGATCTGGTGGAGGACTTCAACGGGGCGCTGCAGGCGGTCTAGGGCCCGGCCGCGTGCTCAGGCGGCGGTCGGCAGCCAAACCGGGATGCGGCCGTCAGCGCGGATGATGGTCCGGTCGCGCTGCGGACCGGTCGAGATGATCCCGACCTCGCAGCCGACCAGGCGCTCAATGGCCCGGACGTAGTCCCGCGCCGCCGGCGGCAGATCGTCGAACCGCCGCGCCATCGAGGTGTCGCTCTTCCAGCCCGGCATGACCTCGTAGACCGGACGGCAGGCTCGCAGCACGTCGGCGTTGGGCGGCAGCGTCTCCAGGCGGCGTCCGTCGTGCTCGTAGGCCACGCAGATCGGGATCTCATCGAACCCGTCCAGCACGTCGAACAGGGTCAGGGCCAGGCACTCGATCTGATTGATCATCACCGAGTAGCGCGCCACCACGGCGTCGAACCAGCCGCAGCGCCGCGGCCGGCCGGTGGTGCTGCCGAATTCCCGGCCGCGTTCGCGGATGAGCGCCCCCTGCGGGTTGTCCTGCTCGGTCGGGAACGGCCCCTCGCCGACCCGCGTGGAGTACGCCTTCAGCACGCCGATCACCCCGTCGACCCGGATCGGGCTGATCCCGAGTCCGGTGCAGGCGCCGCCCGCGGTGGACGTGGATGAGGTCACGAACGGGTAGCCGCCGTGGTCGAGATCGAGCAGGGTCCCCTGCGCCCCCTCGCACAGCACCACCGCCCCCTGGTCGAGACGGGCGTTGAGCAGCGCCGCCGTGTCGGCGACGAACGGCCGCAGCGCCTCGCCGTGCCGCGCGTAATCCGCGGCCACCGTCTCGGGCGGCGGATCGAATTCGGCCGGCAGGGCGCCGCCGCAGGCGTTCCGGGTCATCCCCGCCACCGCCCGCACGCGATCGAGGAGCGCGCCGCGGTCGAACAGCTCCGCCAGCCTCAGACCGTACCGCCCCGCCTTGCTCTCGTAGGCGGGACCGACGCCCAACCGCGTCGTGCCGAGCTTGACGCCGCGCGCCGCTTCCTCGCGGGCGATGTCGCAGCCGCGGTGATAGGGCAGGATCAGGTGCGCCCGGTCGCTGATCCGCAGATTCTTCTCGACCGCGATGCCGGCCGCGACCAGGTCACCGACCTCCTTCAACAGGGAAGCCGGCTCGATCACCACGCCGTTGCCGATGACGCACAGGACATCCGGCCGCAGGATGCCGGACGGAATGTGATGCAGGGCGAAGCGGCGATCGTCCACGCAGATGGTGTGACCGGCGTTCGGCCCGCCGCCGTAGCGGGCGACGATGTCGGCCCGCTCGGTCAGCAGGTCGACGATCTTTCCCTTCCCCTCATCACCCCACTGCGACCCGACCACCACGAACGCGGGCATGCACACTCCATTCGACGGGCGTCCGGACCTCGTTGCGCTTCCGGGTTTGGCAAAGGAGGGACGACGGGTTCCTTTGCCGGGTCATGCTAGCAGAAAAGCGGCGGGCGGGGGCCTATCCGGTGAGGATCTGCTGGACGCGGAACAGCAGGGTGTCCTTGATCCGTTCTTTGTCCAGGAAGCCGGCGACGCCGGCGGCGTGCAGGAAATCGAGGACGTCCTTCTTGAACACCCCGCTCATGACCAGGATGGGGGTCTCCCGCACCCTGGTCGCCTTCTTGATCTCGCGCAGCACATCGAAGCCGGTCATCTTCGGCATCAACAGATCGAGCACGATCAGGTCGGGGTGCTCGTTCTGCACCATCTCGAGGGCCTGACGGCCATCCTCGGCCTCCACCACGTCATAGCCGGCATCGCTGAGGAGCTTCGCCGCCACCTTGCGCACCGTGATGGTGTCGTCGGCGACCAGGATTTTCCTCCGGTGCTCGGTCTTCTCGTAGGAGTCGGCGGTCGAGGAGGAGCTGACGGCGTCCTGCTGCAGATCGATGCGGACGATCTCCTGGCAGTTGCTGCACAGGTACTTCACCACGCGCGACTGGCCGTCCACCTCGCGCATGCGGATGACATTTTTGCAATTGGGGCACTTCACCACCATGCCCTGCTCCATGACGCCCCGCCTTCATCGCGCAGACGGACCGCGCGCGACGCGAGGCGCCATGATGAAACGTAAGGTCCGCCGCGCCGCTTTGCAACGCCTCCCTTTCGCGACCGATCACGAGTTCGTCACATCGTCCGGATCGGGGCCTTCCGTGCCATCTGGAGCGGCGTGCGGCGCCTCGCGGGGCACGCGGTCCCTTCGCCGGGCCGCGCCGGTTGACCGGGCGTTTCACGGCGTGTTAGAAACGGCCCGTGGCGGACATCACGCTGAACGGGGAGAGTCTCGGGCTCCGGGACATCGTCGCGGTGGCGGCCGGTGGGGCCCGTGTCGCGGTCGCCCCGCGGGCCTTCGAGCGGGTGGAGGCGGCGCACGCCGTCGTCGACCGGATCGTCGAGAGCGACCGGCAGGTGTACGGCGTCAATACCGGTTTCGGGCACCTGAAGGATGTCCGCATTCCACGCGACCGGCTGGAGGTACTGCAGCTCAACCTGATCCGCAGCCACAGCGCCGGGGTGGGGACGGAGCTGCCGCCCGACGCGGTGCGCGCCCTGATGCTGCTGCGGGCGCACGTCCTGCTGCGCGGTCATTCGGGGGTGCGGCCGCTGGTCATCCAGACTCTGCTGCGCCATCTCAACGCCGACGTGCTGCCGGTCATCCCGGAGAAGGGCTCGGTCGGGGCGAGCGGCGATCTCGCCCCGCTGTCGCACCTGGTGCTGGCCCTCCTGGGCGAAGGCGAAGTCCTGCTGCAGGGGGTCCGGCTGCCGGCCGCGGCGGCGCTCCAGAAAACCGGCATCGAGCCGCTGCGACTCGGACCGAAGGAAGGCCTGGCGCTGATCAACGGCACACAGATGACGACCGCCATCGGCGTCCTGGCTCTTGCCGAGGCGGAGGGGGCGGCGATCGCGGCCGACATCGCCGGCGCCTGCAGCCTCGAGGCGCTCAAGGGGAGTCACAAGGCGTTCGACCCACGGCTGCATGCGCTCAAACCGCACCCGGGACAGGTCGCCAGCGCCGCCAATCTGCGGACGCTGTTGACCGACAGCGCCATCGCCCGCTCGCACGAGGGGTGCGGCCGGGTGCAGGACGCCTATTCGCTGCGCTGCATGCCGCAGGTGCACGGGGCGGCGCGCGACGCCGTGGCTCATGTCCGCTCGGTGCTCACGATCGAGGTGAATGCGGTCACCGACAACCCGATCGTCTTCCCCGACGAGGGCGATCTGGTCTCGGGCGGAAACTTCCATGGCGCACCGCCCGCCATCGCGCTGGATCTCCTGGCGATCGCCGCCTCGAACCTGGCGTCGATCGCCGAGCGGCGGATCGAGCGGCTGATGAACCCGGCCTTCAGCGGCCTGCCCGCGTTCCTGACCCGCGACCCGGGGGTCAACTGCGGGCTGATGATGGGTCAGGTCACCGCCGCCGCCCTGGTGTCGGAGAACAAGGTCCTGGCCCACCCGGCCAGCGTCGACTCGATCCCGACCGAGGCCGGCCAGGAGGACCACGTCCCGATGGGGCCGATTGCCGCGCGCAAGGCGCGCACCGTCGTCGGCCACGCCCGGCTGGTGCTCGCCATCGAGCTGCTGGCCGCCTGCCAGGCGCTCGACTTCCTGCTGCCGCTCCGCCCCGGGCGGGGCGTCGACGCGGCTTATCGGGCGATCCGGGCCCGCATCCCGTTCATGGAGGCCGATCGAGTGCTGGCGACCGACATCGCCGTCATCGAAGGACTGCTGCGCGGCGGCGCCGTCCGCGCCGCCGCCGAGTCGGCCTGCGGAGCCCTGCAATGAGCCGCGACGCCAGGACCGCCGCCCGCCGCATCACGGCGCCGCGCGGCACCGCCCTCTCCTGCAAGGGATGGACGCAGGAGGCGGCGCTGCGGATGCTGATGAACAACCTCGACCCGGAGGTGGCCGAGAAGCCGGACGAGCTGATCGTCTATGGCGGCACCGGCAAGGCGGCGCGCAACTGGGAGTGCTTCGAGGCGATGGTCCGCTCCCTGCGGGCGCTTCAGAACGACGAGACCCTGCTGGTCCAGTCCGGCAAGCCGGTCGGCGTGTTCCGCACCCATCCCGGCGCGCCGCGCGTGCTGATCGCCAACGCCCTGCTGGTCCCCGCCTGGGCAACCTGGGAGCGGTTCCGCGAGCTCGACCGCAAGGGGCTGACGATGTACGGGCAGATGACCGCCG
>JAGYID010000060.1 GCA_018606725.1 Acidobacteriota bacterium
GCCCGGCTGGGCGGCCGGCTGCGCTTCTTCGTCTCCGGCGGCGCGCCGCTGTCGGCCGACATCGCCGAGTTCTTCTACGCCGCCGGCATCCGCATCCTGGAGGGGTACGGCCTCACCGAGACCTCGCCGGTCATCGCGGTCAACACGCTGGAGCGCGCCCGCCTCGGCACCGTCGGCCCGATCCTGCCGGGCGTCGAGGTCAAGTTCGCCGCCGACGGCGAGATCCTGACGCGCGGCCCGCACATCATGCGCGGCTATTACAAGAATACGCAGGCGACCGCCGAGGCGATCAACGACGGCTGGTTCCACACCGGCGACATCGGCACAATCACGTCGGAAGGCTTCCTGAAGATCACCGACCGCAAGAAGGAGATGCTGAAGACCTCCGGCGGCAAGATGGTCGCCCCGCAGCCGATCGAGAACCTCCTCAAGGCCGACCAGTTCATCTCCCAGGCCGTCCTCATCGGCGACAAGCGCAAGTTCATCTCCGCCCTCATCGTCCCCGACTTCGCCTGGATGGAGAGTTACGCCCGCCACAAGGGGATCCCGTACAAGGCCGTCGCCGACCTGATGCACAACGACCGCGTCCTCGACCTGTACCGCCGCCGCATCGAGAAGGTGATGCACGGCCACCCCTCCTACGAGACCGTCAAGAAGTTCCGCCTCCTCCCCCGCGAGCTGACCCAGGAATCCGGCGAGCTGACCCCCACCCTGAAAGTCAAGCGCCGCGTCATCGAGCAGAAATACGCCGACATGATCGAGTCGATGTACGCGGAGTAGGGTGGCCGCGGGCGCGGTCGGCGGCGGGGTGGGCCGGGACGAAAAGCCCGCGCCCATTGCCCAAGATCGGCGTATATTTCAACCAATGTGCTTACAGCGGATTCCGATGAAACGCCAGTGCCCGCGATGACTGGTGATGCCCGCCCATGTGGGAAGGCACGCGATGGTTATTGAATTAGCCCGGCCGATCCTATTGGCAATAACCTGTGACTGGAGTTCCCAGGCTTTAGTGGACACCCTGTCGCCGAGGTTTCTGAGCCGCTTCGAATTGCTCGGGACTCACACCGCCTAGATGGCTGTGACGGCGCGTGCGATTGTAGAACGTGTCGATGTATTCAGCTACGTCGGTCAGAGCGAGCTCTCGGGTCTTGTAGATGTGTTTCTTGACCCGCTCCTTCTTCAAGCTGCTGAAGAACGACTCCGCCACGGCGTTGTCCCAGCAGTTCCCCTTCCGACTCATGCTCGGCTCCAAGTGATTAGCCCGACAGAGGCGCCGCCAGGAATCGCTTCCGTATTGGGTGCCTTGATCCGAATGAATCACGGTTCCCCGCGGTCGCCGTCGGCGCACGGCCATCATCAGCGCGTTGAGCACAAGCTCGCGGTGGATCGTAGGACCCGCAGACCAGCCGACGATCTTGCGCGAAAACAGGTCCATCACGACGGCCAGATACAACCAGCCCTGCCACGTCCGAAGGTAAGTGATGTCCGTCACCCATGCCCTGTTGGGGCGCGTCACCGTGAACTGGCGCTGCAGGATGTTCGGGATCAGGATGGATGGCTTGCCGACCGACCAGCGGCGCGTTCGATAGCCATGCAGTGCGCGCAGGTCATTCACGCGCATCAGGCGCGCGACACGATGCTTGCTGCAGGTCTCGCCAGCCTCACGCAGATCCAGGAAGACGCGCGGTGCGCCATAGATACCCTGGCTCGCAACGAACGAAGCACGGATCAGACGAAGGAGTCTGGCGTCTTCCTGCGCTCGCTTCGAAACTGGCTGCCTGAGCCAGTCGTAGTAACCACTTGGAGCCACGTCGAGAAGCCGGCACATCGAATCCACGGGGTACTGGCCTCGGTGGGCCTTGATGAACTCGTACACCGAGCGGACCCGCCCGGTACGCACTCGAGTGGACATGGGCATCGCCCTCCAGAGTCAGCCGGATGCTACCGCGTGTCCACCAAACCCTGGGATCTCCAAAATCCGAGGGATCGCGAAGCCGCGCACCGCGCCGAAATGGAAGGGATCGCGACCAAGGACCGGCGGGCGGTGACCTGCAGGAAATGCCGTGTCGAGAGTCGAAGTACGCGGAACAAGGGACTCGGCAGGTGAACGGAGACGACGATGGCCGAGATTCGTGACTGGAAGGAGATGACAGAGAGGTGGGCCCGGCTCCTGAAGGAGCGGACCGGGGAGGGCGTGGAGGCGTGGAACCGGCGCATCGAGACGGCGCGCCTGAAGGACGAGAAGAGCCTTCGCGCCTGGCTGGCCAGGCAGGGGGTGAGCGGATATGCGCGGACGCTATTGGTGATGGAGCGGTTCGGCTATCCGGATTTCTTCGTCGCGTCCGCCAGTGAGCTGATCGACGGGCAGTACGCGGATCGGCCGCGACTGCGACCGATTCTCGACGCCGTCATCGAAGCCGCGGCGAAGCTCGACGAAGTCGCCGTCCAGGCGCGCAAGACGTTTGTGGCGCTCGTCACGCCGCGGCGGACGTTCGCGCGGGTGCAGCCGACGACCAGGACGCGTATCGATCTCGCCCTGCGGCTCGAGGGGCACAGGCCCGGCGGGCGCCTGCAGGCCTCGAAGCTTCACGAGACCATGCCGCTGCATGTCAGCCTCGGCGCGCCCGGCGACGTCGATGCCGAGGTGCGGGGCTGGCTGCGGCAGGCGTACGACCAGAGCAGCCGGCAGGGCCGCCGGGGCAGCGGCCGTCCCAGGCCGCGCGCGACCCGCGATGCGAGAAGGGCATCGCCATGAGTCTCTCGGATGGAATCAACTGTGAAGGGGGACCATGACGACCGACAGGCAAGGAGCGGCGGACATCGCCACTGTCGGGGCCGGGCCGTCGTCGCTGGTTCTGGCGGTAGCACTGGCGCGCCGGGGTATCGCGACGACGCTGTTCGAGCGGGACCAGCACCCGGACGTCGCGCCGCGCTTCAACGCCGACCGCTCGTACACGATCGACTGGCCGCTGTGGGCCTGAGCGCGGGCCGGCCGGACCGCGGGAGGGCCTGAGCGCGTGCTGCAGATTTTCGTCGACGCCGACGGCTGCCCGGTCAAGGACGAAATCTACAAGGTGGCGCGGCGGCACGACCTGGGCGCGACCGTGGTGGCGAACGCGCGCATCTGGATCCCGCCGGAGGAGCGCTTCGTCCTGGTCGTCGTCGGGGATCGCTTCGACGCCGCCGACGACTGGATCGTCGAGCACGTCGGCGCGGACGACATCGTGATCACCGGGGACATCCCGCTGGCGGCGCGCAGCCTGAAAAAGGGCGCCGTGGTCCTCGACCATCGCGGCGGGGTGTTCACCGAGGACAACATCGGCGCGGCGGTCGCCAACCGCGAGCTGATGTCCCATCTTCGCGATACCGGGACCATCACGGGCGGCCCGCCCCCGTTCAGCCCGCGCGATCGGTCGAAATTCCTGCACCGTCTCGACGAGACGATCCGGCAGGTGCGTCGCCGGAACAAGTGACGCCGGGCCGCCTCCTGCTTGACCCGAGTGGGTGGAGTGAATATCCTAACCGCATGAATTATCGAGACATTATCACCATCGAACCCGACAAGCGCGGCGGCAAGCCGTGCATCAGGGGCCTGCGAATCACCGTCTACGACATTCTCGAATACCTCGCGTCTGGAATGTCGGAGGATGAAATCCTGCGCGATCTCCCCGATCTCAAGCGTGAAGACATTCGTGCCTGCCTCGCTTTCGCCGCTGATCGCGAACGCAAGCTGGTTTCGATCTCCACCAAGTGAAGCTGCTGTTCGATTAAGACCTCCCGTCGCGACTCGTCAAGGCCCTGGACGATCTCTACCCGGGATCCGTTCATGTCAGGGACGTGGATTTGCACAACGCGACGGATGAGGCCGTCTGGAACTACGCCGCCAAGCACGGGCTCACGATCATCTCGAAAGACTCCGACTTCCATCAACGAAGTTCCCTCGCAGGGCACCCGCCGAAAGTCATCTGGATCCGATGCGGCAACCGCTCCACCACCGAAGTCGAAGCCATCCTCCGTCGGTATGCGGATGCGCTCCTGGCTTTCCAGAAGGATGACGAGGCTGCCTTTCTTGTTCTTGAATGACGCGACGCCGTCGTCACTCGTCGACGCGGCCCCGCAACGCCTTCACCCGTCCGCGCCGGGCCTTGCCGCTCAGCCGCCGTTGCTTCGAGCCATGCGTCGCCTTCGTCGGGCGCCGCGGGCGGGGCACATCCGCTGCGGCGACGATCATCGCGCGCAGGCGGGCGAGAGCGTCCTCGCGGTTCATTTCGAGACTGCGGTGACTCTGCGCCTTGATCACCACGACCCCGTCGGCGCTGATGCGATGGTCGCTCATGCGGAGCAGCCGCGCCTTGACGGCTTCGGGCAGGCTCGACGCGCGGATGTCGAAGCGCAGATGAACGGCGTTGCTGACCTTGTTGACGTTCTGGCCGCCGGCGCCCTGCGCGCGGATGGCTTCGATCTCGACCTCGCTCTCCCGCAGGACGACGGACGATGCGTTGCGGGTCACGGGTCACCGACCTCCGGTTAACGCTTCGCGGCGGCCATCTTCCGGGCCGGGCCGGCGGCGAGCGTCGCGCAGACTAGAGCCGCGCGGCGCTCGGCGTCAAGAGGATGGACACAATGTCTCCCCTTGGGTAAGCTCGCCGGACGACACCCGAGGAGGCCCGTCATGATCCGCATCAGCCCGTTCGCGTCGATCGTCCTGCTCCTGCTCGCCGCGCTCCCGGCCGGGGTCGCCACGGCGGCACCGGGCGGCTCCCCCGACCGGGGCCCCGCTCAGGAATTGGCGCGGCTCCGCGCCAGCGCCCCGGGAGCGGTCGAGGCGGAGCCGACGCCCGACCGCCGGCATATCCGGACACTGCGGGGGTCGCTGACCGCGCCGAGCCCGGAGGCCGCCCGGACGATCGCGGTGCGCTTCCTGTCGGAGAACGCGGCGCTGTTCGGATTCGCCCCCGATCTCTCCGATCTGAGGTCCGCTGGCTCGAGCGAAAGCCCGGGCGGCCGTCACCTTCGCTTCGCGCAGTATTACCGGGGGCTTCCGGTTTTCGATCGCGGGCTCGAGGTGCATCTCGCCCGGGATGGCAGCGTCTTCCTGGTCCGGAACGACTTCGCTCCGGGGGTCCGGATCCCGGTCACTCCATCCCGCCGCCAGGACGAGGCGGCGGGCGTGGCAATCGACGCCTTCCTGGCGGCGGCCGGCTCGACCATGGCGCGCCCGCAGCTCGAGCGCGCCATCGTCCCCGAGCTGGGGGTGGTCGCGGACCAGGGCGCGCCCCGTCTCGCCTGGCGCCTGGTGGTGTCCGCCACCGAGCCATGGGGCGTCGCGGAATTTCTGATCGACGCACAGACCGGCGAGGTCCTGGGGCGGAAGAGCCTCGTGCAGGACTCCCACCTCACCGGGCGCGGCCAGGTCTTCGACCCGAACCCGGTCAATACGCTGTCCAATACCGGCCTCAGCGACAACGACAACGCCGACGCTCCCGTCTTCGGGCCCGCCTACCGTACGATCGATCTTCCCGGCCTGAGCCGATCGTTTCTCGACCTGCTCGGCCCGATCGTGCTGAGCGGCCCCTATATCCGGGTCACCGATCTGATCGAGCGCCCGTTCCTGCCGATGGTCTCCTCCGCGACGGGGGATTTCCTGTTCACCCGCGACCGGCCCGAGTTCGAGAGCGTGATGGTCTATTTCCACATCGACCAATCGCAACGCTACATCCAGTCGCTCGGATTCACCGACGTCAACAACCGCCCGATCCGCGTCGACCCGCATGGCCTGAACGGGGCCGATAACTCGCACTACGTCGGCCTCCCGCTCGGGGCGGGCTGGATCGCCTTCGGCGAGGGGGGTGTCGACGACGCCGAGGACGCCGACGTCATCCGGCACGAGTACGGGCACGCCATCCAGGACAACACGACGTCGGGCAAGTATTTCGGTCTCGGGGAATCAGGCGCCCAGGGCGAAGGGTTCGGCGACTACTGGGCGTTCAGCAACGGGCCGACATCCCCCGAATCGTTCGACCCGGCCTGTCTGGGCGAGTGGGACTTCGCCGGCACCTGCCTGCGACGCCTCGACTCGAGCAAGCACTACCCCGAGGACGTGCAGCGCGAAGTGCACGCCGACGGCGAGATCTGGTCCTCGGCGCTGCACGCCATCTTCCTGGCGGTCGGCAAGCGGACGGCCGACACGGTCATCCTGCAAAGCCATTTCCTCGTGCCGTTCGCGCCCCGGTTCTGCGACGGCGGGCGGGCGCTGCTGGACGCCGATGGTCTTCTGTACGGTGGGGCCGAACGGCCGGCGATCGGAACGGCGCTGGCGGAGCGCGGCATCGCTTCCGACCTGGCGCCGCAGGATCCGGTCGCGTCCCCGGACGGACAGGGCGCCGACGCCGTCACGTTCGCGATCGCCAACCTCGGCCCCTGCACCGCTGGCGCCGCCGCTCACGCGCTGGTCGCCGTCTGCCCCGGCGCGGACCCGGTTGACCTGGCCGTCGTCCGGACCGACGCGCTTCTCCCCGGCGACCGCGCCTCCTTCGCGATCACGAACGGAACGCTTGCGGCCGGCTGCTTCTACCGCGTCGTCGCTGACGCCTCCGGCGACGAGCCAGAGACCGACGAGGGGAACAACGCGCTCGACGCGCCGCCGATCACTTCTTGAGCCACTGATCGAGCCAGCCGATCACCGTGTCGTGCCAAAGGATGCTGTTCTTCGCCTTCAGCACCCAGTGGTTCTCGTCGGGGAAGTACAGGAGCTTCGACGGGATGCCGCGGCGCTGCAGCGCCGTGAAGGTCGAGAACCCCTCCGTCTCGGGCAGCCGGAAGTCCTTCGCCCCGTGGATGACCAGCATCGGCGTCTTCCAATTCGCGACGGAGAGGGCCGGCGACCACTTTTCGTAAGTAGTTCCGGGCTCCCACGGCAGGCCGCCGTGCTCCCACTCCGGGAACCACAGCTCCTCGGTCATGTAGTACGACGCGCGGGTGTCGAACTCGCCGTCGTGGCTGACCAGGCACTTGAAGCGGTCGGTGTGCCCGGCGATCCAGTTGATCATGTAGCCGCCGTACGAGGCGCCCAGGGCGCCCAGCCGCTCCCGGTCCACGAACGGATAGGTCGCCAGGACGTAGTCGAGCCCCTTCATCAAGTCCTCGTAGGGCGCGGCGCCCCAGTTCTTGCGGATGGCGTCGGTGAACGCCTGCCCGAAGCCGGTCGAGCCGTGGAAGTTGATGGTCACCACGACGTACCCGGCTCCGGCGTAAGCCTGCGGATTCCAGCGGTAGTGGAAGTCGTCCGTCCACGCGCCCTGCGGCCCGCCGTGCACCAGGAACGCCAGCGGGTACTTGCGCCCTTCCTGGAAACCGACCGGCTTGAGGATCCAGCCGTGCACCTTGTCGCCCATCGCTCCCTTGAACCAGAACTGCTGGGGGCGGCTCAGCCGCGCCGCCTGCAGGCGGGCTTCGTTGATGCGCGTCAGCTCCCGGGCGTCGGTCCCGTCCAGCCGGCAGGTGAAGATCTCGGCGGGGGAGACCAGCGAGTCCTGCGCGTACACCAGCCGGCCGCCCGAGGTCGCGGCGACGTCGGCGTTGGCGTGGTCGCCCACCACGACGCGGGGCGCGCCACCGGCGGGATCGACGGCGAAGATTTTCACCCGCGCCTGTTCCTCCGCGGTGACGACGATCTTCTTGCCGTCCTTCGTCCAGGCGATCGATCCCGCGGAGCGGTCCCAGTCGCCGGTCAGGGCGCGGCTCTTCCCGGCTGCCAGGTCGTACAGCATGACGCGCTGGCGGTCGGCCTCGTACCCGGGGCGGGACATCGCCAGGTAGGCGATGGTCTTGCCGTCGGGCGAGAACGCCGGAGAAGTGTCGGTCGCCTCGTTGGCGCAGGTCAGGCAGCGGTAGCCGCCGCCGTCGGCCGCCGCCATATAGATGTTGAGGTCGGTGGACCAGGCGGGGTCGGGTGCCATCTTCGCCGTGAAGGCGATCGACGTGCCGTCGGGCGACCAGGCGAACTCCTCCGCCCCGCCGAACGGCTTGGTCGGGCTGTCGGCGTCGGCCCCCTTCATGACGTCGATCGGCTCGCCCCCTTTCGGTTCATCTCCCTTCACCCCATCCCCCTTCAGAGCCCAGACGAAAATGTGGCTGCGCTTGGCATCCTCCCAGGTGTCCCAGTGACGGATCGGCAGGCGCGTGTACACCTTCGCCTTTACCGGGTCATCGCCGGCCTCCTTGTCGCGCTTCGCCGTGCACGCCAGGTCGGGGCAGTCCGGATAGACCTCCGCCGAGAACGCCAGCCGCGACCCGTCCGGCGACCACTGCGGGTTGTCGACGTCCACCGGGAAGACGGCCGCCTGGCGCGCCTCGCCGCCGGCCGGGTCGATGAAGTAGAGCTGCGACGCCCCGCCGCGGTCGGAGACGAAGGCGATCGTCCGGCCGTCGGGCGACCAGCGTGGCGCGGTGTCGCTGGCGCGGGCGTTGGTGAGGCGGCGCGGCTCGCCGCCATCGATCGACACGAGCCACAAGTTGGTGAACGCCTTGTCCGCCGCGGCGTCGTAAGTGCGGCGGGTGAACACCACCTGCGTGCCGTCGGGCGACGGCTGCGGCCCGGCCAGCCGCTCCATCGCGACCATGTCGCGCACCGAGAACGGGTGGCGCCCGGCGTCGCTGACCACGGGGGCCGCGGTGGGGGGCGCCGCGGCTGGCGGCGCTGCCGCGAGGACGAGCGGCAAGCACAGGACGAGCGACCAGCACGGCGCGAGAGCGCCGACCGGGGAGCGGGCGATCGATCTCATCGAAGACCTCCAGCGACAGTCGGACCCTGGCATTGGGGCGCCGCCGTTCTAGCCCCGCCCGGGAGATCTGTCAAGCGTTTCCGGGGTTCCGGGGAAGCTCGGCATGCAAGAGCAGGCGTACGACCTGGCCGCGATCGGCTCGGGGCCTGTGGGGCAGAAGGTGGCGATCGCCGCCGCCGGAAATCCGGTACAATGCGGGCATTCGGAGCAAGCCGTGAAGCTTTCCGTAGAAGTCAGCCAAGCCGAGGAAGAGAAGCTGGCCCAGGAGGCACGGCGTCTGAACGTGTCGGTCGAGGAGCTCGCGGCTGCAGCCGTCCACGATTTGCTGGGACAACGCGACGCTGAATTCGATCGCGCCGCGGCACGGGTTCTGGAGAAGAACCGGGAACTCTACCGTCGGTTGGCGTAGTGCGCTACCTGACGCTGGCTGAAGTCCTCGACCTGCATCGCAAGATCATGCAGCAGGCGCGGGGCAGCCCGACCATCCGAGATCTGGGTGGACTGATCTCCGCAATCGCTCAGCCGCGCATGACTTTCGAAGGCCGTGATCTGCATCCGACAGCCGTCGACAAGGCGGCGGCGCTCGGCTTCTCCATCATCGCTAATCATCCATTCGTCGACGGCAACAAGCGGGCCGGTCACGCGGCCATGGAAACCTTCCTCGTGCTGAACGGGTATGAAATCGATGCGCCCATTGACGAGTCGGAACGGGTGATCCTCGAAGTGGCGTCGGGGCGAATTGACCGGAAAGGACTCGCCGACTGGCTCCAAAGCCGAATCAAGGATCTCTAGCTTGCCAAGAAATGTTCAGCCTGGCTGAAGGCGGCGCCCGCGATGAATGAGCAGTCCTACGACCTGGTCGTGATCGGCTCGGGGCCGGCGGGGCAGAAGGGGGCGATCGCCGCCGCCAAGATGGGGAAGCGCGTCGCCGTGGTCGATCGCCGCACCAGCATCGGCGGCGTCTGCCTGCACACCGGGACGATCCCCTCGAAGACGCTGCGCGAGGCGATCCTCTATCTGACCGGCTTCCAGCAGCGCTCCTTCTACGGCCGCGATTACGCGCTGAAGGACAAGGTCTCGGTCGCCGACCTGGCGTTCCGGGTCCAGACCGTGATGGCGCGCGAAGAGGAGGTGGTGCGGGCCCAGCTGAAGCGCAACGGCGTGACGCTGGTCGACGGCACGGCGCGTTTCACCGGCCCGCACGCGCTGCAGGTCGAATCCCCCGAGGGGCGGCAGTCTCTCGAGGCGGCGAACGTGCTGATCGCCTGCGGCACGCGGCCGGCGCGCGACCCGAAGATCCCGTTCGACGGGGCGCGCGTCATCGACACCGACCAGTTCAACCAGTTGAAGGAGCTGCCGCGCTCGATGATCGTCGTCGGGGCGGGCGTCATCGGCGTCGAGTACGCCTCGATGTTCACCGCCCTCGGCATGCAGATCACGCTCATCGAACAGCGCCCGACGATGCTCGATTTCGTGGATCGCGAGATCGTGGAGACGCTGACCTACTGCATGCGGCAGCGGGGCACGGTGTTCCGGCTGGGGGAGAAGGTGGTGTCGGTGCGCGTCGAGGACGGCGCCCGCGGCGTCGATGGCGCCCGCGGCGTCGATGGCGCCCGCGTTGTGGCGATGCTCGAGAGCGGCAAGGAGATCCACGGCGAGGCGCTGCTGTACTCCGTGGGGAGGCAGGCGAACGGCGACCAGCTCGGACTCGAAGCGGCCGGGCTGAAGCCCGACGAGCGGGGGCGGGTCGTCGTGGACGAGCACTTCCGTACCACCGTGCCGCACATCTACGCGGCGGGGGACATCATCGGCTTCCCGGCGCTGGCCTCGACCTCGATGGAGCAGGGGCGCCTCGCGGCGCACCAGATGTTCGGCGGCGGCGCCGCCATGCGCCCCGAACTCCTGCCGTACGGCATCTACACCATCCCGGAGATTTCGATGGTCGGCAAGACGGAGCAGGAGCTGACCGCCGCCAGGACGCCCTATGAGTTCGGCATCGCCCGCTACGACGAGCTGGCCAAGGGACAGATGATCGGCAGCGAGGTCGGGATGCTGAAGATCCTGTTCGACCCGAGTTCGCTGCGCGTGCTGGGGGTGCACATCATCGGCGAGCAGGCCACCGAGCTGGTGCACATCGGGCAGGCGGTGATGGCGCTCGGCGGCACGATGGAGTACTTCCGCGACACGGTCTTCAACTACCCGACGCTCGCCGAGGCATACAAGGTGGCGGGCCTGAACGGTCTCAACAAACTCGACGCGGCCCAGCCCAATCTCCCGACAGGCTCCTGAAGGAGGGCGTTCATGACCATCGAGCTCATCGCGCCGCAGGTGACCGCCTACCTCGAGCAGCTGGTCCCGCCGCGGGACCCGACGCTGGTCGCCATGGAGGCGGAGGCGAAGAAGGCCGGCTTCCCGATCATCGGGCCGGCGGTCGGGCAGCTCTGCTACATGATGACGCGCCTCACCGGGGCGCGCCGCATCTTCGAGCTGGGGTCGGGGTACGGGTACTCCACCGCCTGGTTCGCGCGCGGCGTGAAGGAGAACGGCGGCGGCACCGTGCACCACGTGGTGTGGGAGGCCGACCTGTCGAGGAAGGCGCGCGTCTACCTCGGCGCCCTCGGGCTCGCCGACATGGTCGAGTTCCACGTCGGCGAGGCGGTGGCGGCGCTCCGGCAGGCGGAGGGGCCATTCGACATCATTTTTAACGACATCGACAAGCAGGGCTACCCCGGCGCCCTCGGCGTCATCGGCGAGAAGCTCCGGCCGGGCGGCACCCTGGTGGTCGACAACATGCTGTGGGGCGGCCGCATCTTCGACCCCGCCGACCGCTCGCCGGCGACCGAGGGGATCCGCGCCTTCACGAAGCTCGTCATGGAGGACCGCCGCTGGATTCCGTCGGTCATCCCGATCCGCGACGGCGTCCTGGTCGCCTGGCGGGCGCCGTAGCGGCTGTATACTATGGACCTCGCGCTGGAGCGCCGATGAACACGCGACCCAAGGTCATTCACAGCGACCCCAACATTCTCGGTGGAACACCCGTCTTCGTGGGAACACGTGTTCCGCTGCAGAATCTGATCGACTGCCTTGAAGCCGGGGACAGCCTGGATGACTTCTTGACGTCCTTTCCATCGGTAAGCCGAGAGCAAGCCGTCGCCGCGCTCGAGCTGGCCCGTGAGGCTCTTGAAGCCAGTGCGCATTCTGCTCGATGAATGTCTCCCGCACGAGATCGCCGCCTTACTGACAGGGCACGAAGTCGTCACCGTTCAGGAGCAAGGATGGTCCGGGATTGAAAACGGCGAACTGTTGCGTCGTGCCGCGGGCGCATTCGCCGCGTTTCTGACGGTCGACAAGCACATTCAGCACGCTGAACGCCCCCCGGAGTCCCTCATGGTATTGACCATCAGAACGCGCTCGAATCGGATTCAATCGCTGCGACCTCTCGTTCCCGAAATGCTCAGAGCGCTGGGGCGACCGCAGCCTGGTGCGCATGTTGTGGTGGGGGTTCGATGAAGATCGCTGGCATCATCGGCGGGATCGGGCCGGAGTCCACCATCGAGTATTACCGCTTCATCATCGCGAAGTATCGCGCGCTGCGGCCCGATGGTAGCTACCCCCGCATGGTGATCAACAGCATCAACTTGCAGGAGATGATCGATCTGTTCACCGCCGGCCGGCTCGACGAGGTCACCGTGAAGCTCGCGGCCGAGCTCCGGCGGCTGGCGTCGGCGGGGGTCGACTTCGGCCTGTTCGCGTCGAACACGCCGCACGCCGTGTTCGAGGCGCTGCGGCGCGACGCGCCGATCCCGCTGGTCAGCATCGTGGAGGTCACCTGCGCGGCGGCGCAGCGGCTCGGGCTGAAGCGCCCCGGGCTCATCGGCACCCGCTTCACCATGCAGGGCCGCTTCTACCCGCAGGTCTTCGAGCGCGTCGCCCTGCCCGTGGTCGTGCCGGCCCCCGCCGAGCAGGAGTACATCCACGGCATCTACATGGATGAGCTGCTCAAGAACGTCTTTCGCGACGAGACCCGCCAGCGCCTGCTGGCGATCGTCGGCCGGCTGCGGACCGAGGACGGGATCGATGGATTGATACTCGGGGGCACTGAGCTGCCGCTGATCCTGCGCGACGCCGGCGACAAGACGATCCCCTTCCTCGACACGACGCAGCTGCACTGCGACGAAGTGGTGGCGCGCCTGCTGTCCTGAGAAGGCGCGCCCCTTGCCGCGCGCCCGCGCCCTGTGCAAGAATCCCCCCGCCTGTTGGGCCCAGCAGGCCCCATCCAACCGGGGACGGACTCGTGACGATGCTGGGTCGGCTTCGACGGCAGGCGCTCCCCCTCACACTTCGTGTCTTCGTCCTTGCGGTTCTTGCGGCTCTCACCGCTCTCACGACGCTCGTCACGGTGCCGGCCGCGACGGCGGTCGCCCCGTCGGCGGACCCGCTGGCCGCCGAGATCGAGCGCTGGTCGGCGTACCTCAAGACCAACACCGCGACCGACGAGATGTGGGTCGACGTCAAGCAGGCGACCGAGCCGGCGATGACGCGGGCCGGTGAGGCGTTGCGCGCCGGCCGGCGGCTGCTGGCGCTGCAGCGGCTCGCGGCGGCGCGGGTCGACCTGTCGGCGTGGCTGTACCTCGCCGCGCGGCCGGCCGGCGAGCGCAAGGAGGACGCCGGCTTCGAGGCGGAATGGGCGCGGATGGGCAAAGCTCTGAAGGCTGACATGGGCGCCCCGTCGCCGCGCGCACTCGACGGCGTGCGGCCGGCGGCGCTGCGCGCCATCGGCGAGGCGGCGCTGCCGCAGATCAAGGTCTATTACGACGCCAGCCTCGAGTACGGCCGCAACACGATGCCCGACGCCGGGCTCTTCTATCTGGGGTCGGCGCAGGCCCAGCGCGAGCTGATCGCCTTCTGCCGGTCGCTGGCCGGGTCCGGCGCGACGCTCACCAGCGCGTCGCCGGGGAGCACCGTCGCCGGGCGATCGGCCCTCCGGACGCCACCGGTGCGCGACATCGGCGCCGAGATCGACGCGCTGGAGAGTGATCTGATGTCGCTTTACCTCCCGCCGGCGTCGATCGACCGGCACGTGGAGTTCATCGTCGCCGGCTCGGCGCTGAAGGAAGCGCGCGAGCTGAACGCGGCTGGCCTGCGCTACGGCGCCCTGATGCGCTATCTCGACGCGGCGCGGCGGGTCGCGCCGCTCCGCCCCGCCTCCACGGCACCGCCGGCGTCGTCCGCGACAGCCGAGCCGGCGCCCGCGGCGGACGCGCTCGCGAAGCAGCTGGCCGATTTCGATGCGCGCCTGTCCTCGGGCGATCTCGATCACAGCCTCGGCCGGCTGTATCTCGAGATGGCCCAGGCCGACCTCGACGCTCCGCCGCCGGCATCGGCGCCGGCTGCCGTGCCCGCCCCGGGCTCCGTGGCGGCGGCGATTGCCGGTGACGTGCTGCCGCGCTACTTCACGGCGGGGGCGCCGGCCCGCCCGCAGCCGCCGAGGCCGGCGGCCCGGGTCACGGTCACCATGGTGCGCTGGCCGTATACCTGAAACCTCTCCGACCCAGCAGGTCTGCTGGCGCGCAGCGTGGTGCAGGGGTTCGGGGGCAAGGCGCGGTTCGTGGAGGAGAACTACGGCGGCTCGACGCTGGCGAAGCGCTTCGGCGTGACGCGTTACCCGGCGATTTTCGTCGACGACGTCCTGGTGGCGACGCCGAACGACTTCGGCTTCTACGGCAAGGGCGAGAAGGAGGGGGGCGGGCGGTACGCGCCGCTGCAGAGCGTCGCCGCTCACGAGCGCTTCCGCTCCGACCTGGCGCGCATGATCGACTTGATCCTCGCGGGCCGGGTGGAGGACGCGCGCGCGCAGGCGGCGCCGGCGAAAGAGGCAGGCGTCGCTGCGCTGCCGGAGGTCACGCTCACCGGCCTCGACGGGCGCCTTCTGTCGCGCGCCGATCTCGCCGGACGCGTGGTCGCGGTGGAGCTGTGGGCGACCTGGTGCCCGCCGTGCCGCGGCACGCTCGGCTGGCTGGGGGGTCTGAAGCGGCATTACGGCGACCGCCTGACGGTGGTGACGATCGCCATCCAGTCGGAGGAGGCCGACGTGCGCAAGCTGTCGGGCGAGCTGGGCCTGCCGTTCATCTGGACGCTCGGCACGCCGGAGATCGTCCGGGCCTTCGGCGACGTCAGCGCCGTGCCGACGCTCCTGCTGTTCGATCGCGACGGCCGCGCCGCGGCGTCGTTCTACGGCGCGCCGCCGACCCTGCACGCCGAGGCCGAGGCCGCCGTCGCCAAGCTGCTTGGCTGAGCGCCCGCGGCGTCCTCGTTCGCCCGCGCCGGCGGGTGTATCGTGGCTTATCCCATAGGAGAGCATCATGAAAGTCGGAGTCCTCGGTTCGGGCGACGTGGCGAAGACGCTGGCGGGCGGGTTCCTGAAGCACAAGCACGATGTCATGCTGGGGACGCGTGAGCCGGCCAAGCTGAAGGAGTGGGCGGGGAAGAACCCCAAGGGCCGGGTCGGCAGCTTCGCCGAGACGGCGCAGTTCGGCGAGCTGGTCGTGCTGGCGGTCAAGGGGACGGCGGCCGCGGAGGCGCTGCGCGCGGCCGGGTCAGCGCACCTGTCGGGGAAGCCGGTCATCGATGCGACCAACCCGATCGCCGACGCGCCGCCCGTCAACGGCGTCCTGAAGTTCTTCACCTCGCTCGATGATTCGTCGATGGAGCGCCTGCAGCGCGAGTTCGCCGGCGCGAAGTTCGTCAAGGCGTTCAACTCGGTCGGCAACGCCTGCATGGTCAACCCGGAGTTCAAGGGCGGCCGGCCGACGATGTTCATCTGCGGCAACGACGAGACGGCGAAGAAGACCGTCACCGGTGTGCTCGAGCAGTTCGGCTGGGAGACGGCCGACATGGGGAAGGCCGAGGCGGCCCGCGCCATCGAGCCGCTGTGCATGCTGTGGTGCATCCCCGGCTTCCTGCGCAACGACTGGGTGCACGCCTTCAAGCTGCTGCGCGCCTCCTGACGGGGAGGGCGCCCGCGCATCCAGGCGGCACCGGCCGCCTGCCGCCGGCATCGTGTAGGCTTGCCGGCGCATGGCGCTGACCGCGACGATCTACAACCTGGACACCGAGCTGGCCGACGTCGATCGCGGCGTCTACGCGACCTTCTCCCTGCGCCTGGCGCGGCAGCCGTCCGAGACCGTCGAGTACATGTTGACCCGCTACCTGGCGTACTGCCTCGAGCACACCGACGGGATCGCGCTGACCGGGGGGATCGCGGCGGGGGACGAGCCGGCGGTGCTGGTGCGCGACCTGACCGGCCGCGTCACGGCGTGGATCGAGGTCGGCGCGCCGGACGCGGCGCGGCTGCACCGCGGCAGCAAGCTCGCCGGCCGGGCGGCGGTGTACACGCACCGGAACATTGAAAAGGTGCTGTCGGAGTTGCGCGGCAAGGGGATCCACCGCGCGCCGGAGATCCCGGTATACGAGTTCGGCCGCGGCTTCGTCGATGCGATCGCGGCGGTCCTGCCGCGGCGCGCCGCGATCACGGTCTCCGTCACCGATCGGCATCTCTTCCTGGATGTGAACGGACAGAACTTCGACACCGCGGTGACGGAGCACCACTTCACCTGACCGCCGGTGGGGGCGGGCACGGGGGCGGGCACGTGAGCCTGCGCGGGGGCGGCATGCGGCGTGTGGCGGTGATCGGCGCCGGCGCGGCCGGGTCGATGGCGGCGATCTTCGCGGCCGCGGCGGGCGCCGAGACGCTGCTCGTCGAGCGCACCCGGGACGGCGGGCGCAAGATCCTGATTAGCGGGGGCGGCCGCTGCAACATCCTGCCGGCCCGCCCCGACGAGTCGCGCTTCGTCACCGACTCCTCGCCCCACCTGCTGCGCAAGATGCTGCGCTCGTGGCCCCTGCCGGAGCAGATCGCCTTCTTCGATGGGGAGCTGGGGCTCCGGCTCGTTGAGGAGAAGGAATCGGCCAAGCTCTTCCCCGCCTCGAACCGGGCTCGCGACGTGCGGGATGGGCTGCTGGATCTGGCGGTGCGCAAGGGCGTCCGCCTGCTGATGGGGACGCTGGTCACCGGCCTGGTGCCCGGCACGGCCGGGGGCTGGCGCGTCGAGCGGCAGGACGGGGCGCCGCTTGAGGCGGACGCGGTCGTGGTGGCGACCGGCGGCCTCTCCGTTCCGCACACCGGCAGCGACGGGCTCGGCCTGTCGCTCGTCGAGGGCCTCGGTCACGACATGCATCCGACTTACGCGGCACTCACCCCGCTGACCGCGGAGCCGGCCCCATTCGCGCGGCTCGCCGGCGTGTCGCTGCCGGTCACGCTGACCGCCCGCGCCGGCGGACAGAAGGCGACTGCGACCGGCGGCTTCCTGTTCACGCACCGCGGCTACAGCGGGCCGGCGGTCCTCGACGTGTCGCACGTCGTCGTGCGCTCCCGCGCCGCGGGCGGGACGGCAGCGCGCCTGACCGTGCGCTGGACGCGCCTCGGCGACGCGGAGTGGGAGGCGGCGCTGCGCCCGCGCGGGACCCACACGGTGGCGGCGGCGCTGCGCGCCGAGCTGCCGGAACGTCTCGCCGGCGCCCTTCTGGACGCGGCGGGGATCGAGTCGGCTCGCCAGTTGGCGGAGCTGCGCCGCGACGAGCGGCTGCGGTTGATCGAGACGCTGGTGCGCGGCGCGCTGCCGTGGACGGGCGACGAAGGGTACAAGAAGGCCGAGGTGACCGGCGGCGGGGTGAGCCTCGCGGAGATCGATCCGCGGACGATGGAAAGCCGCCGGCGCCCCGGTCTGTTCCTGTGCGGCGAGATGCTCGACGCCTTCGGCCCGATCGGCGGCTTCAACTTTCAGTGGGCCTGGGCCACCGGCCGCTCCGCCGGGCTGGGCGCCGCGGGCGCCGGCGCCGCGCGCTCCCAGAGGAGACCGGGGCCGGGTACTTCATCTAGGTCGAACGGCGCAAAAAGGGCGGGAGGCTGAATCGCATTCCAGACCCCCGCCCGGGATCACGCTAGCAGGCGTACGAGCTGCACTTCAGAGGAGCGCCGCCGACGCAGTTCGTGCCCTTGTTGCGCTGGCAGGTCATGCTCTGGCAACTCTTGTTATTGCACCCCGGCGCGGCCAGCGTGGCCGTCGCCGCCAGCTCAGAGAGGGCGGAGAGATACGGGCTGCCGTGCGGTGACGGGCCGACAAGCGCCGACGCTACGAGCGCGACCGCGAGAATCAAAACGGACAGGGTGGCGAACCGGATCATTCTTCGCACGATCCTGACCTCCTCTCTCGGCGGATGTGGCGGCCGCGGACGTGCCGAGATCGGCCCGGGGCCGGCGGCGGAACGGCGATGAACAAGAGTTGAACGGCGACGAAGTGCGGCCCTTGTATCACGGACGACGCGCCCGGGGAAGCCCCCTGCCGGCCCCGTGACCCCCTCGCGAGCGTGTCCCGGCTCCGGAGCCGGCTACTTCTCCCGGCGCCCCGCGTCGTACCAGTCGATCCGGCGGGTCAGGTACATGATGGCGCCGAGCATCAGGAACAGTCCCACCGAGCCGATCAGCAGCGCGTAGTCCTGATTCTTCAGCAACACGTACAGGTAGGCGTACAGGGCCGCCACCAGGCCGCCGACGGTAGCCGCGCGTCCGGGACTCTTCAGCGCTGCCAGGCTGTAGGAGGCGATCAGACCGACGACGGCGACGCTGGCGAGGCTGTAGGCGCGACCGAAGCCGAGATGCTCCGACAGGGCCAGCTCCAACAGGAAGAACAGGCACATCGCCGCGCCGACGAGCAGGTACTGGATCGAATGGACGCGCAGGCGGCCGAGCACCTCGACCAGCCAGATGGCGGCGAAGGTCAATAAGATAAACAGACCTGCGTACTTGGTGCTGCGCTCGGCCATCCGGTACTGGTCGACCGGCGTCGCCAGGTCGAGGCCGAACTTCGACGCGTCGACCAATTCGCTCATCTTCGACTCCGCGTCGTCGGTCCGGGGCTCCGACCTCCAGGCCTGCGGATAATTGCGGCCAAGGAACGGGATGCTCCAGGACGCGGTGAACCCCTTGTCCGTCACGTCACGCGTGGTCGGGAGCCAGTTGCCCTGGAAGCTGGGGTCGGGCCAGTTCGATTGAAGGCTGACGCTGGTCTCGCGGCCGAACGGGACGAAATAGACGCCGTCGCTGCCGTTCAGGACCAGCCGAAAGGTGAAGTCGGCGGCTGTGGCAGGCAGGCCGCCCGGGAGGACGGCGTGGATCCCCGTGTCGGTCAGGTCGAAGGAGCCGGTCCCCGGCAGGAACGAGCCGCTCCGGCCGCTCCAGGTCAGGCTGGCCTGCTCCTGGATCGCCCGGGCGTCGGAGATGCCGACCCCCATCTCGGCGCGGCCCCACGCCACGTCGGCGGGGTTGATGTCCAGCTCCGTGAGGGCCGGCCGCGAGAAACGGCCCGCGATCTGCAGCTTGAGGCGGTAGACCGGCACGGTGAAGATCCCCCGGTGCCGGACTTCGGTGTCGATCGTGCCCTGGATCGTGAGAGTCTCGGGCAGGACCGTCAGGCGTCTGGTCTCTTCGCGCATGACGCGCTGACCCTTGGCGTCCTTCTCCACCCGGTGATGCGTGTAGGGGACGACCAGCGCCGGGCCGGTGATCAGCTGCTTCCGGCCCCACTTGGAGGTGACCTCGTCGACGGCGTCACCGCGCGTGGCGCGCCGTTCTGAAACGAGCCCGCCGATCATCGCCGCCGGGATCAGGAGCAACAGGACCAGGACGCCGATCAGCAGCAGCCGCAGCATCTGCGATCCCCGGATCGCTGTCATCACCCCGCGGATCTCGCTCTCCATCGCCTCACCTCCGGGTACAAAGATACGCGCGTCGGTCGGCAAGGCAAGCCTGATAGAATCCACTCACGCGCGCGGTGACCGGCCCGCCATCGACGAGGGCGACCCTTGGATCTGCATCAGACCCTGCCAGGCCGCTACTATACCGACCCCGGGCTCCTGGATGCCGAGTGGGAGCGGATCTTCGGCCGCGCCTGGCTGTATGCCGGCCGGGAGGAGCGCGTCGCGAATCCCGGCGATTACTTCACGCTGCCGGTCGGGCGCGAGAGCGTCCTGGTCGTGCGTGACAAGGAAGGCCACATCGGCGCCTTTCACAACGTCTGCCGGCACCGCGGCACGCGGTTGTGCGACGAGCCGGCCGGCTCGCTGAAGGCGATCCGCTGCCCCTATCACGCCTGGACGTACGGGCTGGACGGCCGGCTGGCCGGCGCGCCCAACCTCCGCGACGGCGACGGCTTCAGGAAGGAGGACTTCTCCCTCCACGCGGTGGCGCTCCAGAACTGGCGCGGCTGCCTGTTCGTCAACCTCGATGAGCGTCCCGAGCCGCTGGCGAAATCGCTCGGCGGCATGCCGGAGCGGGTGCGGCGCTATCCACTGGAAAGCCTCAGGGTCGCGCATCACGCCGAGCACGAGGTCGAGGCGAACTGGAAAATCCTGATTGAAAACTATCAGGAGTGCTACCACTGCCCTGGCGTCCACCCGGAGCTGTGCGACCTC
>JAGYID010000155.1 GCA_018606725.1 Acidobacteriota bacterium
AGCGTGCCCCGCGAGGCGCAGGCCGCCGCCCCATGATCGCGCGGTACCGCGCCGGGCGTGCGCCTTGCGGGCGCGCGGCGCGAGCCCGTATACTGGAGCGCACCCGCAGGGCCGCAACGGCCTGCGCGTGCGGGGTTCCCGGCATGGCGATCCGCATCGGCATCAACGGCCTCGGCCGCATCGGGCGCGGCTTACTGCGACGCAGCCTGCGCGAGCCGGACCTGAGCGTCGTCGCGGTCAACGATGTCGCCGACCCGGCGATCGTCGCCCACCTGCTGCGCCACGACTCGTTCGCCGGGGCGCTGGGGATCGATCTCCGCCTCGAAGGATCGACTCTGCGCGCCGGCGACGCCGCGATCCGCTTCACCCGGTCGCCGCAGCCGGCGGCGATCCGGTGGGGCGAGGCGGAAGTCGACATCGTCCTCGAGTCGACCGGTTGCTTCGCGGCGCGGGCGGCCGCCGCCGCTCACCTGAAGGCCGGCGCGCCGCGGGTGATCATCTCCTGCCCGTCGCGCGACGCCGACGTCACCGTGTGCTACGGCGTCAACCATGAGAGCTTCGACCCGGAGCGGCACCGGGTGATCTCCAACGCGTCGTGCACGACCAACGGCACCGCGGTCGTGCTGTCGGTCCTCGACCGCGCCTTCGGGATCGACCGGGCGGCCATGACCACCATCCACTGCACGACCAACAACCAGGTGCTGGTCGACGCGCCGCACGGCGACCGGCGCCGGGCCCGCGCCGCCGGCCTGTCGATGATCCCGACCTCGACCAGCGCGGCGGAGGCGGTGGTGCAGGTCCTGCCCGGGTTGCGTGACCGGCTGCACTGCCTGGCGGTGCGCGTCCCGACGGCGGCGGTCTCGATGCTCGATCTGACCGTGACGCTCGCCCGGCCCGCCGGGCCGGAGGCGGTGCGCGCGCTGTTCAGGCAGGAGGCCGCGGGGCGGTTGTCGGGCATCCTGGGGTACAGCGACGAGGAGCTGGTGTCGATCGACTACGTCGGCGATCGCTGCTCGGCGACGATCGACGGTCCCCTGCTGGCGATGCAGGGGGACCGTTTCCTCAAGGTCTATGCCTGGTATGACAACGAGAGCGGCTACGTGCAGCGCCTGATCGACCTGATGCGGTTCATGGCGCGCCGGATGTCGCCGGGGAGGAACGCATGATGACGACGCGCAAACGCTCGGTCCGCGACCTGCAGGTGAAGGGCAAGCGCGTGTTCGTGAGGGTCGACTTCAACGTACCGCTGTCGCACGGCGCCGTGTCCGACGACACCCGCATTCGCTCGTCGCTGCCGACCCTCAAGCTGATCCTCGAAGCCGGCGGGAGCGCGGTGATCGCGTCGCACCTGGGCCGCCCGAAGGGCAAGCCGGCGCCGGAGCTGAGCCTGAAGCCGGCGGGCGAGCGACTCGCCGCGCTGCTCGGCCGCAAGGTGCTCGTGGCCCCCGATTGCGTCGGTGCGGCGGCCGAGGAACTCGCAGGGAGGCTGGGTCCCGGCGAGGCGCTGCTGCTGGAGAACCTGCGATTCCACCCCGAGGAGGAGAAGAACGATGCCGAGTTCGGCAGAAGCCTCGCGCGGCTCGCCGACCTGTATGTCAACGACGCCTTCGGCGCCGCCCACCGGGCGCACGCCTCGGTCGTGGCGGTCACCAGGCACCTGCCCGACCCGGCCGCCGGGCTGCTCATGCAGAGCGAGGTGCAGGCGCTGACGCGGCTGCGCGATCATCCCGAGAAGCCCTACGTCGCGGTGCTCGGCGGCGCCAAGGCGTCGGACAAGATCGACCTGATTCACAATCTGCTGACGCGGGTGGACGCCATCCTGATCGGCGGGGCGATGGCCTATACCTTCCTGAAAGCGCGCGGCGTCCCGGTCGGCACATCGAAGATCGAGACCGACCGCGTCGAGGGCGCGGCCGACATCATCTCCCGCGCCATGAACACCGGCGTGCGCCTGCACCTGCCGGTCGATCACGTCGTCGCGCAGTCGCCCGAACCGGGCCGGCCGCACCGCCTGACCGACACCGCGCACATCGACGACGGCTGGTGCGGCTTCGACATCGGCCCGCGGTCGCGTGAGGCCTACGCCGAAGAAGTGCGGGCCGCCGCCACCATCTTCTGGAACGGGCCGCTGGGGATGTGCGAGGTCGAGCCCTACGACGCCGGGACGAGCGCCATGGCGCGGGCCATCGCCTCGACGCGGGCGTTCAGCGTCGTCGGCGGCGGCGACTCGGTGGCGGCGGTGAACCGTCTCGGTCTGGCGTCCCGGTTCAGCCACATCTCCACCGGCGGCGGCGCCTCGCTGGAATTCCTGTCGGGCGTCGAGCTGCCGGGGCTTCTGGCGCTGTCCGACGTGACCGAGAGCGCGCCGGGGCGCGCCCGCTGAGCGGCGTGCAGATGAGCGGCGCGCGGCCCGCCCTGATCGTCGGCAACTGGAAGATGCACCGCACTGCCGCCGAGTCGGCGAGCCTGGCGCGCGAGCTGGCGGAGCGCCTGCGCCCCACCGCGGGACGCGAGGTCGCCATCGCTCCCCCGTTCACCGCCCTGCCGGGGGTCGCCGCGGCGCTCGCCGGCTCGCCGATCGCCCTGGCGGCGCAGGACATTTTCTGGGAGAGCGAAGGTCCGTACACCGGCGAAATTTCGGCGCTGATGCTGCAGGATCTCGGGGTGCGGCACGTCATCATCGGCCACTCGGAGCGCCGCCGGCACCTGGGCGAAACCGATCACATGGTCAACCGCAAGGTCGCCGCGGCGCTGCGCTCCGATCTGCGGCCGCTGGTGTGCGTCGGCGAGGCGGAGGCGGAGCGCCTGGCCGGGACGGCGGCGGCGGTGGTGCGCGACCAGGTCCTGCGGGCGCTGGAGGGCGTCGCCGCCGGCGAGGCGGCACGGCTCGCGGTCGCCTATGAGCCGATCTGGGCGATCGGCACCGGCCGCGCCGCCACCCCGGGCGACATCGTCGAGATGCACGCCGGCATCCGCGTGACGCTGCGGACGCTGCTCGGGGAGGCCGGCGACGCGACGAGGATTCTGTACGGCGGCAGCGTGACCCCGGCCAATATCGACGGCCTGATGGCCAGCCAGGGCGTCGACGGCGCCCTGGTCGGCGGCGCATCGCTGAAAGCGGAAGATTTCGCCCGTATCTGCGACTACCGTTGAGCTTGCCGCGATCCGCCCGGATATGCTAGCGTACGCGCCTCACTGGGAGGATCGCGTCACGTGCTGATGTTCATCCTGTATTCCATTCATATCCTCGTCTGCGTCATTCTCATCCTCGTGGTGTTGCTGCAGAGCGGCAAGGCGGCCGACCTGGCCGGTGCGTTCGGGGGGGGCGGCAGCCAGACGGCCCTGGGCAGTCGCGGGGCGGCGACGGTGCTGACCAAGGCGACGACGATCGCCGCCATCCTGTTCATGATGACATCGCTCGGGCTGGCGCTGCTCGGCTCGCGACAGGGCGGCTCGGTCCTGGAGAGCGCCGGAATCCCGGCCGCTCCCGCGTCCGAGAGCGGCGCGCCCGCGGCGCCGGCAACCTCACCGGCCGGTGGATCGGAACAGCCGAAATAAGCCCGCCGCGGCGACTTCAGTGGTTGGAACGGGCCGGCGGTCGAGCCGGTCGTGCCGGAGTGGTGGAACTGGCAGACACACCATCTTGAGGGGGTGGCGCCCAAAAGGCATGCGGGTTCAAATCCCGCCTCCGGCACCAGCCTTCCCCCCCGCGGCGTCAGCTCCGGCAGTCCCCTACTCCTCTTCGTCCTCCAGCAGGGCGTCGATCTCGTCGGGATCGAGCGCCTCCAGGATGCGCCGGACGCGCAGCAGGTTGTCGATGTCGTCGCCGTAGCGCGCCTCCGGCCGCTGCTTCAACGCGGCCATGGCGCGATCGATTGTGTCGAGCAGGTCCACCAGTCGATCGCTCAAGGAAGTCCCCCGTCTCTCAGTGTCCCTGCGCTTCCAGGAAACGTTCGGCATCGATCGCCGCCATGCAGCCGCTGCCCGCCGCGGTGATCGCCTGCCGATAGACGTGATCCTGGCAGTCGCCCGCCGCGAAGACTCCCGGCACGCTGGTGGCGCTGCCACCCCGGGTGATGATGTAGCCGGTCTTGTCCATCTCCAGCTGGCCCTCGAAGATGCGGGTGTTCGGGATGTGGCCGATGGCGACGAACATCCCGTCCACCTTCACGGTGGTCACGGCCCCGGTCTTGAGATTCCGCAGTCGCGCCCCCTCGACCTTTCCCTCGCCGAGAACCTCGTCGACGGTGCTGTCCCAGACGAAGACGATCTTCGGGTTCTTCCGGGCACGATCCTGCATGATCTTCGAGGCGCGGAGATGATCGCGCCGGTGGACCACGGTCACCCGGCGCGCGAACTTGGTCAGGAAGGTCGCCTCCTCCATCGCCGAGTCGCCGCCGCCGATCACGATGATCTCCTTGTCGCGGAAGAAGAAGCCGTCGCAGGTGGCGCAGGTCGAGACGCCGTGGCCCAGCAGACGCTTCTCGGACGGCAGCCCCAGCATGCGCGCCGAGGCGCCCGAGGCGATGATCAGCGTCTTGGACAGGATGTCCGTCTTCTCGTCGATGGTGATCCGGAAGGGGCGCTTCGACAAATCCGCGGCGGTGGCCGCCCCGGTCCTGTACTCGGCGCCGAACCGGCCCGCCTGCTGGCGCATGTTCTGAATCAGCTCCGGACCGAGGATCCCCTGCGGGAAGCCGGGGAAGTTCTCCACCTCGGTAGTCAGGCTCAGCTGCCCCCCGGCCTCGTGCCCATCGAGGACCAGCGGCTTGAGGTTGGCGCGCGCCGCGTACACGGCGGCGGTCAAGCCGGCGCAGCCGGTCCCCAGGACGACGACGTCACGAGTCTCGCTCATCGCTCGGTTTCTCCTCCCTGAACGACGGCCGCCGGGCGGTCGCGTCCGGGCCTCCCGGGTCGCACCGCCGCCACGGAGCCCTAGTCGGGCGCGGCTTCCGCGCAGGGCGCGACATCATAGCACAGCGTCGCGGGCGTCCTGCCGCGCTCAGCGCGCGGCTCCCAGGACGGTCCCGGGCAGCGGCCCCGCGGCCGTGACCACCTCGACGATTCGGCCGGCGACCGCGTCCTCGTCGCGCACGTAACCGAGCCCGATGAGGCGCTTTTCCCCCGGCACCAGCACCGCGCTCGTCAAACGGCCGGTCGGCGCGCCGCCGTACCTCAACTCGGCCGGGAGGCCCGGGGCCGCCACCCCTTGGATGTCGAGACGCACCAGAAGATGCGCAACTTTCTTATATGTATGGAGCCGCGCGATCACTTCCTGGCCGACGTAGCACCCCTTGCTCAGAGAGATGGCGTCATCGAGCCGCGCTTCCCAGGGGTTGTACTCCTCCGTCAGCTCCCGGCCGGCCGCCGGCAGGCCGGCTTCGATCCGCAGCGGCTCGAGATCGCCCGGCTCGATGGCGAGCAGGCCCGGGTCAGCGTCCAGGAGGGCCCGCCTGAGGGCCGGTATGGCGGACGTTTCGGCGACCAGGTGAAAACCGTCGCCGCCAAGGGGGAAGGTGCGGGTCAGGACCGCCGCCGTTCCCGCGGCAGTGACGGGGGCCGCCGCGTGTAACGGCAGGCGCCGCGCCACCTCGCCGACCACCCGGGCGACGGGCTCGGCGGCCCGTGCCCCGAAGATTCCCAGCGTCCCGTGCGTCCCGCTCCAGTCCTCGACCTGGACCCGTTCGCGGAAGGTGTAGCGATCGATCCAGGCGGCCAGCGGCGCGGCCCTCCCCTCGCCGGTGAGGGCCAGCAACCGGTTCTCCAGCCGGTGCAGGCAGACGAGGTCGAGGATTCGCCCCTTGGCCGTCGTGAAGACGGTCGCCGCGCCCTCCCCTGCTCGCAGCCCCTTCAGGGCGTTGGTGCTGAGGCGATGCAGGAGATCCAGGGCGTCTTCCCCCGCGATCGACAGCCGGCCGAGCGCCGACCGGTCGGCCAGGATCGCCGCGCCATGCGCCGCCTCCCAGGCGGGCCCGGCGCTGCCACCGCCCGACGCCCGCGTCCCGCTCATGCGGAGAATTCGACGGCAGGACGCCGCGGGAGGATGCCGGCCTCGGCGCCCCGTTGCAGGAAGGTCGCGATCGCATCGCGCCCCTTGTCACCGTAATCGATCGTGTAGTCGTTGACG
>JAGYID010000156.1 GCA_018606725.1 Acidobacteriota bacterium
GCGCGTCCCGGCTGCTTCCGCCTGCCGACGATGCCGGCGGCGGGGCGGGCGTGGGTGCGGGGTCCCGACAGGGCGGCCGGCTTCATGAACAGCTCATCATCGTCATCGTCGATTTCCTCGTCGGCCGGCTGCTCCTCTCCCTCGTCGAGGAGCAGGTCGATCTCCTCGGCGGCCTGGCGGGTCTCATCGGAGATGATGGTCGGCTCCTCGAGGAGGGTCGATTTCAGCGATGCGGCGGCGCGGGCGGTGACCGCGACCAGCGCCGGCTCGGCCAGGAGCGGTTTGCGGCGTGACTTCCTGCCCCGGGAGGCAGGGCGCCGCCCGGCGACGGACCGCCGCGCGGCGGCGCGTTTCCGATCGGCGCGGCGCGCACCGCGCCGGGCTCCCTTGCCGGTCTTCGATGTGCGGGTCATGTCGTGGCTCCCGGCCGAATACTCGGACCGGCTCCTAGCCGGCCTTCGAGCGAAGGAAGATCCCCTGCGGGTCGAGCTCGTCGCGGATGATCCGGATCTCGCGGGGCGTCGGCGGCGCCGTCTCGGTCAGGTCGCCCGCCGTCTTGACCTCCCACCCGGTATTCTCCCGGACCTGCTTCAGGGTGACGCCGGGATGCAGCGAGACCAGCACCATCTCGCGCGTCTGGGCATCGAACCGGTAGACGCCCATATCGGTGATCACCAGCTCGGGGCCGCCCTTCAGCCCGAGCTGCTCGCGCTCGCGCCCGCCGCGCAGGTACCCCGGGCTGGTCAGGAAGTCGACCCGCTCCGGCATGGTGCGCTTCGAGTTGCCGATGATGATGACCGTCTTGCGGGCCAGCGCCGCGATCTCGCAGGCGCCGCCGCTGCCGGGAAGGCGGACCTTCGGCTTGCGATAGTCGCCGATCACCGTCGAATTGATGTTGCCGAACCGATCGACCTGCGCGCCGCCGAGGAAGCCGACGTCGATCAGCCCGTTCTGGAGGTACAGGCTGAACACGTCGTACATCGGCACGACGGCGAGCGAGCCGGTCACCAGGCACGGGTCGCCGATCGAGATCGGCAGCCGCTTCGGCACGCAGCCGACGGCCCCCGACTCGTAAATCATGCACAGACCGGGCGCGTGCGTCCGATAGGCGAGGTTGACCGCGAGGCTCGGCACGCCGATGCCGACGAACACGACGTCGCCGTCCTTCAGCTCCTTGGCGGCGCGCGAAACTTGCAGCTCCTGGGTCGTGTAGTCGGTGTCGCGGTCGTAGCCCCCCTGCACGAACGACGGGTGGGCGCCGAACGGCTCGCGTACCACGGCGCTGACGATGCGCCCCGGGATCAGCGTGCGGTTCGGATCGGCGCGGATGACCGACGCGTCGACGATCTCCTCGACCGTCACGATGACGCGGCTGCTGGCGAAGGCGGCCTCCTTCTGCACGCCGTACAGGCCCCAGATCTGCGTGTTCCCCTCGTCATCGGCGCGCTGGGCGTGGACGACGGTGACATCGGGGCGCAGCGCCGGGACGCACCAGAGGGTCTCGTCGGTGTACGGGCAGCGGGTGGTCTTGATTTGCGGGTTGACCTTTGTCAAATCGGTGCCGGGAAAGTTGCGGGTCGGGAAGAACGGCAGGTTCGAGGCCCCGGCCATGAACCGCAGCACCATCCCGAAGTGCGTGTATTCCTCGATCTCCAGCGGGTGGGGCAGGCCCTGCTCGACGGCCCGGCGGAAGGCATGCAGCGGGCCGACCCCCGGGTTGCCGGCCCACGAGAAGATCAGCTTCCGGGCGCAGCCGGCGGCGATCAACTGGTCGTAGATCAGGTCGGGGGTGAGACGCGCCAGGGTCAGGTCGCGCCGGCGCTGTCGGATGATCTCGTGCCCGGCCGCGAACGGGATGAGGTGGGTGAACCCTTCCATGACCAGAAGGTCGCCGTCCTTCACGAAGCGGCCGACCGCCTCCTTCATGGTCATGACTTTCGACATCCACCCCTCCGCGCACGGACTCCGGGGCGCCGCGCCTTCACCCGGAACCGCCTTCCTGACGGGGCTTCCCGGGGAGTCACAGCGGCAGATCGGACGCCCCTTGCGGTTGCGGGCGAATCATAGCACAGGGGGCCGCCTCCCGAGGTCGTGCCGCTCGGTCGCCTCCGGGTCCCGGCGGGGCGGGCCGCGGCCTCCGGCGGCTTGCGCAACCGGCCTGATAACCTATATTTATGCGCGTCGACGGAGGGGTGTGCGCGTGGCCTGGACCAACATCGGGATCACCTTCCAGGGGCGGCGAATCGGGCCGATCATCGTGATCGCGGTGCTCGCCGTGACCCTGTCGAAGGGGATGATCGGGTCGGCGGCCGGTCGCGACCTGGAGTGGATCCTCGACCTCGCCGCGGCGACCGGCGCCGGCTTCCTGGTCCGTCACGGCTTCCGGCTGCTGCGCAAGAAGAACATGATCGAGAACGTCCCGTCCTCGCCGATCCGCTCCGTGGCGATGGGGCTGGCCGAGATCAAGGGGAAGGCGCCGGGCCGGGCGGTCATGCCGGCGCCGCTGTCGCAGACGTCGTGTCTCTACTACCGCTACCTGGTCGAGGAGGAGCGCACCCGGCCCAAGGGCGGCCGCGAGTGGGTGACCGTCGACCGGGGAGAGTCGAACGTTCCGTTCCAAGTCGAGGACCCGACCGGCCGGATCCTGGTCAACCCGGACGGGGCCGACATCATGCTGGGACGCGACTACCAGAAGATCGAGCGCGAGGCGGGCTGGCTGTCGAGGCGCAAGCGTTACAGCGAGTGGCGCATCGACCCGGGTGACTTCGTCTACGTCATCGGCACGGTGTCGAACTTGCGCGACGCCATCGCCGCCGACCGCGCCCACCTTCAGGAGAGGCTCCAGCAGGTCAAGCGGGACGCCGGCGCGATGAAGCGGTTCGACCTGGACGGTGACGGGACGATCGACCCCCAGGAGTGGGCCGGCGCGGTCGCGGTCGTCAAGGACGACCTGCTGCGCGAGCGGCTCGCCCGGCCGGCCGCCGCGCCCCAGGACAACCTCTGCCTCGGCAAGGGGGACGTCGAGGACACCTTCATCATCTCGGATCGCGATGAGCGCAGCATCGCCTCGTCGTTCGGCTGGAAGGCGCTCGCCGCTGTGCTGGGGGGCGGCGCCGGCGCGCTGGTGATGTTCATCTCGATCCTCGGCCGCTTCGGCGTCCTGCCGGGGCACTGGACCTTCCCGTGGGAAGCGCTGGTCAAATAGGGGGGAACCGATGGGCATCGTGCTGTTGATCGGGTTCGTGCTGGCCGCCGTAATCGCGGCCGGGTACTGCATCGGCATCTACAACCAGCTCGTGCAGATCAAGGTCAACGTCGACAAGTCGTGGGCCAACATCGAGGTGCTGGAGAAGCAGCGCTACGACGAGATCCCGAAGCTGGTGAAAGTCTGCGAGGGATACATGCAGTACGAGCGCGACACGCTGCAGAAGGTCATCGAGGCGCGCAGCCGGTTCCTGACGGCGAAGGGGCCGTCCGACATGGCGCAGGCGTCGTCGGAGATGGGCGGGGCGCTCAAGAGCCTGTTCGCGCTCGCCGAGGCGTACCCGGATCTGAAGGCCAACCAGAACTTCAACCAGCTGCAGGGGCGCGTCTCGGCGCTGGAAAGCGAGATCGCCGACCGCCGCGAGTTCTACAACGACTCGGTGACCATCAACAACGCCCGCATCCAGCAGGTGCCGTACATCTTCTTCTCCGGCCTGCTCAAGATGGCGGAGCGCGAGATGTACAAGGTCGCGGCCGAGGAGAAGGCCTCGCCGGAGATCAAGTTCGCGATGCCGCGGTAGGGTTCCTCACCGGCCCGGGGTGGTCGAAGCGGTCCGGAGACGGGAGAAGAAGGCGGCCACCGACTGCGCCTCGCGGTCGCGCAGGCCGGCGCAGTCGGCCACCTGGTCGGTGACCTTGCGCAGCTCGTCGTCGGTGCCGGGGACGGTGTGCGCCGGGTCGGCGAAGAACTCCCGGCCCTGGCGCATCCGCTCCGGCGAGCAACCACCGGCGAAGCGGACAAGGCCGCTGGCATAAAAGCCCGGGATGCGCCCGACGATCGCTCGGTAGTTGCCGCGCACCCACTCCCAGACGCGCTGCCGGTGCGCCGGCTCGCGCGCGACTGCGGCCGGCAGCTGGGCGACCTCCTGGGCGCGCAGCGGCCCGGCGAGGGCATACTTCAGGGCGGCATCGATAAGGGCGGGGTCGTCGAACTCGCCGAGCGCTTCGAGGAAGCGGGCGCGATCGGACGGGGTGGCCGCCTTTTCGAAGCGCGTCTTCAAGAGATCGAACAGCTCCCGGTTGCCGCGCCGCGCCAGCGCTTCGAGCGCGCTGTCGACCAGCGTCGGGTCGACCGACGCCGGGTCCTTCAGGTAGACGCGTCCCAGCCGCTCGGCATAGGCGCGGGTATCGGGATCGTTTCCCTCGATCGCCAGCATGCCGACGAGCCGCGCCCGCAGCGTCGAGGTCATGGCGCTCTCCCCGGACACCGGGGCTCGCCCCAGGCGCTCCAGCGCCGGTCGCAGCCGGGCGCGCAGGTAAAAGGCGAAGTCATCATCGACGCGCTCGTAGAACGTGGCGCGGATCTTCTCCAGGCCGTCGAGCCAGGCCCTCCCGACCTCCGGCTCGGCGTCGGCCGCGAACTGATCGAGCAGCCGCAGGTAGTCGCCGCCATCGAGGCGGCCGCCGTCGAGCAGCGCCGCGATGTTCCCGAGGAATCCGAGCTTCTCCCGCAAGTCCAGGACGGCGTCCCCCGATCCGGTCGCCGTGCCGCGCCCCGCCAGCGCCTCGAGCATCGGCAGCGGAACCGACCAGCGGTAGTAACCCCGCTCCCCCACGTTGGGGTGGACCCAGACCGGCGCCAGGCCGAGGTCGACGATCGTCTCGGCGTCCTTCATCAACACGGTCTTCGCGAGGGTGCGGATGCCGTCGGAATATTTCAGGGTGACCGGAATCTGCCACCGCGAGGAGCGTGGCGGGCGGATTCCCTCATTGACGAACCGCTTCTGCGACAGGCGGAGCCGGCCGCCGGCCAGCACCTCGCAGGTCAGAAGCGGCACGCCGCGTTCATCGAGGAAGGTCGACATCGGACCGCCCACGTCGCGCCCGGCGGCCTTCGACAGCGCCGCCCACAGGTCGGCGGCGGTGGCATTCTTCCCCTGGTGCGCGTGCAGGTACTCAACCACCCCCAGGCGGAAGACGTCGGGCCCCAGCCACTGCTCGAACATCCCGAGCACCGCCTGTCCCTTGTCGTAGGCGAGCGCGTCGGCGAGCTGGTCGAAATTGTCGCCCGACTTGACCGGCTGCCGGATGGCGCGCGTCGACAGGCGCGCGTCGGTCTGCATCGCATCCTGCATGGCGTCGACCTGCGTGGCGTCGGCCCGGTACTGCGGGAAGACGGCGTCGCTGACCTTGTCGCCCATCCACGAGGCGAACGACTCGTTCAGCCACAGGTCGTCCCACCACTCCATGGTCACCAGGTCGCCGAACCACATGTGCGCCAGCTCATGGGCGGTGACGGCGACGAGCCTGCGGACCTCGCCTTCGGTCTTCGCCTTGGGATCGAGCAGGAGAATCTCGTCCGCGAAGGTGATGGCGCCGGCGTTCTCCATCGCGCCGGGCCAGAACTCGGGCGCGGCGAGCAGGTCGAGTTTCTCGTACGGATACGGCATATCGAAGTAGCGCTCGAGCTCCTTGACCAGGGGCGGCGTGATGCGCGCCGCCTCGGCGGCGAGCCCCGCGTGTCCCCTGACCGTCACGATGCGGCCGTTGACGCGCAGCCCGGGAATCGGCGTGAACTCCAGCGGGCCGGTGGCGATGGCGAGCAGGTAGCTCGGCAGGGGCGGCGTCGTCTTGAACACCACGGTCCTGGTCCCGCCTTCCACCGTGTCCGTCTCGATCGGCGCATTGCCGACCGCCTGGTGCTCCTTCGGCACCACGAGAGTGAGGCGGAACGGGATCTTGTAGCGGGGCTCGTCCCAGCAGGGGAACGCGCCGCGCGCGTCGATCGACTCGAACTGCGTGAACAGGTAGGCGTCGCCGCCGGTCTCCAGCCGGTACAGGCCGGTCGCCTGGGTGCCGAACTTGGCGGCGAAGTCGATCGCCAGACGGTAATCGCCGGGCTGGAGCGGCGCCGCAGCGGTGGCCGTCACCAGTCCCTCGCTCCCCACGGCGGTGGTCAGCGGCAGTGCGGTTCCATCCGGCGCGGTCAGAATGACCGAGCGCATGTCGAGATCGCGGGCGTGGAACTTGAACGCGCTGACTGCGACGGCGACCTTGAGATCGATGCGGACGTCGCCCGAATAGTCGGGCTTGCGGGCATCGAGCACGAGACGCACGTCCTCGAAGGTCGGCGCGACGCGCGGGTCGAGGCGCCCGGGGTCATCGGCCACCGCCGGTGCAGCGCCGGACATCGCGCATGCCAGCAGCAGGACGGCGGCCATGACCAGCGGCCGTGGTCGATCGGGAACGGCCGTCATCGTCTGCCTCACTTTCTCCTCATCAGAGTTGCAGGAGGCACAGCGTAGCGGCCGCCCCTCGAACCCGTCAAGTGCACAGCGTCGTCACGGTCCCGGCGCGCACTGCCTTGCGACGCCCCGATAGATCCCCGATTGCTAGGGGGCCGCCCGGAGCGGGGTTGGCGGGGACGCGGTCCGGGGGCCTGGCCGGGAAATGGCGACGGCCGCGTTCGGCACGCCGTGGGGCCGGATGCAAGGCGGCGCGACGAGGCGATGCGGTGGCATCGGCGAGGAGCGCCAACGACGCAGACGGCCCCACGCCGGCCGAACCCTGCGGGCGCCCGGGGGTTGCGCCCGCCGGCGGCGTTGCGCCTCGTCGGCGATGGCACTTCATCGCCTCCTCCGCGCGCCTTGCCGGCGACCGCAAGCCCCGGGCGCGCGGCCATCGCGATTTCCCGGCCCGGCCCCCAGCGCCCGGCTACGGCACAGGACGCCGTACAGGCGCAACGCCGCTCGTCGCTCCCGCGCCCGGCCGCCGAACAGCGGCGGCTTGCGGGCGCGGTCCGCGA
>JAGYID010000232.1 GCA_018606725.1 Acidobacteriota bacterium
ACTTCCTGTGGATAGTGATCCAGGGCGCGGCCGTAGCCGGCCAGCCCGCTCCACCGCCGGGAGAAGAACTGCTCGTACGCGACCCCCCAGAATGTATTCACGAAGTAGAGATTCTCCTTGAGGGTCGAGAAGACGATCTCCCTGCCGAACTGGAGCCGGCCTCGGCCGGTGTGCCCCAACCGGGTCATCAGGCGCCCATCGCCGATCGGGCCGTGGTAGTCGCTGTCCGGCCGTTCCGGTGCAGTCAGGGTCTCCGTGCCGACGCGCAGCTCGCCCTGGATCGAGGCCGCGGGGTCGAATCGCAACCCGACCAGGGCCGCGGTGGAGCGGCTGTCGCGGCCCTCGATATCCTGGACGAAGTCGTACCGCTGCACCCGGCCCTCGAGGAGAGCCGTCGTCTTCGGCCGGACGCGCAGCGTCCCGGTGAGCGACAGGGTGCGCTCGTTCCGGTCCAGGCGGTCGGCCGAGGCCTCGGGAAGCCCGGCCAGCGGCGAATAATCGATGCCGTCGTGACGCAGGAAGCCCTCGGCGCCCAGCCGGCCGCGCCGCAGGGTCCGGAACGCCGCCGTGACGGCGTTGCCGTCCCGGCGCAGGCGCTGGTCGACTTCGTAGTTGGGGCGCTCTTCGATGGAGGTCGCGTGATCCTCCAGCGACAGCACCAGCCGCTTCAGCAGCAGCACGCCGCGGCCGCGGAGGTCGCCGTTCCAGTGGTTCAGCTCGGTGTACTGTCCGTAGGCGACGTAGTCGTATCTCTGGTCCAACCGGAAACCGCCGCGATCGCCGAACAGCAGCAGCGAGTCGAGCCCGGGCCCGACCGTGGCCGTCGTGTCGCCGATCGGCTGGGGGGATTCGAGGAAGACGTTGTCGTCGTAACCGACGTCCCGGATCGACACGTACGGTCGAAGGTAGAACGGCCCGGCGCGGCGGGTGCCTTGGGTCGACAGGTCGGGGTCGGGCGGCGGCTCGTCGGCGAAAAGGACGGCGCACCCCCCGCCGCACAGCAGGAGGAGTGCGGCGAGACGGGTGCGAACGGCAGACATCAGGGGGCGGCGCGCTGTTGTCGTTGGGCTGCTGGGCGCTGCCCACCGGCTTCGCCATCCCTTTGACGATCCGGTTGGCTGGGCGTTGCGGGGTCACGGCGTAGTCCAGGGACACTGTATCGTCGTGCCCCACGTCGACCAGATTGTCGGCGACGAACACGCTGCCGTCGATCTCGATGACCACGTCGTAGGATCCGGCTGGCAGGTTACGGACCTCGTAGTTGCCGTTCTCGCCGGTGACCTTGCTGGTGAACTTCTCGCCGGTCTTGACGTTGATGGCCGTGACCTTGGCGCCGGCCAGCTCGGTCTTCTCGTCGGTCTGGTACAACGTCCCTTGGATCTCCCCGTGCTCCTCGGCGGCGCGGGGCACCGTGATGCCTGAACCGAACGACAGGGCCGCGATCAGGAAGCCGGCGATCGCCGCGTGCGAGGGGGATTTCCGCCAAGTCGCCATCGGATCTGCCTCCGAGTAAGCCGTACGCCCGAACGGAGCCTTCGTGGTCAAGGCACCCGCGCGGAACGCGGGAGCGCAAGTTTATATTGGAGGTGGCTCCGGGTGTCAAGAATAGCGGGGCGAACCCGCCCGGACCCGGCGGGTCGCCTTTACTCGAGGATCTTCAGCAGGCGGGCGGCGGCCGAGGCGGCGGAGGGCCCGTCGTTCGACTCGAGGGTGCTGGTGGTGGCCGCGGTGGCGGTCTTGAAGGCGGCCCGCGCCATGCCGGGATCGCCGCGCCGCATGGCGCACAGGCCGCGGAAGTACTGCACCGTGCCGTCGGAGATGCCGGTCCCCTGCGGCAGCGAGGCGCGCGCGAAGCCGTCCGAGTTGGCCCGGTCGTGGGCCCGGAAATGCATGAACGCGACGCCGAGGTTCAGCAGCGCCACGCCGCGCTCGAGGTCGTCCTGGGCGGCGCGGGCGCGCAGCCGGAACTCGGCCAGGGCGCGGTTGTAGAGCATCGTCGGATCGGTGAGCGGCAGGACCACCGGCCCGTCCTCCGGGCTGAACCGCGCCGTGCGCGTCCCGGACAGGTCGTCGACGGCGAGGACCAGCGTCGCCCGCAGGCCGCCCGGCCGGGCCATCTCGGCGGCGAAGGCGGCGTTGACCTCCTTGACCGACGCGGTCCGCCGCTCGCCGACCGAGCGGACCCGGTCGCCGAGCTTGACGCCGGCCTTGGCCGCCGGGCTGCCGGGGAGGACGCGCACCACCAGCGGCCCGCCCTGGTCGGCGGGGCGGCCGGCGGCGCCCGCCGCCGGCTCGTACTGGGTGTCGACCAGGCTCATGCCGAACCACGGCGCCGTCGCCGCCGGGACGGTTTCCAGCCGCCGCACGAAATCGCGGGCCATCTCCGGCCGATCGGTGCGCAGCGTCGTCACGTCCGGCGCCGGGTGCAGCGCCGAATACAACGCCAGGGTCCAGGTGTGGTCGGCGTCGCCGGTGGTCAGGCCGGCGAGCACGAGATCGGCGCGCGCGGTCGACGCCGCCTGCCCGACGACTTCCGGAGGCAGGATGGCGCCGGCGCGCACTTCGTTCGGCTGGTTGATCATCCACTTGATCACCGCCTCGCGGGTGGTCTTGAGGGCGTCGGGATTGCGCACCAGGTTGAGCGTCTTCAGGCCGCGGCCCAGCTCGTCCAGGAGCGGCTTGTCCTCGTCGCTCCACACCGCCCGGCCCCACTCGTCCAGCCGGAAGGTGCCGGCATACAGCAGCGTCGGGCGCAACCGCACGTC
>JAGYID010000061.1 GCA_018606725.1 Acidobacteriota bacterium
GCGCCCCCGGCCGTCGCGCCCCCGGCCGCCGGGCCGGCGCCCGCCGCGCCCCCCGCCGGCGTCGGGGCGATCGGGATCATCGTGCCGGACGGCGGGTCGATCCCGGATGGGTTCGCGAGCCCCCTGCCTTCCGCGGCGTGCGTCGTCATGCTCCGGGTCGGCCATGAGACGCTCGACGCGCCGGAACGCCTCGACCCGCTGCTCGACGCGGCCCGGAACGCCGGCCTGCGCGTGGCGATCCTCCTTGAGGCGGGCGGCCTCGACCTTCCGGCCGGGGTGGCGGCCGATACGGCGCCCGCGCAGGGGCCGGTCAACGACTGGAGCACCCGGCTCGATGACCTCGTCCGCCATGCCGGTGCGCGGGTGGCCGCCTACTCGATCTTCGGCCGGGCCGCCGACCGCTTCGACCCGCGCGCCTACGCTTTCCTGTTGAAGCGGGCGGCGGTGACCATCCGGGCGGCGCAGCCGAAGGCGCGAATCATCGGGCCGACGCTGGCGGTGGAGGACCTTCCGTGGGCCGATGCGGTTTCCGCCCGCGACGCCGCGCCCTACGTCGACGTGGTCGCCGCCGAGGGAGCCGGGGCGCTGCCGGCGGTCGCGGACCTGCGCGATCGCCTCGATCCCGCCTCGCCGCTCTGGGTTGTCGATGCGACCGTCGATCCGGCGGCGGTGCGGCCGTCGATCGTCGACGCCTACGTCCGCTCGTTGTCCGGCGGCGCCGAAGCGGTGCTGTTCTCCCCGGACGCCACGGTGCCGATCGGGTCGTTCGCGTCGCAGCTGCGGGCGCTCCTCACACCGTCCCTGGCCCCCGCGACGGCGGCCGTCCTGCCGTTCGACCCGGCGGGTGCCCGGCTGACCGGCGACCCGTCGATCCCCGCCGCCGTGGCGGAGACGGCGCGTCGCCCCGCCGGGCTGGAGACGTTCGTCTTCCACGACCAGCGAACGCGCCAGGGGATCGTCGCCTACCGGTCGCCGGCGGCGGGAGATTCCGACTGGCTGCGGCTGGTGATCCGCTCGCCGGTCGATTCGC
Organism: Acidobacteriota bacterium; assembly: GCA_018606725.1. Classification (GTDB taxonomy): domain Bacteria; phylum Acidobacteriota; class Polarisedimenticolia; order Gp22-AA2; family Gp22-AA2; genus JAGYID01. Next base: position 1,031 of record JAGYID010000061.1, read on the forward strand.
TGTCGCTGATCAACCCGGCGACCATGGCCGAGATGCCGGTGGCGTCGAGCCTGCCGGCCGGCCGGGTGGTCTTCGTGTCGGTGAAGCCCACCCTGATGCTGCTGCGCTTCCGCCTGGCCGCCGGTGGCGTGCCGTTGCAGGAGTCGAGCGTCGGCGCCGTCGCCGATCTGTCGGCGGAGGAGATCATCGCCCTCGAGCGGCAGTTCAGCGAGGCGCAGCGGCGCCGGCTGCGTCACTACGAGGCGCGCGCCTCGGTGGCCATCCACTACCGCATCGCCGCGGTCGCCCAGACCGTCGATCTGCTGACCGAGAACCGCCTGTACGTCCATGACGGCCAGCAGGACTACGAGCAGACCGATCTGTTCGTCGAAGGGGCCCGCTGGCGCGGCAAGACTCCCCCGTACCTGCCGTTCATCCAGCCGGACAAGGTCAAGCAGGTGCCGCTCGACATCGCCCTCGACGAGGACTACCGGTACCGGCTGCTCGGGCGCAATCGCGTCGAAGGGCGCGACTGCTACGAGCTGGAGTTCGAGCCGACCGTCACCGACCGATCTCTCTACAAGGGGAAGGTGTTCATCGACGCGACCCTGTTCACCCGCGTCCGCATGGAGGCGATGCAGACCGGTCTGTCGGATCCGCTGCGCTCCAATCAGGTCAATTACCGGTTCGGCCCGGTGCCGGCCCCCGGGGGGGACTTCTGGCTGCCGCTCGAGGTCACCGGCCAGATGGCCTTCGAGGTCCTCGGCCAGAACCTGGTCGTCGAGCGCGAAGCGCACTTCTCCGAGTTCTCCATCAACGGCGACGACTTCCAGGCCCGCCTGGAGGCCGCATTCGGCTCGGGCCGGCCGATGTTCCGGGAGAACGACGAAGGGTTCTATCGCCTCGACACGAAGGGCGGGCAGCAGAAGCTGACCAGCGCCAGCACGCCGCGCAACGCCTTCCTGGTGTTCGGGATCAACATCGGCTCCACCGGCCTGCCCAGCCTGCCGTTCGCCGGCATCAACTGGTTCGACATCGACTTCAAGGGCAGCGGCACGCAGCTCAACGTCGCCTGGGCCGGGCCGTTCGTGGACGTCTCCTGGACCAACCCGCACCTGACCGAGCCGCGCGGCGACAGCGTGCCGCTGGCGTTCACGGCCGGGGCGAACGTCAACGCCTGGCCGAAGCACGACAAGTACGCGCGCGAAGCCGGCACCAGCGCGGCCGAGGAGATCAACATCTACGAGCAGGCGCTGCGCGGCACCCTGGCGGTGCCGATGGGACGGCAGTGGCGCTGGTCGTTCGAGCCGCGCGTCACCTACATGAACTTCGACCGGCGCGACGAGACGCCGGTCGAGTTCGTGCTGCCGCCGACGACGGTCGATTACGGCCTGCTCGCCCGCCTGGAGTGGGCGCGCTCCGGATACATTCTGTCCGGCTGGGACGAGTGGGGACGGCGCACGCAGTGGGATGCGTGGGGCCTGCCGGGGACGCCGTTCGACCCGGACGACCGCGACTATACTCGGTACGGTGGCAGCGCCGCCAAGACCTTCTACCTCGGCGCGTTCACCAAGCTCAGCGGCGGCGTCGCCGGCTTTTCGGGCAGGAGCCTCGATCGCTTCTCGCAGTACGAGCTGGGGGATTTCCGGTCGGCGCGGGTGCGCGGCTTCAACTCGTCCGGCGTCCACTTCGACCGTGGCCTGATCGCCGACGCGGCCCTCGGATTCACCGTGCACCAGACGGTACGCGTCGACGTGGGGGTCCAGTCCGGCTGGGTGCAGAACGAGGAGGCGTTCGGGGATGGCACCGAGCGGCTGGTCGGCGCCGGTCTCGCCCTGGAGTTCTCCGGCCCGTGGAGCACGCTGGTCAGCCTCCGCGTCGCGCACGCCCTCTCCTCCACCATCGAGGACAAGGGCGGCGGCGGTGACCTCCGGATCATCTTCTTCCGCACCTTCGACCGCTGGTCGCGTCCTCCCCGCGCCAACTGGCCGGCGCCGCCCCCGGACGCGTATGGCCCGCCCGACTTCCCCTGAGGCCTTCGCACCGGCCGCGGCGGAGTGGTCGTCCCACCGGCCCGTGCTAGAATCGTAACCTTTATTGTTGCGAATGGAGGGTCCCCGCATGGCCATGCCGCGCTCCGTCCCGGTCGCCGGCCGGAACGACGACGATCTGCTCGACGATTACTCGCGCACCGTCACCCGCGCCGTCGAGAAGGTGAGCCCGTCGGTCGTCAACCTCGAAGTGAGCCTGGCCCGCCCCGGGACCAGGCCGGGCGATCGCCCCGGTGCCGGCCGCGGCCCGGGCGATCCCGGTCGCGAGACGCGCGGCTCCGGCTCGGGCTTCATCTTCACGCCCGACGGCTTCGTGCTGACCAACAGCCACGTCGTGCACGGCGCCGGCCGCATCGAGGTGGCGCTCAACGACGGCCGCCGGTTGCCGGGCACGCTGGTCGGCGACGACCCGGACACCGACCTCGCGGTGGTCCGGATCGATTGCGGCGAGCTCGCTCCCGCGGCGCTGGGCGACTCCGACGGCATCCGGCCGGGGCAGATCGTCATCGCCATCGGCAACCCGTACGGCTTCCAGTGCACGGTAACGACCGGCGTGGTCAGCGCCCTCGGCCGGACGCTGCGCGCCTCGACCGGGCGCCTGATCGACAACATCATCCAGACCGATGCCGCCCTCAATCCGGGCAACTCCGGCGGGCCGCTGGTCGCTTCGGACGGCCGTGTCATCGGGGTCAACACCGCGGTCATCCTGCCGGCGCAGGGGCTCTGCTTCGCCATCGCCATCGACACCGTGAAGTTCGTCGCCGGCCGGTTGATCAAGGAGGGCACAGTGCACCGGGGGATCCTCGGCCTGGCCGGGCAGAATGTGCCGTTGCCGCGACGCCAGGTCCGATTTCACCGGCTCCCGGTCGAGTCGGGGGTGCTGGTCGTGGCGCTGGAGACCGGCAGCCCGGCGGAGCGGGCGGGGCTGCTGACCGGCGATGTCATCGTCGGCTACGGCGGCCGGCCGGTCCGCAACATCGACGACCTGCACCGGCTGCTGGCCGATCTGCCGATCGGCGTCCCGACGCCGGTCCAGATCCTGCGCCGCAGCGAGCGCGCGGAGCTGACGGTCGTGCCCGAGGCGCGGTCCTCGTCGGCCGTGCCGGCTCGCTGAACGGCGAGCCGGGGCGGGGCGGCCCGGAGCCGCCGGATCCCCCGCCTTGCCGCCGACCGGCCCTGCCCGGCTGTGCTACAGTCCCGGCATGCACCCCGCCCCGGTCACCCACCGACCCATAACGCTCATCTTGTCGCTGGTGCTCGCCGGGGTCTCTTCGTTGGCTGAAGCCCCGGGAGCCACGCCGGCGCCGCCAACTCCCGCGATCGGTACCGCCGCGACGGCGGTGTCGCGCAGCTACGACCTGCCGGGCCACGGGATTCTCATAATGACAGTCCCGGGCAACTGGAAGGACTCGGTCAGCCGGCCGCCCGGTGATCTGCCGCCCACCATCGGCTTCGAGCCGGCCGCCGGCGAGGACTTTCAGATCGTGGTGACGCCGATCTGGGGACCACCGGGGATGACGGCCGAGCGGTTCACCGTCGAGGACGCCCGCTCCCTGGCGGAGAAGCAGGGCCGCAAGATTCTCGAGGAGTCCGTCGAAACGGACCTCTCCCTCAAGGAGATCAAGGGACCGCAGGCAACCGGCTACGTCTTCGCCCTGACCGACAAGTCGCTGGTTGACCGGGCCGCGGGCGACGGCCAGTACCGCTGCGTGACCCAGGGGGTGGTCCTGATCGGCGATCTGCTGATGACGGTCACCGCGCTCTCCCAGGAACATGGGACCGAGGCCGTGCGCGCCGCTCTGGAGATGATCCGGACGGCGCGGCTGCGATCGTGAGCCCGGCGCGAGGCCTGACCCACGCCGCGATCTTCGCCGCCGCGCTCCTGCCCATCGTCGCATCGGCCCAGATTTTCTCCGGCGTCGCCTCCTCCCCTGGCCGGGAGACCGGTGCGCAGGCGCCGGCGGCAGTGACGGCCCCGTCCCCCGCCACGCCGCCCGCCCTCGGCGCGGCGACGGCGGAGAACGCCGCCCCGGAGCCCGCCGCCATCCCGGTCGCGGAGATCTCCCGGCGCGCCCAGGAGACGCGCGACCGGCTGCGGGAGATCGAGGCGGGCCTCACGCCCGATGGGACCCTGAGCGGGATCGAGAAGCGCCTGAGGGGCGCCCTCGAAGATCTGCGGCGCGACGCGCGGGACTTCGAGCTGCGCATGACCGGCAAGTTGTCGGCACGGGAAATCCTCGACCTGCAGCAGCGCTGGCTCCGCTCGAAGGACGTGCTCGACAGATGGCAGGACGCGCTGGTGAAGCGTCTGCGCATCCTCGAGCGGGAGCTGGAAAGTCTGCAACGGCTGCAGGATCTCTGGAGCGGAACCCTCGCGAAGGCTCCCTCGCAGGCGGTTCCCGCGGCGACGGTGTCGCTCATCCGCGACACGTTCGAGTCGGTGCGCGTCACCGAGAACCGGGTGCTCGTGCGGCGGGGCGAGCTGCTCGTCCTGCAGGATCGGATCTTCGAAGGCCTCAACCGGGCGGCGCAGGTCCTCGACAGGCTCGGCAAGGCGCAGGAGGAGGCGCGGCGGGACCTGCTGTCGATCGACGGCCCGCCGCTGTGGAAGGCTTTCGGACCGACGGAGCGGCCGGGGGCGTCGGTCGCCAGGGAGGTGGCCGATTCGTGGGCGCGGGCGAAGGCGGACGCCATGGAGTTCGGCGACGAATTCTCCGAGCGCCGCTATCTTCAGTTCGGGGTCTTCCTCTCCATCCTGGCCGTGCTGCTGGTCATCCGCCGGCGGCTGCGGACGAGGGAACCGGCCCGTGACGACCTGGCGCCGGCGATCCGACTGCTCGGGCGCCCGCTGTCGGCGGCGCTCCTCGCCGCCCTGCTGCTGACGTCGCTCCTCTATCCCCGGGCACCGCTCGCGGTCCAGAACCTGATCGGCATCCTGATGCTGATCCCGGTCCTTCGCCTGTTGCCGCTGGTGCTGCGGCCGCGGGCGCTCGGGCCGCTCCTGGCGCTCGCGCTGCTGATCCTGCTGGGGCAGTTCGCGGGTCTGCTGCCCGAGGACTCGGCGATCTATCGCATCGCGCTTCTGGTCACCGACCTCGCGAGCGCTCTGTGCCTGCTGTGGATGCTCCGGACGCGGGTCGTGACGGCGGCGATCGAGGCTCCCGCATGGCGCGAGTTCACGCGCCTGCTGGCCAGGGTCGCGCTCGCCCTGCTGGCGGCGGCCATCCTGTCCAACCTGGTCGGCGACATCACCCTGGCGATCGCGCTGACCCGCGGCGTCCTCACCTCGGCCTACGCCGCCGTCATCCTGTTCGCGGCCAACCTTCTTCTCGACGGCCTGGTCCGAGTGACGCTCGCCTCCGCGCCGCTGCAACTGCTGCGCGCCGTGCGCGACTACACCGCCATGCTGCAGCGCCGCGTGACCACCATGCTGCGGCTGGCGGCGTTCGCCGCCTGGGTGCTGCTGACGCTCGACCGATTCGAGATCCTGCCGGCGATTGCCTTCGCCCTGAAGGTGATCTGGTCGGCGCACGCGACCTTCGGCGAGGTCCACGTCTCGATCGGAGATCTCCTGACCTTCCTGCTCGTGCTGGGCGGCGCGGTGCTGATCGCGAGGCTCGTCCAGTTCGTGCTCGAGGAGGAGGTCGTCGCACGTTTCGATCTGGCTCCTGGCCTGCCGACCGCCCTCACCAGCTCGGCGCGCTACGCCATCCTGTTCCTCGGTTTCCTGTTCGCCCTCGCGGCGGCCGGGGTGGAGCTCAGCAAGTTCACCATCCTCGCCGGCGCGTTCGGCGTCGGCGTCGGCTTCGGGCTGCAGACCGTGGTCAGCAATTTCGTCTCCGGCCTCATCCTGTTGTTTGAGCGGCCGGTGCGGCCCGGAGACTGGGTGCAGGTAGGGCCGACGCTGGGCGAGGTCACCCGGATCGGAGGCCGATCGAGCACCGTCCGCACCTACGAGGGGGCGGAGGTCATCGTCCCCAACTCCAACCTGATCTCGAACGAGGTGATCAACTGGACGCTGAGCGACCGCCGGGTACGAGTGGAGATCAAGGTGGGCGTCGCCTACGGGAGCGACCCCGTCACCGTGCTCGACCTCCTGCGTGCCGCCGGCGCGGCCCACCCGCGGGTCCTGACTGACCCGGCTCCGGCCGCCCTGTTCACCGGCTTCGGCGACAGCTCACTCGACTTCGTGCTGCGTGTCTGGACCGACAGCTTCACCATTCAGCAGCAGGTCCGGAGCGACGTCGCCATCGCCGTCCACCAGGCGTTGACCCGCGCCGGAATCGCCATCCCGTTCCCGCAGCGCGACCTGCACGTGCGTTCGGTCGACCCGGCGGCGGGCCGGGCCCTCGGCCGGCCGCCGAACTGACCGCCTGCCGCCTGCCCCGGGGCCGCGAAAAATCCGACGCCTGGCTTGGGGTGGCATTGACACGGGCGAAAGAAAAGTGAAAATGCCCGACTTGAGTGTGCCTGGGGGCCCGTAAGTCGTGCTGGCCCAAAGGGACATGGGCTCTTCCTGTGGCTCGACGACCCCTAATCCTTGACTTTCCAATAAGTTCTAGCAGGTCAACGATTTCCGCTGGCGCAGGCACACGGTTGTCGGGCATTTTCTCGCCCATTGGCAAGCAGGAACCGGCGGCCCGATCGGCATAGCGGCTCGCCCATCGGCCGGGAACGAAACGTGCTTATGGGTTTTGACTGGTTGTCCGTCCCCGGGGCGGCTTCGCAGCCGGCCCCGGAAAGGAGTGCCTGCCATGAGCCCAGAGAATACGTCCGTCGCCGTCCAGGAGGCCCTGGAGATCAAACACGAAGGCCGCTCGGTCCGTCTGCCCGTGGTCCGCGGCACCGAGAAGGAAACCGCCCTCGACATCGGCCAGCTGCGCAGCGCCACCGGTCTCATCACCCTCGACCCGGGGTACGCCAACACCGGGTCGTGCAAGAGCGCCATCACTTTCATCGACGGGGAGAAGGGGATCCTGCGCTACCGGGGCTATCCGATCGAGGAGCTGGCGGAGAAGAGCTCGTATCTCGAAGTCGCCTGGCTGCTGATCCACGGCGAGCTGCCGACCGCGGCGCAGAGCCGCGAGTTCACCGCCCAGGTAACCCGGCACACCATGCTGCACGAGAACTTCCGCCGCTTCTTCTCCACCCTGCCGAAGGACGCCCACCCGATGCCGGTCTGCGCCGCCGCCATCGGCACGCTGGCGACCTTCTACCAGGAGCCGGAGAGCAAGGAGCACATCCAGGAGACCATCGTCCGGCTGATTGCCAAGATGCCGACGCTGGCCGCTTATTCGTACAAGCACTCCCTCGGCCAGCCGTTCGTGTATCCGCGCAACGACCTCGGCTACACCTCCAACTTCCTGCACATGATGTTCAGCAATCCATGCGAGGAGTACGAGGTCGACCCGGTGGTGGCGAAGGCGGTCGATCTCCTGATGATCCTGCACGCCGATCACGAGCAGAACTGCTCGACCAGCACGGTGCGCCTGGTCGGCTCCTCGATGGCGAACCTGTTCGCCAGCATCTCGGCCGGCATCTCCGCCCTGTGGGGGCCGCTGCACGGCGGCGCCAACCAGAAGGTCATCGAGATGCTCGAGCAGATCGACGCCGAGGGGGGCGACGTCAACCGGTTCGTCGCCCGCGCCAAGGACCAGAAGAGCGGGGCCCGGCTGATGGGGTTCGGCCACCGGGTCTACAAGAACTACGACCCGCGCGCCGCCATCCTGAAACGCGCCTGCAACGACGTTACCCGGCGGGTCGGCGGCTCCAGCCGCCTGCTGGAGATCGCCATGCGGCTCGAGGAGGTCGCCCTGAAGGACGAGTACTTCGTCAGCCGCAAGCTCTACCCAAACGTCGATTTCTACTCGGGAGTGATCTACAAGGCGATCGGCATCCCGGTGAACATGTTCACCGTCATGTTCGCCATGGGCCGGCTGTCCGGCTGGATCGCCCAGTGGCTGGAGATGCGCGACGACCCGACCTTCCGCATCGGCCGGCCGCGCCAGGTCTACACCGGCCCGGCGCTGCGGCACTACGCCCCGGCGGCGGCGCGCGGCTGAGGCACGGTTTTCAGGCGTCGAAGCGGGCGCCTGACAGCCGCTCGAAGATGATGCGCAGGTCCTCGAGGGCGGTCCGGTCGGTCTCCGAGAGGAAGGCGGCGGCCTGGTCCGAGTCGAGCGCGCGCTGGACGATGCCGTAGAGGACCGAGACGTCGGTGTCGTTCAGGGACGCCTCGCCCCGGTCGAGCGACAGGCAGATGTTGCGGACCAGGTCCGCTTCGCCTGGGCTCAGGTCGTCCGAGCCGGACGACGGGACGCGGGCGACGATCTTCATCAGCGCCTGACGGGCCTCGTCGGAGCCGGTCTTTGACCTGAAATAGTTTCGAGGCACCGCGGCCTCCTCAAAAGAAATGGCGGGGCGCCGTGGCCCCGCCTTTCTCGTTCCGAGCGACGTCCGAGCCCGCGAGCCGACCTTACCCGCCCGCGTTCTCCAGGAAAGCGCGCAGACGCTGGCTGCGCGACGGGTGGCGGAGCTTGCGGAGCGCCTTCGATTCAATCTGCCTGATCCGCTCACGGGTGACGGCGAACGACTGGCCCACTTCTTCGAGGGTGTGCTCACTTCCGTCGCCGACGCCGAACCGCATCTTGAGGACCATTTCCTCGCGAGGGGAAAGGGTCTTCAGCACCTTTTGAGTCTGCTCCTTCAGATTGAGCTGGATGACCGCCTCGACCGGCGAGGTGACGCCGCGGTCCTCGATAAAATCCCCGAGATGCGAATCCTCCTCTTCGCCGATTGGCGTTTCGAGGGAGATCGGCTCCTGGGCGATCTTGAGGACCTTGCGTACCTTGGCGACCGGGATGCCCATCTTCTTGGCGATCTCCTCCGGCGTCGGCTCGCGGCCGATCTCCTGCACCAGGGCGCGCGACGTCCGCACCAGCTTGTTGATCGTCTCGATCATGTGGACCGGGATGCGGATGGTGCGCGCCTGGTCGGCGATGGCGCGGGTGATCGCCTGGCGGATCCACCAGGTCGCGTAGGTCGAGAACTTGTAGCCGCGGCGGTACTCGAACTTGTCGACCGCCTTCATCAGCCCGATGTTCCCCTCCTGGATCAGGTCGAGGAACTGCAGGCCGCGGTTGGTGTACTTCTTGGCGATTGAGACGACCAGCCGGAGGTTGGCCTCGACCAGCTCGGTCTTGGCGCGCGCCGCCATCGCCTCGCCGGCGCGGATCCCCTCGGCGGTCAGCTTGATCTCCTCCGGGGTGGTCTCCATCTCGCGTGCGACGCGACCGATTTCCTCCTCGGTGGCGCGCACCTTGTCGCGCAGGTCCTTGCGGGCCTTCGCGTCGCGGGTCAGCTTCAGCCGTCGATGGAAGGAGCGGATGTCGAGATCCAGATCCTTGATCCGCTCGGCGGTGGCCTTGACCTTCTTGCTGAGCTCCTTGACCTTGCCGGTGGTCATCCCCATGTCGCGGATGACCAGGCCGATGTGGACCCGCACGCGGGCCAGCTGGTGCAGCACCTCGCGGTAGCGCTTGCTGCCCTCGGTCAGGCGACCCAGGTGCTTCTGCTGCTCGTCGAGCTTCTTGCTGAGCCGGTTGACCCGGTTGATGGCGTCGAGCAGCTGCCGGCGCTTGCGGTCGGCGGCGCCCTCCTCCTCGTCGTCCACCACGGAGGTGATCAGGTCCTCGATGCGGATCTCCCGGGAGCGGATCTTCTCGCCGTACTCGAGCAGCTGGTTGATGACGTACTGGCTGCGCGACAGCGCCTTGACGACGTTCTTCTCGCCGCGCTCGATGCGGCGGGCGATGGCGACCTCGCCCTCGCGGGTGAGCAGCGGCACCGTGCCCATCTCGCGCAGGTACATTCGGACCGGGTCGTTGGTCTTCTCGAGGGCGCCGGGCGACAGGTCGATCTTCGCCTCCTCCTCCACCACCTCCCCCTTCTCGGCGGCGGCCGCCTTCTCCTCGACCTTGGCCTTGTACTTCTCCTCCGAATCGACCATCTCGATGCCGAGCGAGTCGAACAGGAGGAACATGTCGTCGAGGTCCTCGGGGGAATGGACCTCCTCCGGGAGCACGTCGTTCACCTCGTCGTACAGGAGGTAGCCGCGCTCACGGCCGAGGTTGATCAGTTGTCGGACTTCCTCGTATTTTTCTTCGATACCCACTTGGGGTCTCCTCAATTTATTTATGACTGCGAAGCCCGTGGCTCCCGCAGGGCCTCGATCCGTCTCTTCAACTCGACCTTGCGCCGCAGCAGATCGTCGGTCTCCGCCGCGCCGCCCCCCGTCTCGAGCCGCTTCTGGATGGCCGACATCTGCCGCTCCAGCCGCGACTCGCGCAGGGCCGCCAGGCAGCCGCGCGCTTCCTCGATGGTCGCCGGCGGGTGCGACAGCGCCGCCACCCGCGTCAACAGTCCCGACGCGTCGTCGCCCAGCCGCGCGGCCAGACGAGGGTACGTCACCTCTTCCGCCGCGACCACCATTTCCCTGATCGCCCCGATGATGCCGGCGACCCGGCTGCCTTCGAGATCGTCGGGCTGCAACTCATCCAGCATGACCGCCCGCACCTCCGGGGCATCCATCAGCAACCGCAGCAGGCGCGCCTCCGCGTCGCCCACGCCGCGCCCCCCGGCGGCCACCGCCCCCGCGCCGACCTCGCGCTTGCGGCCCCGCACCGCCTCCTTCAGCTCTTGAAGGACCAGCCGATCCTCGATCCCGAGGACGGTGGCAATCGTCTCCACGTAACCGGCGCGCCGCACCGGGTTGTCGATGCGCGACAGCGTCGGCAGCACCTCGTTCAGCGCCTCGACCTTGCCCTTCGTCTTCGACGCGTCGTGCCGCGCCGCCGCGTCGCGCGCCAGGTACTCGACGAACGGCATCGCCTCGGCGACCCGCTGCCGGTACGCCCCGGCGCCGTGCTTGCGCACGAAGACGTCCGGATCCTCGCCGGCAGGCAGCAGCACCACCTGGATGTCGAAGCCGTGCTCCAGGAGCACCTCGCACGAGCGCCGCGCCGCCGCGCGTCCCGCCGCGTCCGGGTCGAAGTTCACCACGACCCGCTCGGCGTACCGCTTCAGGAGCCGCACGTGCCCGGTCGTGAAGCCGGTGCCCAGCGTCGCGACGACCTCCTTGACCCCCGCCTGATGCAACGCGATCACGTCCATGTATCCTTCCACCAGAACCGCGTATCCCGAATGCCTGATCGACTCCTTTGCCAGCGGCAGGGCGTACAGGTTGTCGCCCTTGCTGAAGGCCGGCGTCTCCGGGGAGTTCAAGTACTTCGGCTCCCCCTCGCCGATGACCCGCCCGCCGAACCCGATCACCTCGTCCGCCAGGTTGACGATCGGGAACATGACCCGGTCGCGAAAGCGGTCGTAGGTCCGGCCGGTTTCCTCCTTGCGCGCCAGGAGCCCCGCCAACAGCAGCAGCGGCTCCGCGACCTTCCCGGCCAGGTGGCTCTTCAGGCCGGTCCAGCCGTCGGGGACGAAGCCTAAGCGGAACGTTTCGATCGCCTCGGCTGTCACCCCGCGCCCTTCCAGATACCGCCGGGCCGCCTCGCCCGCCGGCCGCTGCAACTGGTCGCGGTAGTACTGGAGCGCCTGCCGATTGGCGGCCAGGACCTTCTGGCGATCGCTGTGCTCGGAAGCGCCCGGCGCCGGCAGCGGGATCCCGTATCGCGCCGCCAGAGTCTTCAGCGCCTCGGGGAATTCCATCTTTTCATAGAGCATCAGGAACTTGAACACGTCCCCGCCGGCGGCGCAGCCGAAGCAGTAGAACAACTGCTTGTCGGCATCCACGTAGAAGGACGGTGTCTTCTCCGTGTGGAACGGGCACAGGGCCCGATACCGCGAGCCGGATTTCTTGAGCGGGAGGTAGTCGGAGATGACATCGCGCAGGTCGGCCGCGGCCCGCACGGCCTCGACGACGTCAGTCCTGTCTCTCCCCCCCACTCTCAACTCCCGTCCGGCCGCGCCGGTGGCACCCGACGCGGCCGGCCGTCAATCTCAGTCGTTGAACTTCCTTTCCTGCGCGAGTCGCTTCAGCGCCTTCTTGCGGGCTGCGAGGGCCTTGATCTTCCTCTTCTGGCTCGGCTTCAGGTAGTGCTGCCGTTTCTTCAGCTCGGAGAGGACTCCCGACTTCTCACACTTCCTCTTAAAGCGCCTGAGTGCGTTTTCGAGCGACTCGTCCTCGCGCACTCTGACGAGGGGCATCCCGTTCATCCCTCCCTTCGCAGCTTTTTGCTCTTCGTACCTATGGCTCTTCAGATGACTCTTCAGATCTTCGACGACGCCGACTTTCGGCGGTCGGGCTCGAAGCCCCTCGCACTCCAGGAGAGTCACACGCCGAGCCGGGTCCAAATTCCCCCGGTGCCTCTGGAAAGCGGCCTGTACTCCCTGGCGGCAATCTGTTTAAGACTGTCGAACCGAAGGAAACGCTTGGATCGACAAGGGATTACCAGAGCCCAAAGACCAACGCGACGGTAATATACGGGCCAGTTTTCACCTTGTCAAGGAAGGCGGAATAATTCGGCTGAAATTCTGGTTGGAATCTTTCCGGAGGATCCGGAAACGCGTTGAGGTATTTCTGTTGGTGAACCGAATCCGGAAGAACATTATCTATGATTATTAATTATTGATAGATTGATTACTGAGGCTGCATACCCTGCGCCGAAGCCATTGTCGATGTTGACCACCAGCAGCCCCGATGAACACGAATTGAGCATCCCCATCAAGGCCGCCACCCCCTTGATCCCTGTTCCGTAACCGACGCTCGTCGGCACCCCGATCACCGGAACTCCCACCAGGCTCGCGACCATGCTCGGCAGGGCCCCCTCCATGCCGGCGACGCAGACGATCACCCGGGCCCTGTGCAGGCGATCGAGGTGATCCAGCAGCCTGTGCAGGCCGGCGATGCCGACGTCGTAAATCCGCCCCACGCTGTGACCCATGATTTCGGCTGTCAGGGCGGCCTCTTCGGCGACCGGGATATCGGAGGTCCCCGCAGCGACCACCAGGACGCCCGGCCGGCCCGGCTTCGGACGGCCGGGAACCAGGGTGATGGCCCGCGCGTCGGGATGATATCGGGCGGAGCGGAACCGCCGGCGGACCTGCCGGTAGACCGACGGCGGCACCCGCGTCACCAGGATCGGATGGCGGCCGGAGGCCATCCTGCGCATGATGGCGACGATCTGGGGGACGGTCTTCCCCTCGCCGAAGATCACCTCGGGGAAGCCGCGCCGGAGGGCCCGGTGGTTGTCGACCTTGGCGAAGCCGAGATCTTCGTACGGCAGGGTGCGCAGCCGGCGCTTCGCTTCATCGGGCGTCATCGTTCCGCGCCTGACGCGCTTCAAGAGTTTCTCGATCTGCTCGATGTTCACGCCAAGCCACCCCCGCGCCTGCATTATAGAAGATCGCCGCAAGCGCGCCGCGACGGCGCGCTTGACAGCCGGCGCGGCACTCTTCTAGGATGCGTTCACCTATGTTGCAACAGGCCTTTCGGTCCGACCGCACCCATCTCAACCAACGGCCTGCGACGCCCATCCAGGAGACCAACGCCGGGGTGAGCGGATGAAACAAGACAAGCGGCGCCACCCACGCGTCGCACAAAAAATAAGGGTGCGGTCCTCGTCGCGGGAGGCCGTGGAGTTCGAGACCATCGACCTCAGTGCCGGTGGTTTCTGCTGCACGGCCCCCGCCTTCCTCGCTCCCATGACCAAGCTGGCGGTGTCGCTCGTCCTGCCGCATCACGGCCCCGGCCCGCACCGGAACGGCGGTGACGTGGTCAGCTGCGAGGCGGTCGTCGTGCGGACCGACCCGCCCGGCCAGGACCACGACGGCCACTACCGGCTGGCGCTGTTCTTCTCCCGCATGGACGATGCCGACCGCCAGCGCCTGCACGATTTCCTGGCGCACCACGTCGGCAAGCCGAACGGCTGACCGGCCGGCGATCCAGAGGACACCGATGAAACGATTCGTCGTCGGGGTGACCGGCGCGAGCGGCTCGCTCTGCGCCCGCTCGGTGCTGCGCTCCCTGGCGCGGCATCCCGAGGTCGAGCGCGTCCACGTCATCCTGAGCCCGTTCTCGATCCAGACGATCAATGCCGAGATCGGTGGCGCCGCCAAGGATGACGCCGCCGGCCTGAAGGCCCTGCTCGGCGGTGAGCGGGACGAGCGGATCGTCCTGCACCGGCACGGCGATATGGCCGCCGCCATCAGCAGCGGCTCGTATCCGGCCGACGGCATGGTGGTGGTGCCGTGCAGCGGCGGCACCCTGGCGGCGATCGCCAATGGCACCAGCACCAACCTGCTGCACCGCGCCGCCGAGGTCACGCTCAAGGAGCGCCGGCCGCTGGTCCTGGCGTTCCGCGAGTCGCCGCTGAGCCTGGTGCACATCGACAACATGCGGCGGGCGGCGCTCGCCGGCGCGGTGGTCTTCCCCCTGACCCCGGCCTTCTACACCGGCCCCGCCGGTCTCGACGACATCATCGAGCAGTTCACCGCCCGCATTTTCGATCTTCTGAAGCTGCCGCACTCTCTCGGCAAGCGCTGGGGGGCGCCGTGAACGGCCCGGCGGAGCGCGCCCCGTCGCTCGGCGGTGCGACGCGGGCGCGTGGCTGGCGCGCCCTCGGGGCGACGCTGGTCATGATCAAGTTCCAGCACACGCTGTTCGCCCTGCCGTTCGCCTTCACCGGGGCGCTGCTGGCGGCGGGGGGCGCGCCGTCGGGCCGCACCGTGCTCTGGATCGTGGCGGCGATGATCGGGGCGCGCAGCGCCGCCATGGTGTTCAACCGGATCGCCGATCTCGACTTCGACCGGCGCAACCCGCGGACCGCCGACCGCCCGCTGGTGACCGGTGAGCTGACGCTGCCATTCGCGTGGGGCGCGCTCGCCGCCGCGGCCGGGCTGTTCCTGCTGAGCGCCGCCATGCTTAACAGGATGACGCTCGTCCTGGCGCCGGCCGCGCTGGCGCTCGTCCTGTCGTACTCCTACGCCAAGCGGATCACCTGGCTGACCCATCTGCATCTGGGGGCGTCGCTGGGGCTGGCGCCGCTCGGCGCGTGGATCGCCGTGCGGGGAGAGATCGCCGCCGCGCCGCTCGTCCTCGCCGCCGCCGTCACCCTGTGGGTCGCCGGGTTTGACGTGCTGTACGCCTGCCAGGACGTGACCTTCGACCGCGACCATGGCCTGCGCTCGATCCCGTCGCGCTTCGGCATCGTCAGGGCCCTGCGGATCTCCTCGGCGCTGCACGCCGGCACGGTGTCGCTGCTGCTGCTCCTGCCGCTGTTCGTCCCGCGGCTGGGGGCGGCCTGGCTGCTCGGGGCGGCGGGGACGGCGGCGCTGCTGATCTACGAGCACCGCCTGGTGCGGCCCGACGACCTCAGCCGCGTCAACCAGGCGTTCTTCCTGGTCAACGGCTGCGTCAGCTTTCTGATCCTTCTCGTCAGCGCGATCGACCTGGCGTTCTGACTTCGCCGGTCACCAACAAATAAAGATCGCGCAGGTTGGTGCCGGTCGGCCCGGTGGTGAACGCGTCGTTCAGCTTGCTGAACAGGCGCCACGAGTCGGCATCGCGCAGGACGCGGGCCGGGTCGAGGCCCGCGCGGCGCGCCCGCTCGAGGGTGGTGCCGTCGGCGAAGGCGCCGGCCGCCGGCGAGTTCCCGTCGATGCCGTCGCTGCCGAGCGCCAGGAACGCCCACGGTCGCGACCCGAGCCCCGCCATCCGCACCGCCAACCGCAGGGCGAATTCCTGCGCCCGTCCTCCCCGCCCCGGCGCGGTCGGGGCGGTGCGCACCTCGCCGCCCAGGACCAGCAGGCGCGTCCCCGGCGGCGCCGATTCGATCGCCCGCGCCACCATCTCGACCGCCTCCTCGACCGGCGGCGTCAGCTCGCCCGGCATCCCCTCGGTCGGCAGGCCGCGGCTCAGCCCGCCGCGCACCGCGGCGCCGCGCAGCTCGCGGTTCGACATCAGGACCATCGATCGGCTGCGCCGGAAGATCGGGTCGCGCGGCTTCGGGGTCTCCGGCAGCGTCCGCCGGCGCAACGCCTCCAGCACCTTCACCGGCAGCGCCGGGGCCAGCCCGTAGCGATCGATGACGGCGACGAAATCATCGAGCGTCGTCCGGTCCGGCAACGACGGGCCGGAGGCGACCTCGTCGGCGCGCTCCGGATCGACGTCGCACAGGATCAACGTCGTCTGCGTCCTGGCGCGGCGCGCCGCCACCGCCAGGCGGCCGCCCTTGATCGCCGACAGGTGCTTGCGGACGGTGTTGATGGAGCCAATGCCGGCGCCCGACACCAGGAGCAGGCGGTGCAGGTCGATCGTCCGGGCTGCGTTGATGAACGGCGGCAGGGGCGCCGCCAGGATGGCCGAGCCGCCGCCGGAGGCCAGGTGCAGCACGTCATCGTCGCCCCGCGCGCCCGCAGCGAGACGCAACGCCGCGCGCGCCGCTCCGAATGAGGCGGTGGTCGGCAACGGGTGACCGCCGGTCAGGCGGGCGATCCGGAACCGGTCGCGCGGCAGCGACGGCCAGGCCGCGGCGGCCGGCGCCGGGACGGCGACGCCGCGGGCCGGCGACGCGACCGCCGCGGCCGGCCCGACGACCAGCCCCTC
>JAGYID010000011.1 GCA_018606725.1 Acidobacteriota bacterium
ATGTCGAATACGTTTCGGGTCCTCGCCGCTGCGGGTGCCCGTCATGACGGCCATCTGCGCGGTCTCGCGACGAACCCCGGTGAGAAATCCGGGCTAGGACCCGGACCGGCTCCTAGGACTCCTTGTCGCGGACCTTTCCGCGCGCCTCGGGGCCGAAGCGTTTCACCCAGTCCTCCTTGTTCTCCTGCCGGGCGCGCGACAGCGCGAGGGCGTAGGACGGGACATCCTTGGTGATCGTCGAGCCGGCGCCGATGAAGGCGCCGCGCCGGACGCGCACCGGGGCGACGAGTTGCGTGTCGCTGCCGATGAAGACCTCGTCCTCGATGATCGTGCGGTGCTTGGTGACGCCGTCGTAGTTGCAGGTGATGGTGCCGGCCCCGACGTTGACCTTGCGGCCGATCTCGGCGTCGCCGAGATAGGTCAGGTGGTTGGCTTTGCTGCCGCGGCCGAGGCGGGTCTTCTTGATTTCCACGAAATTGCCGACGCGCGCCTCCTCCTCGAGGACGGTCTCGGGGCGCAGGTGGGCGAACGGCCCGATCCGGCACCCCCGGCCGATGCGGGCCCCCGTGATCACGCAGTAGGACAGGACGGCGGTGCCGTCGCCGATCTGCGAGTCGGTGATCCGGCTGCCGGCGCCGATCTCGGCATCGCGGCCCACGGTGGTCGCGCCGAGCAGCATGACGTTGGGCTCGATGATCGCGTCGGGACCGACGGTGACCTCGACGTCGATATACGTCGTCTCGGGGTCGACGATGCTGACGCCGGCGGCCATCAGCGCGTCCGCCTTGCGGCGGTACAGCGCGCGGCCGGCGGCCGACAGCTCACGGCGGGTGTTGACGCCGAGCACTTCCTGCGGGTCGGGATGCCGGTAGGCGGCGACCTTGTGTCCCTCCCGGCGCAGGATTTCGATCAGGTCCGTCAGGTAGATCTCCCCCTGGGCGTTGCTCGCGGTGGCGCGCTTCAGCGGCTTCCACAACCGCGCGGCATCGACGCAGTAGATGCCGCAGTTGATCTCCTGGGTGGCGCGCTCCTCGGGGGCGGCGTCGGTCTCCTCCACGATGCGCGACACATCGCCGCTGTAGTTGCGAATCACCCGGCCGTACCCGCTCGGATCGGGGATGACCGTCGTCAGCAGGCTGAGCGGCGCGGCGGAGGAGCGGTGGAACTGAAGGAAGTCGCGCAGCGTCTCCGATCGGAGCGCCGGCAGGTCGCCATTCAGGATCAGGATGTCTCCCTGGTAGCCGGCGAGCTGCCGCTCGGCGGACAGGACGGCGTGACCGGTTCCGAGCTGGTCCTTCTGGTAGGCGAAGCCGATCCGCTTGTCACCGTCGCCGACCGCGCGGCGCACCTCGTCGGCCTGGTTGCCGATCACGACGACCGTGCGCCCCACGCCCGCGCCGCGGGCCGCTTCGAGGACGTGACGCACCATCGGCCGCCCGGCGAGGGGGTGCAGCAGCTTGGACCAGCGCGACACCATCCGCTTGCCCTGGCCGGCGGCCAGGATCAGGGCGAACACCTCGCGGCGGGAGGCCGCCGTCGTGGCGCGGCCGGAGGGAGTGACCGACAGGGTCGGATCGCGCATCGGTCGCAGCGGGAACGGGTCATTGGCGGCTAGACCGCCGGCCCGGATGCCCGTCGTCGCGGGACGGGACGGTCCCGGAAGCCCCGGGCGGGCCGACCCCGGCCCGTTGCCGGGCGTGGCTGGGACGGCGCCGGGCGCCGGACCGCGACCCGGCGACACCACGCCGCGACCCGCTGCCGGACCGTGATCCGGGGCTGTTGCGCCGGGACCCTGCGGCGCGGGAAAGATCCGTTCCTTGCGGATGACGCCGCCGGCCGGAGTGGGCGGGGGAGCGAGCGGCTGCGGCGAGGGATACGCGGCCTTCGCCGCCGGGCGTTTCGGTGCGGGCCGCTTCGGCGCAGGGTGCCTCGGGGTCCGGTGGCGGCTCGCGGACCTGCGCGCGGGGCGCGTCTTTGTTGAACGGGTTGAACGGGTCGAACGAGCCGAGCGGGCGGATCGGGGGGGCCTCGCCCCTCCGCCCTTACGCCTGTGCGACTTCCCCTTCTTCTTCACGTCCGCACCCGCGTGCGATCTTTCCCGAAACCCGGATCGGCCCCCGGACGCCTACATCTCCTCCGGGTGGATCAGGTTCTGGAACGTCTCGTCATCGCGCAGCGGCTCGAAGTCCGGATCGTTGCGCGCGTAGATCCGGTTGATCTCGTTGAGCTCGACCGCCTGCTTGAGATGATTGAGCGCCTCGCGGCGATCGCCTTTCAGCGCCAGCGTCGACGCCATCACGTAGTGGATCTTCTCGTCCTTGGGGGAGGCCTGCAGGGCGCGATCGAACAGCTTCAGCGCCTCGTCGTACTCGGCGTCGTTCGCCTTCATGACGCCGTAGTAGAAGGAGTCCTCCGTCCGGCGGGGCTGGGAGGATTTCGGCTCCAGGAGATTGCGACAGATGCGGGCGTAGATGCCGGCGCGATCGTGCAGCTCCTTCTCCTGTGGGTATTCCTTCTGAACCGCCTCGAACAGTTGCTGCGCATCAGCGTAGTTCTGCTTCTGGAGATGGGTGAGGGCGCGCTCGAACTCCTTCAGCGCCTTGTCATGCATGATCCAGGTATTGCTGTGCGCCACCGCGCTCTTCGTCGTCTTCTTGGCCACGACCTTCTTCAATGTCGTCATCCCTCCCGGGTCCGTCCCGGCACCGGCGCGCGACCCGATCCACGGCCGGTTCAACGAGTTCCGACAGATGCTCCGTCTGTTGCGAAAGGCGGAATGCTAGCAAATGCCCGCCGGATCTGTCAATTTATAGGGAGTTGCGGTCGGGGGGAATGATGTTAAAGAGGACGATCTACATCGGGCTCGGGTCGAACGTCGGAGATCGGGGGCGGAATCTGCAAGCCGCCCTACAGGCATTGTCCAAAAGTCTGGATGCGCCACTGTCATGCTCCTCTGTCTATCGAACAGATCCTGTGGAAGTTGTTGACCAGGATGAGTTTCTCAATCAGGTCGCCAGCTTTTCCACAGCCATGGATCCCGAGGAAATCTTGAGGACATGCCTTTCGATCGAGACGGCGATGGGCAGGGTCCGGACCCGGCACAAAGGTCCGCGGGTGATTGACCTTGATCTCCTGCTGGCGGGGAGCGATATCAGAGCCGGGGGCGGGGTCGACGTGCCACATCCGCGCTTGCACCTGCGGCGCTTCGTCCTCCTGCCGCTGTGCGAGATCGCCCCGGGCGCCACGCACCCGGTCCTCCGAAAGACCGTCGCGGAACTGCTCCGCGACTGCCCGGACCGCTCGCGGGTGGAGGCGCTGCGGACATGATTGCGCGGCGGGAAACGGCTGACTATAATGCGCGCTTCGACACGGTCAAATCCGGATGAATTTCAAGTTTATCGCTGTCGAAGGCCCTATCGGCGTCGGCAAGACCAGTCTCGTCGACCTGCTGGCGGAGCGTTTCGAAGCCCGCAGGATCTTCGAGAAGGTCGAGAACCCCTTCCTGCACGATTTCTACCAGGACAGGGCGGGCGCCGCCTTCCAGTGCCAGCTGTTCTTCCTCCTCAGCCGATTCCGGCAGCAACAAGAGTTGGCGCAGGGGAGCCTGTTCAGCGTGGCGACGGTGTGCGACTACATCTTCGCCAAGGACAAGATCTTCGCCTATCTGAACCTCGACGACTCCGAGCTGATGCTGTACGAGAAGCTCTACGGCGTGCTCGAGGAGCAGGTGCCGCACCCGGATCTGGTCATCTACCTGCAGGCGCGCGACGACGTCCTGCTGGAGCGGATCCGCTCGCGCCGGCGCGACTACGAGAAGGAGATCTCGGAGACCTACGTCTCCGAGCTGAACCGGGCGTACAACTACTTCTTCTTCCATTACAATCGGACTCCCCTCCTGGTGATCGACACGTCGGAGATCGACTTCGTGAAGAGCCGGGAGGACCTGGAGGAATTGTTCCGCCAGATTGCCGCGATGCAGCGCGGCGTCCAGTACTACATCCCGCTCGGATCCTCGAAAGGGGGACCGGGACTGGTTCGTCCGTAGTCCGGCGCGGCGCCGCATCGCCCTGAAACGCACCGATTCCCCCGACCGGCATCGAGACCGGCAGGGAGAAGGAGGTCGCCCATGTCATCCGTCCCGGAGGAACTCCGGAAAGTGACGGTCCCCGTCGTCCGCTCCGCCAGGGACGCCGGCATCCGGATCGTCATGCTCACCGCCTACGACGCCCCCACCGCCCGGCTGCTCGACGAGGCGGGGGTGGACATCCTGTTGGTCGGCGACAGCGTCGGCAACAACGTGCTCGGCTACGACAGCACCCTGCCGGTGACCATGGACGAGATGCTGCATCACACGCGGGCCGTCGTCCGCGGCGCACGGCGGGCCCTGGTGGTCGCCGACATGCCGTATCTGTCGTATCAGACCGGTCGCCGGGACGCGGTCAGGAACGCCGGGCGGTTCATCAAGGACGCCGGCGCCGCGGCGGTCAAGATCGAAGGCGGACGGCGGCGGGCGGCTCTCGTGCGCGCCCTGCTCGACGCGGAGATCCCGGTCATGGGGCACATCGGCCTGACGCCGCAGTCGGTGCATGTCATGGGCGGCTACCGGGTGCAGGGCAAGCGCGTCGACGAGGCGCGCGCCCTGATCGAGGACGCGCGGGCCCTTGAGGAGGCCGGCATCTTCTCGCTGGTCCTCGAGGGGATGCCCGAGCCGGTCGGCCGGGCGGTGACCGCGGCGGTGGGCACCCCGACCATCGGCATCGGCGCCGGGCGTTACTGCGACGGTCAGGTCCTGGTGTTCCACGATTTCGCCGGCTTCAACCCGGGGCCGCCGCCGCGCTTCGCCCGCCGGTACGCCGACCTCAATGCCGTGATCGGCGATGCGGCGCGGCGCTTCATCGCCGACGTCCGGCAGGGGTCCTTCCCGTCCGAATCGGAGGTCTACAGCGCCCCGACCCCCCTCACGTCGGACCGTCGCCCCGGTCGCGGCTGAGATCCGCCGACGCAAGCGCCGCATGGACACCATCGCCACCACGGAGCGGATGAAGCAGCTGGCGCGCGCCGCTGCGCGCGCCGGGCGGCGCATCGGTCTGGTGCCGACGATGGGGGCGCTGCATGAGGGGCATCTGTCGCTCGCCCGCCGGGCGCGCGCCGAGTGCGACCTGGTGGTCCTGTCGATTTACGTCAACTCGCTGCAGTTCGGCCCGAGCGAGGACTTCCGGGCCTACCCGCGCGATCCGGTGCGCGACGGCGCGCTGGCGCGCGGCGCCGGGGTCGATGCCCTGTTCGTCCCGGACGAGGGCGAAATCCACCTCGACGGGCACCGGACCCGCGTCGAGGTCGAGGGGCTTCAGGATACGCTGTGCGGCCGCTCCCGGCCGGGTCACTTCCGCGGCGTGACCACGGTCGTGGCGAAACTGCTGGCGATCGTCCGGCCCGCCGCCGCCTACTTCGGCGAGAAGGACGCGCAACAGCTCCGCATCCTCAGAAGGATGGCCCGCGACCTGCACGATGACTGCATCATCGTCGGCTGCCCGATCGTCCGCGAGGCGGACGGCCTGGCGATGTCGTCCCGGAACGTCTATCTGACCCCCGACGAACGTCGCGCCGCCCCGGTGCTGCATCGGGCGCTGCGGGCGGCGACGGAAGCCGCCCGCGGCGGCGAGGCGAGCGCGGCGCGGCTGACGGCGCTGGTGCGCGAGACGATCGCCGGCGAGCCGCTGGCGCGCATCGATTACGTCGAAGCGGTCGATGACGAGACCCTGGAGCCTGTGCGCGAGGTGCGGGGAAAGGCCGTGCTCGCGGTTGCCGCCTGGTTCGGCCGGGCCCGCCTGATTGACAACGTGGTCCTGGGATGCTAGGAGCCGGTCCGAGTATTGGGCTGGGCCGCGTTCCGGACGCCGTGGGGCCGGACGCGAGGCGTCCGCGACGCAGGCGATGCGGTGGCATCGCCGAGGAGCGGCAACGACGCAGACGGCCCCACGCCGCCGGAACCCGAAGGGCGCATGGGGATTGCGGCCGCAGCCGGCGTCGCTCGTCGTCGGTGACCGACTGAGGTCACTGTCCTCCTCGCTCCTTGTCCGCGACCCGCAAGCCCCACGCGCGCGGCCCGGCCGAATACTCGGACAGGCTCCTAGCCGCCGGCGACTCAGGTCAGCTCGGCGATCGCCTGCAGATCCTGCTGCAGGTGCCGGAACACCGTCCGGGAGCGTGCCTCGGTGGCGGGCAACCCGTGCGACGTGTCGATGGAGTAATGCCCCACCTTGAGCTTGTCGCGCGCCGGCATCTGCGCGGCGATCCGGGCCGCGGCGTCCTCTTGCGACAGGCCGTCGCGGCGGACGATTCTCTCCAGCTGGATCGCGGGGGCGCAGTCGGTCACCACGACGCGGTGGTAGTCGCGGTAGTAGCCGGTCTCGATCAGAAGCGCCGCGTTGGTGACGGCGATCCGGCCCTGGCCGGTGTCGGCGAGCAGCTCCACCAGGCGGGCCTCCTCGCTCCGGATGAGCGGATGGAGGATCGACTCGAGGAGCGATCGCCGATCCGTGTCGGCGAAGACGATCCGGCCGAGCCGGCTGCGATCGATCGACCCCTCCGCGTCCAGGATGTCGCGGCCGAACGCCTCGACCACCCGCTCGTAGGCGCCGCCGCCCTTGACGATCAGGCGGTGGGCGATGTCATCGGCGTCGAGGATGCTGGCCCCGAGACCCGCGAAAATTCGTGACACGGTCGACTTGCCGGTGGCGATGCCGCCGGTCAATCCGACGCGCAGGACGAACGGGCGTTGTCGCGGGGCCGGGCCGGCGGCTTGAGCACCGGGGGAACCGGGGCCGACGGGCGCGGCATCGGGGGGCGTCATCGGGCGGCGCCTTCGCGACGCGCGCGCGCGACCCGCAGCGTGTTGCGCAGCAGGCAGGCGATGGTGAGCGGGCCGACGCCGCCCGGTACGGGGCTCAGGTGGCCGGCCTGCGCCATGCCCTCGACCGGGTGGACATCGCCGATCAGGACGAAACCGCGCTCTCTCATCAGCCGCAGGCGCGGCGAATCTTTCCCGAGGTATGAAGCCGCCAGGCCCGCGTCATCGACGCGGTTGATCCCCACGTCGACGACCGCCGCGCCCGGCCGGATGTGCTCGGCCCGGATGAAAGCCGGGCGGCCGATGGCGGCCACCAGGATGTCGGCCTGGCGCGTCACCCCGGGCAGGTCGTCGGTCTTCGAGTGGCAGATGGTCACGGTGGCGTCACGCTGCAGGAGGAGGACCGCCAGGGGCTTGCCGACGATCTCGCTGCGGCCGACGATGACCGCGCGCCGGCCGCGGATCGGGATCCGGTACCGGTCGAGGAGCTCGATGACCCCCGCCGGCGTGCAGGGGACCGGCGCCGGCAGGTTCATCAGCAGGCGTCCGGAGTTGGCCGGGTGGAGCCCGTCGACATCCTTCTGCGGGTCGATGGCCAGCAGGACCGGAATCCGTTCGAGCCCCTTCGGCAGCGGGAGCTGTACGAGGATACCGTCGACGTCCGGATCGGCGTTCAGGGCGCCGATCCGATCGAGGAGCACCTCCTGGGGGACGGTCGCCGGGAAACGGACTTCCTCGGATCGCAGCCCGACCTCGCCGCAGGCGGCGACCTTGTTCCGGACGTAGACCGTCGAGGCCGGGTCGTCGCCCACCAGGACCGCCACCAGCTTCGGGGCGGAGCCGCGCCGGCGACGGTACTCCTCCACCTCGCCGGCCACCTCGGCCCGAATCGCCCGCGCCACCGCCGCGCCGTCGAGGAGCTGCGCCCCCATGATCAGCTCATCCCTGCACGAACTGCCGGTGAAACGCGAACGACAGGGTGTGGGTCTGGGCGCCGAGCTGCAGAAAGGATACGTGCAGACGGAATTCCTTCCAGGCCTCCGGCAGCGGCCCGAACACCAGCAGGCGCGACACCTTCGTGCCGGCCGGAATGGTCGTGCTGCTGTCGAAGATGTAGCGCGCCGCCTCCTCGATGGCGGTCTCGGGGTTGGGCGCTTCCGGGTTGATCGCCTCGGTATTGACGGCACGCCGGTACAGGTCGGTCAGATCGACCGCGAACTGCTGTTCGTTGCGGTCGGTGACCAGCAGGACGTTGCCCGCCTGGAAGGTCACCGGCAGCGACGACCGGTTGTCGAACTCCATGCGGAACGCGTGGAACAGCTCCGGCCGCCCGGGGGCCACCGCGAACGGGTCGGCGGCGCCCGGGTCGATGCCCCGGATGAAGGCGGCCCGCTCGGCCGGCTCCAGGAATTCCACCTCGACCGTCAGTCCCTTCAGGGAGAAACGAGTGACGCGGGCGCCGCTCCCGGGCTTCGCCTTCTTGTCGTACGGCCCGGCGAAGATCCGGTAGGCGCGGGGCGGCTTGTCGGCGAACGCCGCGCCGCGGGGATCGAGCAGGCCCGCCCCGGCGCAGACGGAAACGGCCAGGAGGATCGCGAACGCGCGTCGGATCGGCTGTGAGAGCATGCGTTCGAGGGGTGATGCAAAGAAACCGCGCAGCTGCTTCGGGCCCGACCGGAGCGGAGCGGCCCCGCTCAGTGGTTCGTTTCGATGATCTTCGGCGAGGCCTTGATGATGAAGACCTCTTCGCTGCCGTCCGGATTGACCTTCACGACCCGGTGCAGCAGGACCCGCTTGTTGTCCTTGGTCGCCACGATGGTGTTGACGTAAATGTCCTCGGCGAGCGGCTCGTCGGCGGTCTCCTCGGCGAGTCTGGGCTTCAGCGGCTTCAGGTTCCAATCCTGGATCTTCATCGTCGTTGCCTCCCCGCGTCGAGCCAGCCGAACACCCCGCGGTGACACTGTTTATATACTGAAAGCGGGGGTGCGCGTCAAGCGCGGAGATTGTAAGCAAATCCTTACAGTTCTGTCGCTTAATGAAAGTCAATGCGGTCGTCGCGAGACGCAAGTGCCTCACCGCCCGCGGTTGGCGGCGCCCGTGTCATTGTTGCTATACTGACGCGGTCCCCGGGAGGGCTTCCCCATGCGCAAGGCCATCATCGTCGCCGCGTGTCGCACACCGATCGGCAGATTTCTGGGGTCGCTGAAGGGATTCCCGGCGACCGAGCTGGGCGGGCTGGTGGTGCGCGAGGCGGTCCGGCGCGCCGGCCTCCGCCCCGAGCAGGTGGACGAAGCGATCATGGGGAACGTCCTGTCGGCGGGGCTCGGACAGAACCCGGCCCGCCAGGCGGCGCTCAAGGGCGGCCTGCCGGTGACCGTCCCGGCGTTGACCATCAACAAGGTCTGCGGCTCGGGCTTGAAGGCGGTGGCGCTGGCCGCCCAGGCGGTGCGCGCCGGCGATCACGACGTCGTGGTGGCCGGCGGCATGGAGTCGATGAGCAACGCGCCGTTCCTGGTGGGCGGGGCGCGCGAGGGACTGCGGCTCGGTCACGGCGAGCTGGTCGATTCGATGATCCACGATGGGCTGTGGGACGCTTTCGAGAACGTCCACATGGGCTGCTGCGGCGAGGCGGTCGCCGGGAAGTACGGGATCTCCAGGCAGGCTCAGGACGAGTACGCGCTCGGCAGCCACCGCAGGGCGATCGCCGCCATCGACGGCGGCAAGTTCAAGGCCGAGATCATCCCGGTGCCGATCCCCCAGAAAAAGGGAGCGGCCATCTCGTTCGAGGTTGACGAGGGGCCGCGCCGGGAGACGTCTCTCGAGGCGCTGGCGAAGCTGAAGCCGGCGTTCCAGGAGGGCGGCACGGTCACGGCGGGCAATGCGCCGGGGGTCAACGACGGCGCCGCGGCGCTGGTTGTCGTGGCGGAGGAGCGCGTCGCGAAGACCGGCGTCAGGCCGCTGGCCGAGATCGCGGCCTACGCCAGCAGCGGCATCGAGCCGAAGATGGTCATGATGGCGCCCCTGGAAGCGATCCGGAAGGTGTTGGCGAAGACCGGCTGGAGCGCCGACGAGGTCGACCTGTACGAGCTGAACGAGGCCTTCGCGGTGCAGTCTGTGGCGCTGGTGCGTGAGCTGAAGCTGCGGCCCGAGCGCGTCAATGTCCACGGCGGCGCGGTGGCGCTCGGCCACCCGATCGGCTGCAGTGGTGCGCGGGTGCTCACCACCCTCCTGTACGCCATGGCGGAGCGCAAAGCCGCCAAAGGGGTCGCGGCCCTCTGCCTGGGCGGCGGCAACGCGGTCGCCATGGCGGTCCGGACCGTCTGAGGGGATTCGCGGAGGTCGGACCGTGCAGACGATCGGCGTCATCGGGGTCGGCCAGATGGGGCGGGGGATCGCCCAGGTGGCGGCCGCCGCCGGCCTGGCGACGCTCATCCACGACAAGGCCGAGGGCGCGGTGACGGCCGCCCGGTCGAGCATCGAGAAGGGGCTCGCCCGGCTGGTCGACAAGGGCGCGCTCGCCGCCGCCGATCGCGACGCCACCCTGTCCCGCATCCGCCCCGCCTCGGAGATCGCCGCCATGGCGGATGCCGACTTCGTCGTCGAGGCGGTCAGCGAGAGCCTGCCGCTGAAGACCGCGATCTTCGAAGCGCTCGACCGCATCTGCCGCCCCGGGGCGATCCTGGCGAGCAACACCTCGTCGCTGCCGATCACCCGGATCGCCGCCGCCACCCGCCGCCCCGACCGGGTCATCGGCATGCACTTCATGAACCCGGTGCCGGTCATGCAGCTGGTCGAGATCGTCGCCGGCCAGCTCACCTCGCCCGCGACCGTCGAGCAGACGCGCGCCCTGGCGATCCGCCTCGGCAAGTCCCCCGTGCTGGCGCAGGACTATCCCGGCTTCATCAGCAACCGGGTGCTGATGCCGATGATCAACGAGGCGATTTTCGCCCTCTACGAAGGGGTCGGCGGGAGGGACGACATCGACACGGTCATGCGGCTCGGGATGCGGCACCCGATGGGCCCTCTGCAACTGGCCGACTTCATCGGTCTCGACACCTGCCTGTCGATCATGGAAATTCTCCATCAGGGGTTCGGCGACCCGAAATACCGCCCCTGCCCGCTGCTGCGGCGGATGGTCGATGCCGGCATGCTGGGGAAGAAATCCGGGCGGGGCTTCTATGACTACCCCCCGGAGGGGAGCGCGTGAACTCCCGCGCCGCCGCGGCGCGGCCGTCGATCGCGGCCTTCCTCGATCGGATCCTGCGTTCCGAGAAGTTCGGCGATGACGTCGTCCACGTCGCCGGCCTGCCCGGCCGGGCGGCGGCATTCGCGGGTCTCTCCGGGCCGCCGCTGCCGGATGCCCTGGCTGCGGCGCTGTCCGATCTCGGAGTCGCCCGCCTGTACTCGCATCAGGCGGAAGCGATCGATCACGCGCGCGCCGGACGGGACGTCCTGACCATCACCCCGACCGCCAGCGGCAAGAGCCTCATCTACCTGCTGCCGACCCTCGAGACCTGCCTGAGGCGGCCGGGCGCCCGCGCCCTGTACCTGTTCCCCTACAAGGCGCTGGCGCAGGATCAGCTGCAGGGGATCGAGGAGCTGGCGGCGGCGGTGTCGCGCCACGGCGGGACGCTGCGGGCCGACGGCGCTCTGCCCGGGACCGGCGGGCGGCCGGTGCGGGCGGCGATCTACGACGGCGACACGCCGGACGCGCGCCGCCGGCGGATCAAGGCCGACCTGCCCGACATCCTGGTCACCAACCCGGACATGCTGCACCTCGGCATCCTGGCGCATCACGACGACTGGCGGGCCTTCTTCCGCGACCTTGCCTTCGTGGTCATCGACGAGCTGCACGTCTATCGCGGCATCTTCGGCTCGCACCTGCACCACACCCTGACCCGGCTGCAGCGGATCGCCCGCCTGCACGGCGGGGCGCCGAAGTTCATCGCCTCCTCGGCGACCATCGGCAACCCCGGCGGCCTCGGCCGCGCCATGACCGGGCGGGAATTCGCCGTGGTCGAGGAGAGCGGCGCGCCGCGGGCCGAGAAGCATCTGCTGTTCCTCAATCCCCGCATCAGCCCGTACACCGCGGCCGCCCAGATCATGACCTGGGCGCTCGACGAGGATTTCCGGGCGATCGCCTTCACCAAGGCGAGAAAGATCACCGAGCTTCTGCACTCCTGGCTGCTGCAGGGCGCGCCGCAGTATCGCGATCGGATCAGCGCCTACCGCTCCGGTTACCTGCCGGAGGAGCGCCGGGCGATCGAGAAGCGCCTGTTCGACGGCAGCCTGCAGGGGGTCATCGCCACCAGCGCACTGGAGCTGGGCGTCGATATCGGCGGTCTGGATGTCTGTCTGCTGGTCGGCTATCCGGGGAGCATCGTGTCATCGTGGCAGCGCATCGGCCGGGTCGGGCGGGAGGATCGCCCGTCGTTGACGGTGCTGGTCGCCATGCCGGACGCCCTCGACCAGTACTTCATGACCCATCCGGAGGAATTCCTGAAGCGCGGCTACGAGGAGGTGGTGTTCGACCCGCACAACCGGGTCATCGAGCGCGCCCATCTCGTGTGCGCCGCCTCCGAGTCGCCGCTGCGCGATCCGGACGACCGGGCGCATTACGGCGAAGCCGGCTTCCAGGCGATCGCAGACCTGGAGCGCGAGGGAGCGCTGGCGCGCGACGCCGAGGGCCAACGCTGGTTCGCGCTCCGCCGCCGGCCGCAACGCGACGTCAGCCTGCGCTCCGCCGGCGCGACTTACACCATCTTCGACGAAGGCAGCGGCCGCATCATCGGCACCATCGACGCGGTGCGGGCATTCCACGAGACCCATACCGGCGCCGTCTACCTGCATCACGGCACCCAGTACCTGGTCAAGGATCTGTCCATCGAGGCGCGCCGCGTGCGCGTAGTTCCGGCGGACGTCGACTACTACACCGAGGTGCGCGGCGAGAAGGAGACCGAGATCCTCGAGGTCATGGAGGAGCGGACCATCGGGCCGCTGCGCGCCCGGCTCGGCCGCCTGCGGATCCGCGAGAAGCTGACCGGCTACGAGAAGCGGCGGCTCCACGGCCGGGACCGGCTCGGTCTGTTCGAGCTCGACCTGCCACCGCTGACCTTCGAGACCGTCGGGCTGTGGATCGTCCTGCCGGATGCCGTGCGCGACATGGTGGTGCGCCGCGAGGAGCACTTCATGGGCGGCATCCACGCGGCCGAGCACGCCATGATCGGCCTGTTCCCGCTGCTGGCGATCTGCGACCGTGGCGACATCGGCGGCATCTCCTATCCCCAGCATCCGCAGATCGGCGCCGCCGCCATCTTCATTTATGACGGCCACCCGGGCGGGGTCGGGCTGGCGGCGAAGGGATTCGGGGCGCTCGACGACCTGGTCGGCCGGACCGCCGACCTGCTCGCCGCCTGCCCCTGCGAGGGCGGCTGCCCATCGTGCATCCAGTCGCCCAAGTGCGGCAACGGCAACAACCCGCTCGACAAGTCGGCCGCCCGCCTGATCCTGGAAGTGCTCGGCGGGCGGGCCGCGCTGGAAGGAGGATCGACCATGGAGAGCACGGCGCGGGAAGGTTTGCGGATGGTGCAGGTCAACGCCACGACGGGCGCCGCGGGCGCGCCCCTGCGCGCCATGGGCCGGGGCGAGGAGTCGGAGCCGTCGCCGGCGCCGCGACGGCGCGGCTCCGATGGAGGCGGGGCGAACCGCGAGCAGGTGCTCTTTCTCGACATCGAGACCCAGAAGAGCGCCGACGAGGTCGGCGGCTGGCAGCACATCGCCGACATGAAGCTGGCGCTGGCGGTGACCTACAACGATGGCACCTCGGAATTCAAGACCCACCTCGAGAAGGACGTCGAACGGCTGCTTCTCGATCTGGTCATGGCCGACAAGGTCGTCGGCTACAACATCGACCGGTTCGATCTCGAGGTCCTCAAGGGATACGGCCGCCGGGACATGTCGCGGATCCGCACCTTCGACATGCTGGCCGACATCTACCGCAAGCTCGGCTTCCGCCTGAAGCTGACCGATGTGGCGGAGGCGACTCTCGGGGTCGCCAAGAGCGCCGACGGTCTGCAATCGTTGAAATGGTGGAAGGAGGGGCGGGTGGATCTGATCGAGCAATACTGCCGCCGCGACGTCGAGATCACCCGCGACCTCTACCGCTTCGGCGGCACCAACGGCTACGTCCTCTACCGCGATCGCGACGGCCGTCAGCTCCGCCTGCCGGTCGACTGGAAATAGGCGGCGGCCCCGCCCGGCGATGGCCCGGTCGGACCCGGCTCGACGCCCCCCGCCCGGCGCGTTCCTTGATCCCGGGCGCGTGAACGTGATAGAAAACCGCCCGTCACGCGCGGTTCCGCCGCGCGGGCCGGAGCCGGTCTCACACCGAACGGGGGAGAACCAGGATGACTCGCACGGAACTGATTGAAGCGATCGCGCAGGAAGCGGGCACGGACAAGCAGCAGGCCAAGGGGTTCCTCGAGGGCTTCACGCGCGTCATCGAGAACGAGATGCGGAAGGAAGGCGATGTCCCGCTCGCCGGCCTCGGTAAGTTCCGCGTCGTCAAGCGCAACGCCCGCACCGGCCGCAATCCCGCCACCGGCGAGACGATTCAGATTCCCGCCAAGACCGCCGTCAAGTTCACGGTCGCCAAGGCGCTCAAGGACATCATCAAGAAGTAGAGTGTCGGACCGCCACGTCCGCGAGCTCTGCCAGGAGATCTACGTCCAGGATCTCGCCCTCGCGCTTTACGGCGTGTACGTGGCCCGGCTCACCGACGCCGGCGGCCGCGCCTGCCTGGAAGTCTACCTGGCAGCCGAAGCCGAACGCCGCCGCCGGCTCGAGGAGGCCATCGCCAGGACGGGGTTCCGGCCGGCGGCCGCCCTGCGGCGCCTGTTCGCCGCCGCCGGACGGGCCTACGGCGGAGTCACCTCCTGGCTCGGGACGCGCGTCATGCTGCGCATCGTCCTGTCCGCCAGTCGGCGCGCCTCGCGACGCGCCTGCGCCCGCCTGGAGGCGGCACCGACCGCGGAGCAGCAGTACCTCGCCGCGTTGCGCGCCCGCAACGAGGGCGACCTTGTCGAAGCGGTGCGCCAGCACCTGATCGACACCCGGCCGCAACGATCCTGAGGTCCCGGCGTGCGCCGGTCACGCCGGGACGGCGAGCGTCTCGTCGTCCGCGGCGGCGGTGACGCGGGCCGGGAGGAACGTGTTCATCAGCGGGGCGACCGGCCGATCACCGCAGTCGAGGCCCAGATCGATGAAGTTGTCGGACAGGGCGCGCAGCCGGCCGTCGGGGCGGATGGCGCGCAGCGCCAGGACCGGCAGCGTCCGTCCGAGGAACGAGCGCCGGAACCCGAGCGACAACCGCGCTCCGAGATCGCGCAGCCGGGCGCCGCGCTCCTTGACCGACGCGCCCGGGACCCGCCCCGGCAGCCGATCGGCGGGCGTGCCGGGGCGCGGCGAATACGAGAAGACGTGCAGGTAGTTGAGCGGCGAGGAGGCCACCAGATCGACGGTCGCCCCGGCCTCCTCGTCTGTCTCGCCGGGGAACCCGACGATCAGATCCGCTCCCAGCCCGATCGACGGGAGAGCGCGTCGCAGAGTCTCCACGACGCGCACATAGTCGCGCGCCCGGTACGGGCGGCGCATGCGCGCCAGGACGCGGTCGCTGCCGCTCTGCAAGGGGATTTGCAAATGCGGCGCGATCCGCCCGCCGGTCTCGGTCAGGCAGCGCACGATGTCCGGCGTGACGGTCCTCGGCTCGAGCGAGTTGAGGCGGATGCGGAAGTCACCCGGCAGGGCCGCCGCCCGCCGCAGCAGCGCGGCGAGCGAGGTGGGCGGGACGAGATCGCTGCCGTAACCGCCTGTGTTGACGCCGGTGAGGACGATCTCCCGGGAGCCGATCGCGATCAGGCGCCGCAATGTGCCCAGGAGCGATTCCGGTGGAACGCTGCGGCTGCCGCCGCGCACCGACGGGATGATGCAATAGGAGCAGCGGAGGTCGCAGCCGTCCTGAATCTTGAGATAGACCCGGGTGCGGTCGCCGGGGTCCGGCAGGGGATCGCAACCGCCGGTGGTCCCGAAGCGCCCCAGCGGCGGCGCCGTCGCGTCATAGCGCAGGCCGGTGGCGGCGGCCGCCAGCGCCGGGATCCTGGCGGGTCCCTCCCGGAGCCCGACCACGTGATCGATCTCCGGGAGGGCGGCGACGGCGGCGGCGTCGCGCTCGGCGTAGCAGCCGGTGGCGATCAGCAGGGCGCGCGGGTTGGCCCGCCGGAGCCGGCGGGCGATCTGACGCGCCTCGCGGTCGGCGTTGTGCGTCACCGTGCAGGTGTTCAGGATGACGACGTCCGCCCCCGTCATCGGATCGCCGGCGGCGCGCTCCATCCCGAGGGCGCGCAGGCGCCCTTCGAGGGCGCCTGATTCGGACTGGTTCAGCTTGCAGCCGAGAGTCAGGATCCGATAGGTGGGGACCATAACCTACGACGTCCGGGCCGGCTCCCGGGATTCCTTCAGGCTGCGGTTGCGCTCGGTCACCTTGCGCGCCAGCGCGGCCTTGAAGTCGTGCAGGCGCCGTCGCAGCTCCGGGTTGGAGGTCGCCAGGATCTGCACCGCCAGCAGACCGGCGTTGGTGGCGCCGGACTTGCCGATCGCCATCGTCGCCACCGGGACTCCGCCCGGCATCTGCACGGTGGACAGGAGGGCATCGAGTCCCTGCAGCGACGACGACGGCAGCGGCACGCCGATGACCGGCAGGATCGTGTGGGCGGCCACCACGCCGGCGAGATGGGCGGCGTGACCCGCGCCGACGATGATCGCGCCGAAGCCGTTCTTCTCGGCTTCGCGGGCGTGCCGGGCGGTGATCTCGGGGGTTCGGTGCGCCGAGGTGATGTCGATCTCGTACGCGACCCCGAACTCCTGCAGGACGCGGACCGCCTCATCCATCACCGGCAGATCGCTGTCGCTGCCCATGGCCACCCAGACCTTCAGGCGGCCGCCGGCGCTGTTCCTGGTCTTCCTGGCGGGTTCCCTGGCCACGATCGTCCCTCCGTCGACGGTGCGCGAAACGCCGGAATTGTAGCAGACGGACGCGTCGTCAAAGGGAGAACGATCGGTGACGCCGCCCCGGGAGCGGGTGGGGAGGGCTCAGGTCTTCAGGCCGGGTCTTCAGGCGATGGTGCGCGCGGAGGTCCGGATCGGCTCCTCGCACTGGCACCGCCCCAGGCGGCGGTTGCAGGCGAAGCAGTAGTCGTGCCGGGCGAAGAAGTCGGCCATCTCCTCCTGCCAGGCGTCGATGAATCCCATCTTCTCGTAGTCGCCCATGTCGCTCAGATCGAGCAGCAGGCGGATGTTCTCGCGCGATTCGTGGTAGGCCCGCAGAAGGTCGAAAATCTTCATCGTGTCATCCGATTCGGTGTGGTGGGTCTCCGCACCCGGGGATTATGCCACCGGGAGCGCTCCCGGCGCCACGGAGAGAGGCGAGGCGATGCGGCGGCGAAACCGCAGCCGAGGGCCGGACGGCGGGGACGGGCGACGCAGGAGGCCCGGATCGACGCCTACTTCTGCGCCACCGCCTCGATCGCCTCCCTGGCGATGTCGGTGCGATGTTGCTTGCCGTCGAACTGGATCGCCTCGGCGCCGGCGTAGCAGCGCTGCACCGCCTGGGCGAACGATCCTCCCAGCGCCGTCACCACCAGCACCCGTCCGCCGGACGTCATGTAGGCGCCGCTCTTCACCGCCGTGCCGGCGTGGAAGACCTCCACCCCTTCCAACTTCTCGGCGGCATCGATGCCGGCGATCGCGTCGCCGGTGGACGGCTCGCCCGGGTACCCCTTGGCGGCCAGCACGACGCACACCGAACGGGCCTTGAGCCACTCGATGTTGATCTCCTCCAGGCGGCCGGCGAGCGTCGCCTGCAGCACCGGAACGATGTCGCTCTTCATCCGCACGGCGATCAGCTCGGCTTCGGGGTCGCCGAATCGGGCGTTGAACTCGAGGAGGCGCGGCCCCTCTTTGGTGAGCATCAGCCCGGCGTAGAGGATGCCCCGGTACGGCCGCCCATCGGCCGCCATGCCGGCGATGGTCGGCTTCATGATCCCGTCCATGACGCTGCGGAAGGCATCGGCATCGATGTGGACCGAGGGGGAGTAGCCGCCCATCCCGCCCGTGTTCGGGCCGCGGTCGGCGTCCTGCAGCCGCTTGTAGTCCTGGCAGGTCACCAGCGGCAGGACCCGCTCGCCGTCCGACAGGGCGAAGAACGACGCCTCGCTCCCCTCGAGACAGTCCTCGATCACGACCCGCTCGCCCGCCACGCCGAAGCGCTTTTCGACCAGCATCGACTCGATCGCCTGGTCGGCTTCCTTCTTGTCCTTCGCCACCACGACGCCCTTGCCGGATGCCAGGCCGTCGACCTTGAGGACCACCGGGTAGCCGCCCTTGCGCTTCTTGAGGACGGCGCGGGCCTCCTCGGCCGTGGCAACGATGTCGAACGGCGCCGTCGGAATCTTGTAGCGGGTCATGAACTCCTTGGCGAAGACCTTGCTTCCTTCGATCGCGGCCGCCGCCTGCGTCGGGCCGAAGATCGGCAGGTCGCGCTTCTGGAATTCGTCGACGATGCCGAGGGTCAGCGACAGCTCCGGGCCGACGAGCGTCATGTCGATCTTGATCTTCTCGGCAAAATCGGCCAGCTCGACGATGGCGGAAGGGTCGATGGGGACGCGATCGGCCACGCGCGCCATGCCCGGGTTCCCCGGCGCGCAGTAGACCTCCTTCACGGAGGGGCTGCTGCGGATTTTCCAGGAAAGGGCGTGCTCGCGGGCGCCGCTGCCGACGACGAGGACTTTCATTGCGGCCGCGGATTATTCCATACCGCCCGATCGCGGTCAACCGCGCTGCGCGCATATAATCGCCGCACGGCCGCCGGGCCGGGAGGCAGCGCTCCCCGTGAACCCAGGTCTCGACCGCCTGATCGACGAGTTCCTCGAGCTGTTGTGGCAGTCCTCCCCTTCGAATGCGACGGCCTTGGGGGAGCACCGCCACGACGGCCGGCTGGTCGAGTGCGATCCGGCCGCCATCGACGGCCGGCGGACCTCCATGCTGCGCCTGCGCGAGGCGCTGAAACGCCTGCGGGCCGGCGCGCTCCTCGACCCGGACGACGATCTCGATGCCGAGGTGATGGATCGGGAAGCCGATGTGTACGCGCGCCTGGCGGCGGAGGCGCGCGTGCCGTTCCGGGACCCGAACTACTACCTCGACGAGATCCTCAACGGCCTGTACTTTCTCCTGCAGCGGGAGTTCGCCCCGCTCGAGGTCCGGTTGGCGTCGGCGGTGGCGCGCCTGCGGGGGGTGCCCCGTCTCCTGGCGCAGGCGAAGGCGAACCTGTCGGAGCCGGTGGAGATCCCCGACGCCTGGGTCGCGTCGTTCCTGGAACGGGCGCCGGCGGGTACGTCGTTCCTCGTCGAAACCGGCCGCCGGATGACGCCGCAGGCCGGCCGGCAGGCGGCCGATCTCGGCGCCGCTCTCGACGCCGCCGCGCGGGCGATGGAGGACTTCGAGCGGCATGTGCGCGCCTCCCTCGTGGGGCAGGCGCGGGGCCGGTTCGCCGTCGGTCGCGAGCTGTTCGAATTCCTGGTGCGCCGATCCCACGGACTGGAGAGCGCCGCCCCGGAGCTGGCGGCGTGGGGCGGTGAGCTGGCGCGCCAGACGCTTCTCCGGCTCGAAGCCGCGGCCCGGGCGATCGATCCGCGGGGCACCTGGCAGGATCTCATCGAAAATTGGAAGGCCGATCACCCGCCGGCCGGGGAGCTCCTCGGTGAGTACGGCCGCGCCATCGAGCGGGCGCGCCAGTTCGTCCGGAGCGCCCGTCTCGCGACGCTGCCGGCCAGTGATGAATTCAAGCTTCTGGCGACGCCGCCGTTTCATCGCGCCATGAGCCCGTTCGCCGCCTACGTGCAGCCGGCGCCGTTCGAGCGCCGCAGCGAGGGGCAGCTCTGGGTCACGCCTCCCGATGACGACGCGTCCCCCGGGGAGATCGACAAGGCGCTGCGCGAACATCTCCGGCCGGGGATCGAGCCGACCATCGTCCACGAGGTCTATCCAGGACACCACCTGCAGCTCACGGTCGCCTCGCGTCTCCCCTCCAGGGTGCGCCGGGTCTGCGGCACCCCCGTGTTCGTCGAAGGCTGGGCCTTTTACTGCGAGCAGCTCATGGCCGAGACCGGTTTCTACGACGATCCGCGCAGCCGGGTCCTGCAGCTTCGCGACCAGGTCTGGCGCGCCTGCCGCGTGGTGATCGATGTCGGCCTGCAGACCGGCACGATGGACGTCGAGGCGGCGGCCGCGATGCTGGTCGAGGCGGTCCGCATGCAGCCCAAGAGCGCCCGGCGGGAGGTGATGCGCTATGTGCGCACCCCGACCCAGCCGCTGTCCTATGCGGCCGGCAAGGAGGAGATCGTCAGGCTGAGAGAAGAAGTCCGGCGGCGGCGCGGCGCGGCCTTCACGCTGGAGAGCTTTCACGATGCGCTGCTGTCGTACGGGTCGATACCGTTGTCGCTCGTCAGGGACCGACTGCTGGCACAGGCCGGCGGCGGTTGAGCAGCCCGGTCAGCGGGCCGCGACCGGCAGGCCCGCCAGCAGGTGGTTGAACCAGAGGTTGGAGAGCTTCTCCTGCACGGTGTTCTGCTCGAGGCGGACGCGCAGGTGGTTCCAGTCGACGCGATCGAGCGGCTGGTCCTGGTTGAAGCACGAGAACACCACCGACTCCTCGCCGGTCACCGGATCGCGGTGCTTCTGCAGGCACTGGGCGCAGACCTGTTTCATCATGCACTGCATCGGTGAGTTGATCGAGCCGATGCCGATGTGGTCGTCCTTGAGGAACGGCTTCAGGACCTCGTGGCGGGCCCGGGTCACCGCCGCCATCA
Organism: Acidobacteriota bacterium; assembly: GCA_018606725.1. Taxonomy (GTDB): domain Bacteria; phylum Acidobacteriota; class Polarisedimenticolia; order Gp22-AA2; family Gp22-AA2; genus JAGYID01. Next base: position 20,770 of record JAGYID010000011.1, read on the forward strand.
TCCGGTCCGAGCCGATGGCGATGAGCCGGTCGGCGTCCTCCAGCCGGAGCGGGGCCGCGCCGAGGTCCCCGCGCGCGTACGACAGCATCGCCTGGACGATGTTGCCCACGAAGGCCCTGTCCTGGGGCCTGCCGGGCCGAATCGGCTCGCCCGCGTCGACGCTCCACACCACCAGGTCGGTCGCCGCCTCGATCTCCTCGCGCTTGAACAGATCCTCGCGCTTCTTGTAGCCGGCGAAGTAAAGGACCCGGCAGCCGCGCTGCTTCGCCTCACGCGCGATCGAGAACAGCACCGCATTGCCGAGACCGCCGCCCGCGAGCAGCAGGGTCGAGCCCTCCGGCACCTCGGTCGGGCTTCCGGTCGGCCCCATCACGACGATCTCCTCCCCGGCCCTGAGCAGGGAGCAGGCGCGCGATGACACCCCCAGCTCGAGGGCGATGAGGCCCAGGAGGCCCTCGGTCGGGTCGACCCATGCGCCGGTGAGGGCGAGCGGCTCCATCAGCAGCGGGTGTCCCTGCGGCGCCGGCGCGGTCGCCTCGTAGTTCTGCAACCGGAAGAACTGGCCGGGCCTGAAATTGCGGGCCGCCAGCGGTGCGCGCACGACCACCTCGACGATGGTCGGCGTCAGGCGGTTCACCGCAACGACGCGCGGCCGCAGGCGCTCGTCGAGGGACCGGAACAGGGTGTGCAGCCGCGCGTCGCGGGCCGGTTGGTCGCGCGCCTCGAGCCGCGCGATCGCGTCGGCGAACAGGGCGACGATGTGCGGGAAGCCGTCGCGCGCCGAGGCCATCGCCTTGACGACGTTGCCGGCATAGGCGGGATGATTGTCGCCGAAGCACGACACCAGCCGGCCGTCGCGCTGATAGGACGTGAAGAACCCGCCCGCCTCGCCGTGCGCCAGCGGCACGGCCCGCACGCTGCCGTCCGCGCCGCGCTCGGCGCGATGCGCCCGGAAGAACTGACCGCGCTCGTCGAGCTCGAAGGTGCCGGGCCATTCCCGCTCGTAGGTCACGTTCGGGCTGGTGCCGGCGGCGACCAGCAGCGTGCGCGCCGGCAGCCGGACGCGCTCGCCGGACGCCATCCAGCGGCCGCCCTCCTGGCGCATCTTCGCGAACAGCACGCCTTCGAGGGCGCCGTGCGCGTCAGGGATCGCCTCCTCCGGATCGAGGCACTCCGCGAAGCGGATCCCTTCCTCGAACGCCTTGATGATCTCCTCGTGGTTGAGGCGGTACGCCGGCGCATCCGACATCGACTTGCGATAGGCGACCGTGACCCCGCCCCAGCCCTCGACGAGGGGCGCGAAATCGGGCGCCTCGCCCGCCTTCGCCGCGCGCCGCCGCTCGGCCCGCACCGCCCGGCCGTGCTCGAGATACTCGCCCAGCCGGCCGCGCTCGTCGGGGTTGTATTGCGCCAGCAGCCGCTCCTCGCCGATCGCTCCGGCCAGGGCCTCGAAGCGATCGAGGATCTTCTCGACCTGCAGCGGGTAGTACGCCAGCAGCTCCGTCGCCGAGTCGATCGCCGTCAGCCCGCCGCCGACCACGATCGCCGGCAGCCGCACTTCCAGGTTGGCCAGCGAGTTGCGCTTGAAGGCGCCGGTCAGCTGCAGGGCCATCAGGAAATCCGACGCCTTGCGGATGCCGCGGATCAGGTTGTTCTTCATGTCGATGACGGTCGGCTTGCCGGCGCCGGCGGCGATGGCGACGTGGTCGAAGCCGAGCTCCCACGCCTGCTCGAGCGTCAGCGTCCCGCCGAAGCGCACCCCGCCGTAGAAGCGCGCCTTGCGGCGGCGCGCCAGGCACAGATGGAGCATGGTCAGGAAGTTCTTGTCCCAGCGGACCGTGATGCCGTACTCGGAGACGCCGCCGAACCCGGCCAGGGGACGCTCGTCGAGCTCGCCGGTGATCTCGGTGATGTCGCGGACGGGGCGGGGCGGCTGGCCGTCGGCGCCGGTCAGATCGGCCGGCGGCGGCTCGATCTTCAGGCCGTCGATGCCGACCACTCCGAAGCCGTGGTTGATCAGATAGAGCGCCAGCGTGTAACCGGCCGGACCGAGCCCGACGACCAGGACATTGACACCGTTGTACGGCAGCGGGTACGGCCGCCGCACATTGAGCGGGTTCCAGCGCGTCAGCAGGCTCCAGATCTCGAAACCGTACGGCAGGGCCAGGGCGTCGGTCAGGATGGCGGTCTCGATCTGCGGGATGTTGACCGGCTCCTGCTTCTGGTAGATGCAGGCTTTCATGCAGTCATTGCAGATCCGGTGACCGGTGCCGGGGCACATCGGGTTGTCGATGCAGATCATCGCCAGGGCCGCCACCGAGTCGCCCTCGCGCTTGAGCGTGTGCGCCTCGGAGATCTTCTCGTCGAGCGGGCAGCCATTCAAGGCGATGCCGAGCGGATTCTTCCTTGCGCCGCCCTCCCTGGCCGCGAACCCCTTCGAGCAGGAGTCCTTGTCGCGCTCGTGGCAAAGCACGCAGTAATGCGCCTGGTCGAGGACCTCGCGCGGCGACATCCGGCGGTCGGTGAGCTTGAAGCCGTCGCGCCGGCGACGTCGTCCGCGGGGGCCGATCTTCAACTCCGGGAGCGCCGGATCGGCCTGCTCGAACTGGACCAGGTGGTGCGGGTCGACGTCCTCGGGCGTCCGGTACGAGGTCCAGGCGCGCGCCTGCGCCCGGCCGGCGGGGTCGTGCACGCGGGCGACGCACCAATCCTCGAACAGCGACAGGAGACGATCGATCAGCGCCAGATCGGCCTCGGGGCCGGTGGCTTCCAGCGCGACCGGGGGGACGCCGGGGAGCGTGGCGGGGTGGGCGGGAGGCGAACCCGGCGGAGCCATCCGCCCCAGGGCGGTGCGCATCTCGCCCAGTCTCCGGGCGGCGGCCTCGGGAACGGCGGGGGCGCGCTTCAGCCGGACGACCTCGGCGAGCTGCGCCTGCAGAGTCATCAGCTCGGTGACCATCCGGGCAGCCGCGAGCTCCGGGTCGGCGGCGACGTCGATGCTGCCGAACAGGGCGGCTGCGACCCGCGCGACGCGCCCGTCCAGTGTCGCGAAGTCTTCCGATGGTGTCTTGCCGGCGGGGTATTTCTTGAAGGCCCGGCGCTGCAGGAAATCCCGCTTGAAGGCAAACACCGGATTGTGCGCCCGCGTCCGCGCCGCCAGATCGGACAGCGAATCGTCGATGGCGAAGAGTCGACCGAGGAAGCGGGACAGGTGCCGGGCCACCGCGATCAAGAGGTTCGAGGCCTCGACCGCGCCGAGCGCCTCGGGCCGCGCGCGATGCGCCTTGAACGCCGCGCTCAGCGCCGGGTCGGCGCCGTCGACGAACCGATCGAACTCGTCCGCCAGGTCGGCCAGCCGTCGGGCGTCATGCAGATCCGAGGACCAGTACCCCGGGATTCCGAGCGGGACGTTCCGCGCCCCGGCGCGGGCGCCCCGCGAGGCGGACTCCCGGGCCTCGCTCTCCGTCTGGCGTAATGACATCCGTTCCCCTCTCTCGTCCCACTCCCGTCGGTTCGGTCCCGGGGGGCGCAACCGCCTGACCTGGCCGCGATCGCGCACTCAGGCTGGAAAAGGCCGGCGAATATGCATCACGGACGGCATCGGAGTCAAATGCGGCCCGGCCCAATCCCCGGGCTAGGGCGCGCCGCGGCCGGTCGGCCGGGTCGGTGCGGGCTCGGCGTAATACCGCTGCAGGGCGGCGACGTAGGCGTCGGCGATCTTTTGTCGATAAGTCGGATCGGCGAGCGATCGGCTGTCGGCCGGGTTGCTCAGATTGCTCACTTCGAGAAGGGTTTCCACAGGCACGGCGTTGCAGCGCAGCACCGCCGGAACCCAGGCGCGGCCGCGCCGGATGATGCGCTCGCGCACCGGACGGTAGGGGTGCACCGCGACGCCGAGCCGGCGGAACGCCTGCACCAGGCGGGCGGCGAACTGCAGCGACAGCCCCTCCGAGCGCTCGCGCTCGGCGCGCGTGAATGCGACGTACGGCTGCTCACGGACTTCCCGGTAGCGCGTGTAGACCGCGCCGCTGTTCCCGTACCGCCGGCGCCGGTACTCCTCGCCCGGGACGTAAATCATGGCGCCGCCGAGGGCCGGGTGGCGCGCGTCGGCGTGGATGCTGGTGAACACGATCTTCAGCGGGTCGTGCCCGGCGGCGACCAGCCGGCGATAGATCGAATTGGCGAGGTACCAGCGGAGGTTGACGCTGACGTACTGCCGGCCGAGCGGGAAGGGCGGGTCGGTCAGCAAGATCTCCGCCTGATTGCGTTGCAGCGTGGCGCTGTCATGGACGGCGTAGCCCTCGCGGCGGTCCTTGATGATCGGCAGCACCTGCGCCCCGGTGTCGCGCTCGAGCCGCTGCTTGATGCGGCAGAGGATGTCGTAGACGTAGTCGTGCTCCCACAGCCCGTTGTGGGCCGCGCCGCGATCGGCGCCGCCGTGGCCGGCGTCGAGGATGACCGCCACGCCGCGCAGATTGCGGGTGGTCGACAGGTTGGTGTAGCGCTGGATGTCCGCCTGGCTGCGTTCCCAGGACTGGCGGCGCGGGTCGTCGGGCGGCAGGTACTCCGGCAGCAGCGCGTCGAGGGGAATCTTGAGCGGAAAGCCGACCGGGATGTTGGTCACGTCGCTCACGGCGCTGCGCCGCGCGATGGCGAACGCCAGATCGTTGACGTCCTGCACGTCGACCCGGCCGGTGAAGCGCACCACGACCGCCGAGTAGATCGCCTCGCCCCGCTTCAGGTGGTAGATGGCGTGCGGCCCCTCGGCGTCCATGTCATAGGTGAGGCTCTCGGCCCCCTCGGCCGAGGGCGCCGGGAGCGCCGGCGGCGGGGCCTCCTCCGCTTCTTCGGGCTCCGCCTCGGTGAAGTCGTCCTCGAGCGCCAGGGCCCCGGACCCCTGGTCCGCCCCCGACGCGGCGGAGGCCGACGACCGGGCCAACGCCGCCCCGCCGAGCGCCGGCGCGGCGCCGGGCGCAGTGAAGGCCGCCGAACCGAACGTCGCCGCCCGGGCGAACGGCGGCAGGAGCAGCCGGCCGGGGACGACGATCTCCTGCCCCTTCCGCGTCGCCAGATCGGCCAGTCCATTGCGGTCGGCGATGGCGGTGAAGTTGTCGGCGTCACCGGTGATCCACAAGGCGATGTTCCAGAGGCTGTCATCCGACGGGTCGAGCCGGCCGCCGCCGACGCGGTGCACCCAGTCGCCGCCGCGTGGCCCGTCAGAGGGGAACAGGTCGCGGATCACCATCATCTTGTATTCGTCGCTCAAGGCGGCGTAGGGAATCGACACGACCCGGCCGGGCCGCGGCGCCGTGCCGCTCTTGGCCCCGCGGAGCGGCCCGAGATCGGCCGGTCGGGCGAGATAGTGCGAAGCGATCACGTCCCAGCTGTCGCCGGGCTGCGGCACGATCTCGAGGAACAGGTCGCTCCGGCCGTGCAGCTCGGCGCGCTCCGGTGCCGCCGGCGTCCCGACGGCGGGGGTTGGGCGCCGGGTCCCGGGTGCCCCGCTCCCGGCGGGCGGTGGGGCGGCGCCCAGGAGCGACAGCGCCAGGGCGGCGAACAGGAGGCGACCAACCCGGGGAGCCACCGTCAGCGCGGCAGCGGCGGGTGGCGGTCGCGGAACTGCATCGCACCCTCCAGGGCGGCGGCGGCGCGCAGGACGACGTCCTCACCGAAGCGCGGGCCGATGATCTGCGCCCCGATCGGCAGCCCATCCCGCGTCAGTCCGCAGGGGATCGACATGCCGGGAAGGCCTGCCAGGTTGATGGTGACAGTGAAGATGTCCGACAGGTACATCGCCAGGGGGTCATCCACCTTTTCCCCGATTCGGAAGGCGGCGCTCGGGGTGGTGGGGGTGATCAGCAGGTCGACGCGCCGGAAAGCGTCCTCGAAATCCCGGCGGATGAGGGTGCGGACCTTCTGTCCCTTCAGGTAATAGGCGTCGTAGTAGCCCGACGACAGGACGTAGGTCCCGAGCATGATGCGGCGCTTGACCTCCGCCCCGAACCCCGCGTTGCGGGTCTTCCGGAACAGCTGGGCGATGTCCGGCGCGCCGGCGGCCCGCAGACCGTAGCGGACGCCGTCGTAGCGCGCCAGGTTGCTGCTCGCCTCGGCGGTGGCGATGATGTAATAGGTTGGGATGGCGTATTCGGTGTGCGGCAGCGACACCTCGTCGATCGAGGCGCCGAGCCGCTCGGCGGCGGCCAGCGCGGCGCGCACCGAGCCATGGACCTCGGCGTCCAGGCCCGCGGGGAAATATTCCTTCGGAACGCCGATGCGCAGCCCGGCGATGCCCCGCTCCAGCCCGCCGAGATAGTCGGGCACCGGCTCGGGCGCCGAGGTCGAGTCGAGCGGATCGTGACCGGCGATGACCTGCAGGATGCGCGCCACGTCCGCCACGGTGCGGCCGAACGGCCCGGCCTGATCGAGCGACGAGGCGAAGGCGACCAGACCGTAACGCGAGACGCGGCCGTAGGTCGGCTTCAAGCCGGGAACGCCGCACAAGGCCGCCGGCTGGCGGATCGAACCACCGGTGTCGGTGCCGAGCGCCGCGGGCACCATGCCCGCCGCCACGGCGGCGGCCGAGCCGCCGCTCGATCCGCCGGGAACGCGCGTGAGGTCCCACGGATTGCGGGTCACCTCGAAGGCGGAGTTCTCCGTCGACGAACCCATGGCGAACTCGTCCATGTTGGTCTTGCCGATGATCACGGCGCCGGCCTCCCGCAGCCTCGCCACGCAGGTGGCGTCGTAATACGGCACGAAGTTCTCGAGGATGCGCGACCCGCAGGTCGTCGGGGTGCCCTGCGTGCACAGGACGTCCTTGACGGCGATCGGCACGCCGGCGAGCGGCCCGAGCGGGCGGGATTCGCGCCGGGCCCGGTCGACGGCGTCGGCCTCGGCGAGCGCCTGCCGCTCCAGCACCGAGCGGTAGGCCTTCACGCGATCGTCGACCGCGCGCGTGCGCCCGAGATGGGCCTTGCAGATCTCGGACGCGCTCATCCGGCCCGAGACGACCAGATCCCGCAGCTCGGCGATGGTCGCGCGCGACGGGTCGGTCATCCGATCACTTTCGGGACCTTGAAGTAACCGCGGTCGGTCTCGGGGGCGTTGGCGAGCGCCTGCTCGTGCGTGGCCGGCGGCCGCAGCGCGTCGTCGCGCAGCGCGTGCGCCGCCGCGTTGACATGCGAGGTCGGCTCGATGGCGTCGGTCTTCAACCGCTCGAGCTGCGCCACGTAGTCGAGGATGGCGCTGAGCTGCCGCGTGAAGCGCTCGATTTCCGCTTCGCCGAATTCCAGGTTGGCGAGGCCGGCGATGTGCCGGACGTCCTTCGTGCTGATCGCCATCGATTCTCCGGGCGGATTATACCCGACCGACGTGTGATAGCTTTCTCGATGATGCGCGCGCACTGCTCCGCCCGGAGATTGGCGCTGGTCGTGGCGCTGCTCACCGGCGCGGCGACGCCGGCTCCATCGCCCGCCCCCGTCGCGAGGCCGGCGCCCGTCCCCGAACCGGCGTCGCCCCCGGCCGCGCGCGCCCTGCGCCTCGACATCGAGACGATCGCCGTCGATCGGCGCGGCACCTGGAGCGTCGGCACCGACGCGGCCGACATCTTCCCCGGGCGCGCCGGCCTCCTCAAACGGAGCGCCACGCTCATGAGCCGCGCCGACGAGCGCCGCCGGGAGATCGTCGATCTGGCGGTGCGGGTCACCCCCGACCGGGCTCCCGGCGTCGCCTGTCTCCTGAAGCTGGAGACCGAGGTGCAACACGTGGTCGCCGGGGTCGGGCCGGCCCGCCAGGGGACCGCGGCCCCCGAGCGCCGGAACCTGTCCGTCCCCGTCCTGCCCGATGAGGAGAAGCTCATCGAGGTCTATGCGTCGTCGACCACCAACAGCCGCCTGGCCCTGAAGATCCGCTGCGGCGAAGCCTCGTCGACCGCTGACATGGAATCGCGCTTCGTCGATTTCAATCTGAGCTTGTCGCGCGCCGACGGCGACGAGCCGCTGCAGCCGTTCAAGGACAACATCATCAGGGCGGCGATCGGCGCCGAGGCCGCCAATTCCTTCTCGGTGAACGTCACGCTGGAGCCGGGGGAGAAAACCGGCAAGCGCTACCGCCGAGAGGCGCTCGAGGTGACTCTGGTGCCGCAGTTGATCTCCGGCGGCCGATTGCAGCTCCTGGTCCGCCTGCGTGGCGATCTGACCACGGTGTCCGCCGAGGCGGCGCCCGCCGTCCATCCGATCGCGCGGGAGGAGACCTTCGTCGTATCCTCCGGCGAAAACGTTCCGATCGAGGTCGACTGCGCGTCGTCCGATCCCGGCGAAGGATGGACGCGCGTGCGCTACAAGATTGACGTCGCGAGCCGCTTCTGACGATCCGGGGGCCGGTCCCGGCTCAATCCGAACGTGCGCCTCCGCCGAACTCCAATAATTCGTAGATTGACTTCAACCTCTTCGCCAGTCTAAAGTAAGCCTCCCTTACGGAGCCGGGCACGTTCACCTTCACGCCCCGCTCATCCAAGAATTTGAAAATCGAATGAGACGAACACTCACCATCGCCGCATTCCTGCTCCTGCTGCTCTGGGGGGCGTTCTCCTTTCACGTTCAAGTCTCCCAGACGGCGCCGGACACCGGCGTCGAGTGGGTCGACACATCGCGCGGCGTCGTCGCCGACGCGGTCATCCCGCGGACCCCCGCCTGGAAGGGAGGGTTGCGGCCGGGAGATCGTCTGCGCGCCATCGACGAGCGCCCGGTGACGTCGGCGCTGGCGGCGGAGGACGCGGCCTGGGGCGAACCGGCCGGCAGCACGCTGGACTATCGCGTCGTGCGGGATGGCGAGGAGGCGTTGTTCGAGATCAGGCCGGAATGGGTCGGCGGCGGCAACCCGGTCTATTACTACCTGTCGATCGTCGCCCTGGCCTTCCTCGGCGTCGGCTTCGTCGTCTGGCTGCGCGCCGGCCGCGCGCGCGCCGCCAGGCCGTTCGGGCTCCTGTGCCAGTCGATGTTCCTCGTCCTGGTTCTGGCCCCGACCGCCGGCCGGGTCGGGCTGCTCGACTGGGTCGACGCGTGGGGCTTCCTCCTGGCGCGACTGCTGGCACCCGCCCTGTTCCTGAACATCTGCTGGGCGCTGGGCGACGAGGATCGCAGCGCCGAGCGCAGCAGGTTGAGGCTGGCGTTGCTGTATCTGCCGGCGCTGCTGCTCGTCGCCTTCAATCTCTATCTGCTGCCGTTCAAGGGCGTGTACCGCTTCCCCGACCCGGCCGAGGCGATTCGCTGGAGGAACCGGGCCGAGCAGCTGTACATGGCCTCCTTCATCGTCGCCGGGATCGTGCGGGCGGTGCGTTCCTACATGGCCGCGGCGCGCCTGTCGACCCGCTGGCAGTTGAAATGGATGGCGTGGGGCATCCTGGTCGGTTTCCTGCCGGCGGCCCTCTTCTACCTGGTGCCGAGGGCGCTCAACATCCGGATCGGCGGCTGGAGCGACCTGTCGGTCCTGCCGATGGCGCTGATCCCGCTGGCGTTCGCGGCCGCCATCGTCCGCTACCGGCTCCTCGACCTCGACATCTTCCTCAAGCGCGGCATCGTGGCGACGAGCCTGTTGCTGATCGCCGGCGTCACCTACGCCGCCTCGTACGTGGTCATGGACCGGGCGGTCGGCGGGATCACGCCGCGTGGCCTCAACCTGTCGCTGATCCTGACCATCTTCCTGATGGTCATTTTTTACCCGCGACTGCACCGGCGGATGAAGGCGGTGGTGGACCAGTTCTTCTATCGCGAACGCTATGACTACCGCCGCACCCTCACCGAGTTCGGCGAGGCGCTCAACCGCGAGCTGAGCCTCGAGGCGCTGCGACGCAAGTTCACCAGTCGCGTCGAGCGCACGTTCGGGCTGGACCGCGCGCACGTGTTCGTCCGCGACGCCGGGGGACGGGAGCTGGCCGGTGGTCCTCCCGACCGCAGCATCCGCCTCGACGACCCGCTGCAGGCGATGCTCGCCGGCGTCGACTATCTGTCGCTGCGGGATCACCCGGGCGCGGCCGAAACCGAGACCGGGGCATGGCTCCTGGAGAGCCTCGGGCTCGAGTACCTCCTGCCGATGACCGTCGAGGGCACGATCGTGGCGGTCCTCGGGGTCGGAACCCCGCATGGCGGCGAGCCGCTCAACACCGAGGACCTGGACCTGATGATCTCGCTCTGCCGTCACGCCGCGGTGGCATTCGAGGGCGCCCGGCTCTACACCGCCCTGCACGGGAAGGTTCGCGAGGTCGAGGCGCTCAAGGAGTTCAACGAGAGCATCCTGGAGAGCAGCCGCGTCGGCATCCTGGTGACCGACTCGGACGGGCGCGTCGTGGGTGTCAACCGCGCCTTCGAGCACCTTTACGGGGCCGGTCGCGATCAAGTCATCGGCCACACGCTGTCCCAGGTGATGCCCGCCGGGGTCTTCACGCTGGCGAGCGACGAGAAGACGCTCCTGACCGGTGAAGGGTTGCCGGAGGAGGGGATCAAGGTGTACCGCTCGTCGCTGCGCACCCGCGACGACCGCAGGCTCCTCGTCAACCTGACGCAGGCATCGCTGCGCGACCCGGACGGCCGGCCGCGGGGACGGGTCATCACCGTCGACGACGTCACCGAGCAGGTGGGGCGCGAGCAGGAGCTGCAACGGCGCGAGCATCTCGCATCCATCGGACTGCTGGCCTCCGGTGTGGCGCACGAGGTGAATACGCCGCTCACCGGGATCTCCTCCTACGCGCAGATTCTCCTGGAGCAGCACCGGCCGGAGGATCCGGAATATCCGATCCTGAAGAAGATCGAACAACAGGCGTTCCGAGCCGCCGGCATCGCCTCGAGCCTGCTGAACTTCTCGCGCCAGCAGGAAGGTGACTACGAGCCGCTCGATGCGGGCGCGATGGTCGCCGAGACGCTGGAGCTTTTCGAGCCGCACCTGAGGGGCAGGCGGATCCATCTCGAGCGGCAGATCGCGTCCCCCCTGCCGCGCATCAGCGGCAACCGCGGCCGGCTCCAGCAGGTGTTGATGAACCTGCTGTTGAACGCGGTCGATGCAATGCCGCAGGGCGGGACGGTCACCGTCCGCGCCGCCCAGCAGGCCGGCAGGGTGCGCCTCGAGGTCTCCGACACGGGCGTCGGCATTGCGCCCGAGCATCTCGAAAAGATCTACGACCCGTTCTTCACCACCAAACCACGCGGCGAGGGGACCGGCCTCGGACTGTCGGTGTCCTACGGGATCGTCAAGGAACACGCCGGCACGCTGGCGGTCGAAAGCAACCCGGGCGAAGGGGCCCGGTTCACGATCAGCCTGCCGGCGACCCGGGAGCGGAGGGCGCTGGCATGAGGGCTGCGAGAGCTTCGACCGCCGATCAACCCGTGGCCGCCGAGCCGGCCGGTGAGGAGGGCCGGATCCTGGTGATCGACGACGAGCCGATCATCCGGGAGGTCCTGCACGACATCCTGACGCGCGCCGGGTACGACATCACCACGGCGCCCGATGCCGAGACCGGGCTCGCGGCGCTGGAGGCGGAGGAGTTCGATCTGGTGGTGCTCGACCTGATGCTTCCCGGCATCGGCGGCTTCGAAACGCTCAAGATGCTCAAGGAACGCGACCCGGACCGACTGATCGTGATGATCACCGCCTACGGGTCGATCGAAACGGCGGTGCAGGCGATGCGCATGGGGGCGCACGACTACCTGACCAAGCCGTTCAAGAATGAGGACGTGCTCCGCACCGTGCGGAACGGTCTCCGGCACCGCCGGCTGCTGACCGAAAACAGGACGCTGCGCCGCGCCCTGCAGGAGCATGCGCGCTTCGGGGAGCTGGTCGGTCGCACGAAACGGATGCAGGACCTTTACCGGCTGATCGAACAGGTGGGTCCCAGCCGCTCCACCGTCCTGGTCCAGGGGGAGAGCGGCACCGGCAAGGAGCTGGTGGCGCAGGCGATTCACCGCGCCTCCGGGCGGTCGGCGCCGGCGTTCGTCGTCGTCAACTCCGGCAGCATCCCGGCCGACCTGCTGGAGAGCAACCTCTTCGGGCACGTGCGGGGCGCGTTCACCGGGGCGATCCAGACCAAGAAGGGACTGTTCGAGGTCGCCGACGGCGGGTCGATCTTCTTCGACGAAATCAGCACCATCAAGCCTGAGGTGCAGGCGAAACTCCTGCGGGTCATCCAGGAAAAGGAATTTCTGCCGCTCGGGGCGATTCAGAGCGTGCATGTGGACGTCCGGATCATCGCCGCGACCAACATCGACCTGATGGACCTGGTGAAGCGGGGGGAGTTTCGCGAAGATCTCTACTACCGTCTCAACGTCATCAACCTGAAGCTTCCCCCCCTGCGGGAGCGCCGCGAGGACATCCCCCTGCTCGTCGATCACTTCACCAGCAAGTACGCCGCGGAAAACCTCAAGGACATCCGGGGAGTCACCCCCGAAGTGATGACGCTGCTCCTCGAATACGCCTGGCCCGGCAACGTCCGGGAGCTGGAGAACGTCATCGAGCGTGCGGTCGTCCTGTCCAACGGCCCGGACATCGGCCTGGACCTGCTCCCGGAGACCTTTCAAAAGGCCGGGATCAAGGTGATGCGCCCGGTCATTCCGACCGACGGCCCATTCTCCTTCTACGAGACCATCGAAAGCTTCGAGCGGGAGATCATCCTGGAGACCCTCAAGAGCGTCAACGGGGTCCAGCGCCGGGCGGCGGCTCTCCTCGGCCTCAAGGCGACCACGCTGAACGAGAAGATCAAGCGTCTGAAGATCCCCATGCCACGCGTCGATCAGGGGTCGTGAGCCCGGACAAGGCCGGTGATTCGAGCTCGACCCCTGTCTGCTGCTTAAAGGTCGCAAGGGGGGCTGAATCAATCCCTTGACAGGTCAACACTTGACGGTAGAATTACGACCGCGCAAGGGGAAACGTTTGAAGGCCCTGCAATGGGTTCCTGAGGATGGGTGGCACCTTGGTCGGCGGTATCCCTTGACAGGTTCCCCGTGGCTTCTCTAGACTCAAAAGCGTCCGTCACAAATCAGTGCGTTCTGGATTGGCCGGTGCATAGCCAGGTCTAAGCGTCATCAAGGCCCAGCCCGGAGGTCTATGTTCATGATGATCAGGCGACCACTCCTCCTGCTGTTCGCCGGCGCCATCCTCTTCGCCGTGTCGTCCCTCCCCGCCTCCGCCCAGGCCCCGACCGGGCTGAAGGGAACCATCGTCGACAAGGACGGCCAGCCGTTGCCGACAGCGCGGGTGACGATCACGAATGCCGCGCTGAGCGTCAACACCGCGGCGATCGCCGACGCCAAGGGCGAGTTCCGCGTCGTGCCGCTGCCCCCGGGGAAGGGCTACCAGATCGAGGTTGCCTTCCCCGGCATGTCGAAGATCGTTCTGTCGGACATCGAGATCGTGACCGGGCGGGTGACCGCCGTGCCGGTCACCTTGCGTCCGGGGTCGGAAATGGTCGAGCGGATGAAGGTCACCGCCACCACCGACGTCGTCAACACCGAGCAGGTCACGACGCAAACCAACTTCACCTCCGAATTCATCGACGCCCTGCCGATCCTCGGCCGGAACTACCAGGACGTCCTGACCCTCGCCCCCGGTGTCAGTGATGACGATGGCGACGGCAATGTCAACATCCACGGCGCCCGTGACGTCGACGTCGTGACGCTTGTCGACGGCGTGTCAACGGTCGACCCGTACACCGGCAAGGTGGGTCAGCAGCTCAACATCGACTCGATCCAGGAGATCGAGGTGAAGACCTCTGGTGCCGATGCCTCGTTCGGCCGCGCGCAGGGAGGATTCGTCAACGTCATCACCAAGTCCGGCGGCAACGAATTCGAGGGCAACTTCAAGTTCTTCTGGCGCAGCAACATTCTTGACGGCGATGGCGCCGGCATCGACGACCCGAAGTTGCACGGCGGCCTGGGCGAGCTCGGTCTGCGGGACCTGAAATTCAACGACTTCACTCCGTTCCTGTCGCTGGGCGGCCCGATCAAGAAGGACAAGGCCTGGTACTTCTTCACCGGAGAGTACATCCAGATCCAGGAGCCGGTGAACGCGCTGACGCAGGCGTTCGTCCGCAGCACGAAGGAAGTGCGTCTGTTCGGCAAGGTGTCCTGGGACATGTCGACCAACCACAAGCTGGTGTTCACGGCCACCGTCGATCCGCAGACTTACGACAACCAGGGGATCGATTCGTTCACCAACCTCGAATCCGGATGGACGGACAAGGAGGGGGGGCTGAACCTGACGCTCAAGGAGACGGCGGTCTTCAGCCCGAACGTCTTCCTGGAAAGCACCCTGCAACACTTCAGCAACAATCCGAGGGTCATCCCGACGCTCGACCCGGACACGAACGGCAACGGCATCCTGTTCATCGACCGGGACAACAACGGGTTCATCGACGCGTCCGAGAGGGACCCGGGCGAGGACTTCGACCGCGACGGCAAGTTCGACGTCTTCGAGGATGTGAACGGCAACGGCATTCTGGACGCGACATCCGGCGAAGACCGGGACCTGGACATGCGGCTTACACCGTCTTCGAGAGACGGCGTCGGCGGGGGCTGCGAAGGCGCGACGCGCGAGGACGTCGATTGCGACGGAAACCCCGATTGGCGCAACGAGGATAAGAACGGCAACGGCATCTGGGAGCCGGACCCGGAGCATGGCGAGGATTTCGACGGCGATCGGCATTTCGACGTGATCGAGGAGGACCTCAATCAAAACGGCGTGCTCGATGAAGGGGAAGACACGAACGAAAACCGTCATCTCGATACGTCGATCAAGGCGTGCGCCGAACCGACCCCCGCGTGCCAGATGATCGTTTACCAGGCCTACATCGAGGATCGGAACAGAAATAGGGAGCTCGACGACCGACCGGTGGTCGCTCCCGGCGACTCATTCCCGGATGGCATCCCTCCTGGATCCGCGATCCCCGAGCCGTACACCTATCCGTATGGACATCAGACTCCGATCAGCCCGGACTCCGATTACTCCGAGGATCAGAACACCCTGAGAGTGACCGGGCCGTACAACTTCACGCAGGACGCGACAGGGTCGCGCATCTCGCTGCGCGAGGATCTGACGCTCTTCGTCCCGGACTGGAATGGCCAGCACGACATGCGGTTTGGCGGGGTCATCGAGCGCGAAGGGTTCAATCGGGACTCGCTGGCGCGCCCGCAGATCTTCCCGCACGCCAAGCCGCCCACCGCCGGGAGCGTGTTCCTCCCGACCATCGGCGCGCAGGTCTACACCTCGATTGAAGCGACCAATGAAGCCACCTCCACCAGTTTCGGGGTGTACGTGCAGGACACCTACAAGCCGATGCCGAACCTGACGCTGGTCGTCGGCGTGCGGTTCGACCGCGAGGCGACCGACTCGTACGGATACACGCCCTTCGATCCGGTGGCGCAGAGAGAACTTTACGACAAGGTGTGGAATCTGGGGGGTGGCGAGCGTGGTCAGGAGGATGCGACCGTCGGTAACAACGACGGCCTCCAGAGCCAGGGGTGGTGCTCGGATCCGCTGTTCAGGGACTACTCCAACGCCTGTTCGGCCGATAATTTCACTGACCAGAATGACGAAATCCTTTCCAACCTGAGCGAGCTGAAGCGAATCGCCACCTCGCGCCTGACTCAGCACCACTATGCGGCGGCCCTCGCCGCAGACAGCCTGGCGGCTCTGTTTCCAAGGGCCGTCGTCACCGACCCTGTCACCGGGCAGAAGTACATCGACCGCGAGATCCTGCGGACCCTCGGCGCCGCGACCTTCCAGGAGAGAGAGGCCTTCCGCCTCACCAACAACAACTTCGCGCCGCGCCTGGCGATCTCCTGGGACCCCTGGGCCGATTCGAAGACCAAGGTGTTCGCCAACTGGAGCCGTTACTATGACAAGCTGTTCCTCAACGCGGTCACCCTCGAGGAAGGGCCGGATCCAATCTTCCGCTATTACATCAAGGACTCGGTCGGCGTGACCGCGTCGGGCATCCCGACCAACGGCATCGGGGCACCAATCACCAAGGCCCCCCCGGACGCCTACCAGATCGATCGCGGTCTTCAAACGCCGTTCTCCGACGAGTTCACCATGGGGTTCGAACGGGAAATCGCGCCGGAAGTGTCGCTCCGGATCACCTACATCAACAGGAAATATCGCCAGCAGCTCCAGGACCGTGACATCAACCACTCGATCCGCCGGGGAGGCGCCGACAATCACGTCCTGGACCAGATCGGCACGACCGTGCCGGGGGGGAGCGGCGGGGCGGCGTCGAGGAACCCGGATTTCTATCCCGACCTCTACATCCACAACTTCTTCTTCAATGGGATCTATCGGCTCGGCAACTACAACGACGCCAAGTACAGCGGCCTCGAATTCCAGGTCAGCAAGAGACTGAGCCGGAAGTGGCAGATGGACGCCTCGTACACGTACGCCCGCGCCATCGGCTCGGCCGAGGACTTCACGTCGACGCTCGGCGACGACCCCGCATCCCAGGGCTGGGAGTACGGATACCTCAACTACGACCAGCGGCACTCGATCAAGTTCAATGCGGTGACCTACCTGCCCAAGGACTGGCAGATCGGCGGCGCGATCGGCTGGTCGTCCGGATACCCCTACGCGGCGATTTCGACCTTCCTGGCGACCGACAACTACGATTACCCGCACTCGAGGACCCTGTTCGGTTACATCCCGCCGAATGTCCAGGACGATCCGGAAATCCCGGGTCAGAAGAAGTACGTGTTCCGCTTCGAGCGGCGCAACTCCAGGCGGAACCAGCCCATCCTGAACATCGATCTGAATGCCCAAAAGGCATTCGTTCTCGGAAAGCTGAACTCCAAGGTGTTCTTCACGGTCGCCAACCTGCTCAACACCGACCACCTCCGGATCCATACCTTCGAGCCCACGGCTCCCGATCGCGGCGGGGCGCTGCAGACGGATGCGGAGAGAGACTTCGGACGGCGTTTCGAGGTCGGATTCCAGCTCGAGTTCTAGTCACGTCGCCCGCCTTCGATTGACAGCCGGAGACCGCCGGGGTAGATTCGCCGGTCCGCTCCGCCGGCTGGAGACACGTCGTTGCGCCTGTTCAATACGCTGACCCGCCGCGAGGAAGAGTTTGTCCCGCTGCGGCCCGGCGAGGTCCGCCTGTACACGTGCGGTCCCACCGTCTACGATTACGCGCACATCGGCAACTTCCGCACCTACCTGTGGGAGGACCTGCTGCGCCGGGTTCTCGAGTACCGCGGCCATCGCGTGACGCAGGTCATGAACCTGACCGACGTCGATGACAAGACGATCGCCAACGCCTGCGCGGCCGGTCTGGAGCTCGACGACTACACCCGAACTTTCATCGATGCCTTCTTCGAGGATCTCGACGCGCTCGGCATCGAGCGCGCCGAGCATTACCCGCGGGCGACCCGCCACATCCCGGAGATGGTCGCGCTCGTCAAGCGCCTCAAGGACCGGGGGCACCTCTACGAGAGCCGGGGATCGCTCTACTTCAAGATCGACACATTCCCGGGCTACGGCCGGCTCTGCGGCCTCGATCCCGGATGCGCCGGGGGGCGGTCGCGTATCGAGAGCGACGAGTACGACAAGGACGATCCGCGCGACTTCGCCGTCTGGAAGATGCGCAAGGAAGGCGAGCCATTCTGGGACACCGAGCTCGGCGCGGGCCGCCCCGGCTGGCACCTGGAGTGCTCGGCGATGTCGATGAAATACCTCGGCGAGACCTTCGACATCCACACCGGCGGCGTTGACAACATCTTCCCGCATCACGAGAACGAGATCGCCCAGAGCGAGGCGGCGACCGGGGTGCCGTTCGTGCGCTACTGGCTGCACGCGGCCCACCTGGTCGTGGACGGCGAGAAGATGTCGAAGTCGAAGGGGAACTTCCATACTCTGCGTGCCCTCATCAAGCGTGGATACGACCCCCGCGTCATCCGCTACATGCTGCTGTCGGTGCATTACCGCAAGCCGCTGAACTTCACGTTCGAGGGGCTCGGTCAGTGTCAGGCGGCGCTCGATCGCCTCGATGATCTGGTGGACCGTCTTGAGGGAGGGGGGTTTTCCGCCGGGGGCGATCCGGAGTTCATCAACGCGGCCTCGGAGGCGCGGCGGATCATGGGCGAGGCGCTCGATGACGATCTGAACACCGCCGGCGCCCTGGCGCCGCTCTTCGATCTCGTCCGGGACGCCAACACGCGGCTCGACGCGGGCCGGTTCGCCCTTGACGATGTCGCGGCGCTGCGCGAAACGCTGCACTTCTTCAGGGCCGTCTTCGGCATCGAGCCGGGCCGGCGCGCCGCGCTCGACCGCGAGGTCGAGGCGTTGATCAAAAAGCGTGCCGAGGCGCGCGCCCGCAGGGACTTCGCGGAAGCCGACCGAATAAGGAAGGCGCTCACCGACCGGGGGGTCGTTCTCGAAGACACGCCTCAGGGCGTGCGCTGGAAGGTGCGCGGGTGCTGAGCGTCGCGGAGACCGGGCCGCCGTACCGCGGGCATCTGGACCTCGGCCGCCGGGGCGAGGCGGCGGCGGCGCGCTTTCTGGCCGGGCTCGGCTTCCGGATCCTCGAGCGCGGCTTCCGGACGCGTGCCGGCGAGATCGACCTCGTCGCGCTCGAGGGGGACACCCTGGTGTTCGTGGAGGTCAAGACGCGCCGCTCCCTCAACTTCGGAGCGCCGGCGGAGGCGGTGGACGCACGCAAGCAGTCCCGGATCGAGAGGGCGGCGGCCCTCTACCTCAGCCGGCGGCCCGCCTGGGACCCGCCGGTCCGCTTCGACGTGGTGGAAATCCTCGGCCGCCCGGGAGGGCGGGCGCGGATCCGGCTGTTGCGCGATGCGTTCAGGGCGTGAGGGCCGGAGGTACCCCAGGCCGCCGGACCTTGACAGTGGCTGGAAGCGCCCGGTATAGTTTCGCGGCGGTCGGCAGGCACCGGCTGTGAGCGGGAATAACTCAGTGGTAGAGTGCAACCTTGCCAAGGTTGAAGTCGCGGGTTCGACTCCCGTTTCCCGCTCCAGGCATCATGGCCGGCTCGTTGATGAGCCGGCTCTTTTTTTACCCGCCCGCGGGGCCGATTGACACCCCTTCCCCGCCCCGGTATCATGCGAAGCCTCGTCAAACAAGGACTTCAGGCGGCGTAGCCAAGCGGTAAGGCAGAGGTCTGCAAAACCTCCATACATCGGTTCGATTCCGATCGCCGCCTCCATTCCCCCCGATTGCATGAGCCCGGCCGAAATCCCGGTCCGGCTCATGCCCCCACCCTGCACCCGCCCGCCCGGCCTTGCATTCTCGGCGCCCGGGACTCATTTTTGACGCCGCCATGGGCGCACTGATGAGCGCGATGCTGTCGGATTACGACTTCTGGGTGAACTTCACCTCGAACCTCGTCGCCGGCGTCATCCTGACGCTGATCTTCGGGTTGGTGCTGTCGACCGTGGTCGGCCGTTACAGCGAGAGGAGGAAGGCCAAGGAGCAGCGCCGGAAATTCCTGGAGTTCATCGAAAGGGAGCTGCGCCGGAACACGAACGCCCTGACAACCGCGCTGCAGGAGCTGCCGCGCGGCAACATGCCGTACCCACTGTTCGAAGTATCAGCCTGGAAGGTGTCGGTGAACTCGTCGCTGCTCGACAACATGAACGTCGAGCTGGTCCTGCCGATCCTGTCGTCCTACAACCGGATCTGGGCGGCCAACGACCTGTACCAGAACCTGCTGGAGGCGTACTTCGAGCGGCTGGCCAAGCCGTCCGAGGCCTCCGAGAAGCGCTACCTGTTCTTCCGCAAGACGCTCCTCGACCGCCTGCACGACCTGCAGCCGAAGCTGACCGACTCGCTCTCCGAGATCGACCGCCATCTGAAGGCGGCCTGATCCGCCTCGGACCCGCGAGGCGCCGCGAGCCTCGCTAGCTAGCGGACCGCGGCGAACGCCGCATCCAGGATGTCGACCGCCTTGTCGACGTCGGCGGCGCTGGCGATCAGCGGCGGCGACAGGCGGATAGTCGAGCTGCCGCACGGCAGGATCAGGAGACCCCGTTCGAACGATGAGACGATGACCTGGTGTCGCTCGTGCGGCGCCGGCTCCCGGGTGGCCCGATCCTTCACCAGCTCGATCCCCACCATGAGACCGATCCCGCGGACATCGCCGATCAGGCGGTGCTTCTGTTGCAGCCCCTTGAGCTTCTCGATCAGGTGCCGGCCGACCTTTCCGGCGTTGTCGACCAGGCCTCCCTGCAGCAGGCGCAGGGTCGCCAGCGCCGAGGCGCAGGAGACCGGGTTGCCGCCGAAGGTCGAGCCGTGTCCGCCGTCATTCCATTTCATGACGCTGTCGCGCGCGATGACCGCCGAGATCGGCATCCCGGACCCGATCCCCTTCGCCAGGATGATCATGTCCGGGTCGATGCCGTAGTGCTCGAGCGCGAACATCTTCCCGGTGCGCCCCATGCCGCTCTGCACCTCGTCGGCGATGAGCAGAATGCCGTGCTGGCGGCACAGGGCCTGGAGCTTCGGCAGGAACTCGGGGTGAGGCGGGATGAAGCCGCCCTCGCCCTGCACCGGCTCGACGATGACCGCGGCGACCTCCTGCGGGTCGATGGTGTGGTGAAAATAGGACTCGGTCAGCAACTCGAGGCACTCGACCGCGCACGATTCCGGCTTCCGGTTCACCGGGCAGCGGTAGCAGTAGGCGTAGTGCGTGTGCTCCACCTCCGGGAGAAACGGTCCGTAGCCCCGCCGCTGTACCGGCTTGCTGGCGGTCAACGACATCGCCCCGAAGGTCCGCCCGTGGAAGGCGCCGTAGAAGCCGACGATCTTCTGGCGGCCGGTGCGCACCCGCGCCAGCTTCATGGCGGTCTCGACCGCCTCCGCCCCCGAGTTGGTCAGGAACACCCGCTTGCCGCCGCTCATCGGGGCGATGCGGGCCAGCTCCTCGCACAGATCGACATAGACCGGGTAGAAGAAATCCGTGTAGCAGATGTGGATCAGCTTGCCGGCCTGTTCCTGGATCGCCTTGACGACTTCAGGGTGACAGTGACCGGTCGACACGGTGGAGATGCCGGCGGCGAAATCGAGAAAGCGGTTGCCGTCCACGTCCTCGACCACCATTCCCTGGGCGCGTGCGACGACCAGCGGCACGTCCTTGCTGAGGTTCTGAGAGACCGTTCGGGCGTCGCGGGCGATGAGCTCCTTCGCCTTCGGGCCTGGCAGGGGGGTGGCGATCTTCGGGTATTCACCGGGGTAGTCGGGAGGAAACGGCAAGCGGGCCATGGGGCGATCTCTCCTCGAGAGGACGGCTGTTGCGCCGGGGACGAGGCATTCTGGCCGCGCCGGCGCCGGGTGTCAAGGTCGCGGCGGCGCCCGCCGCGGACGTCCGCGATGGCTCGGGGGGCGGCGGCGTGCGCCTCGCGGGGCACGCTGCGCGCCGCCCGGATTGGCTGAAGAACGCCGACGGGCGGTGCTCGCTCGCGCTCCGCACGGCGGGCTCGGCTACAAAGCGCTCGCTCCGCCGCGCTCCGCGACGGCCCCGCGAGG
>JAGYID010000062.1 GCA_018606725.1 Acidobacteriota bacterium
TCGGCAGCAACGTGACCTTCACGGTGACGGTGTCGAACGCCGGCCCCAGCGGCGCCACCGGTGTGACCGTCTCCGACCTGCTGCCGGCCGGGTTCACGTTCGTGAGCGACAACGGTGGGGGAGCCTACAACTCCGGCACCGGTCTCTGGACGGTCGGCAGCGTGGCGGCGGCAGGCTCGGCGGCTCTCACGATCACGGCGACCGTCAACGCCTCCGGCTCGTACACCAACGGTGCCCAGGTGCAGGCCTCCAACCAGCCCGACCCGGACTCCACCCCGGGCAATGGCGTCGGCAACGGCGAGGACGACCAGGCGTCGGTGACTCTCACGCCGGTGCCGGTGGCCGACCTGTCGCTGACCAAGACGGCAAGCAGCCCGAGCCCCAATGTCGGCAGCAACGTGACCTTCACGCTCACCGTCAGCAACGCCGGCCCCAGCGGCGCCACCGGCGTGGCGGTCAGCGATCTGCTGCCCAACGGCTACACGTACGTGAGCGATACCGGCGGAGGGGCCTACGACTCGGGGACGGGTGTCTGGACGGTCGGAGCGATCGCCAGCGGCGGCAGCACGACGTTGAACATCACCGCCACGGTGCTGGCGTCTGGAAATTACACGAACATCGCCGAGGTGAGCGCCTCGAACCAGACGGACCCCGACTCGGCACCGAACAACGGGGCGCCGGCGGAGGACGACTACGCCACGGTGACGACCACGCCCGGGGCGGTGGCCGATCTGTCGCTGGCCAAGACCGCCGGCAGCCCAAGCCCGAACGTCGGAAGCAACGTCACGTTCACCCTCACCGTCGGCAACGCCGGTCCCAACGGCGCGACCGGCGTGACCGTCTCCGACCTGCTGCCGGCGGGGTTCACGTTCGTGAGTGCGGCAGGGGCCGGCAGCTATGACTCAGGCACGGGACTGTGGACGGTCGGCAGCGTGGCGGCGGCAGGCTCCGCCGCCCTGACGATCACGGTGTCCGTCAACGCCACCGGGTCGTACACCAATGACGCCCAGGTGCAGGCCTCCAATCAGCCCGATTCGGACTCGACCCCCGGCAACGGCGTCGGCAACGGCGAGGACGACCAGGCGTCGGTCACTCTCGCTCCGGTGGCGGTGGCGGACCTGTCGCTGATCAAGACCGCGAGCAGCCCAAGTCCCAATGTCGGGAGCAACGTCACGTTCACGTTGACGGTGTCGAACGCCGGGCCCAGCGGCGCGACCGGCGTGACCGTCTCCGATCTGCTGCCGGCGGGGTTCACGTTCGTGAGCGACAGCGGTGGAGGAGCCTACAACTCCGGCACCGGCCTCTGGACGGTCGGCAGCGTCGCGGCCTCGGCCTCGGCGGCTCTGACGATCACGGCGACCGTCAACGCCTCGGGGTCGTACACCAACGGCGCCCAGGTGCAGGCCTCCGGCCAGTCGGATCCCGACTCCACACCCGGCAATGGCGTGGGCAACGGCGAGGACGACCAGGCGTCGGTGACCCTCACGCCGGTGCCGGTGGCTGACCTGTCGCTGACCAAGACGGTCAGCAACCCGAGCCCCACTGTCGGCAGCAACGTCACCTTCACCGTGACAGTCAGCAATGCCGGCCCCAGCGGCGCCACCGGCGTGGCGGTCGCTGATCTGCTGCCGAGCGGCTACACGTACGTGAGCGATACCGGCGGGGGGGCCTACAACTCGGGGGCTGGTCTCTGGACGGTCGGAGTGGTCGCAAGCGGCGGCAGCACGTTGTTGAACATCACCGCCACGGTGCTGGCGTTCGGGAACTACACCAACACGGCCGAGGTCAGCGCCTCGATCCAGTCGGACCCCGACTCGACACCGAACAACGGGGCGCCGGTGGAGGACGACTACGCCACGGTGACGACCACGCCCGGGGCGGTGGCGGATCTGTCCCTGACCAAGACCGCCAGCAACCCGAGCCCGAACGTCGGCAGCAATGTGACCTTCACGGTGACGGTGTTGAATGCCGGCCCCAGCGGCGCGACCGGCGTGACCGTTTCCGACCTGCTGCCGGCGGGGTTCACGTTCGTGAGCGCGGCGGGTCCCGGCAGCTACAACTCCGGCACCGGCCTCTGGACCGTCGGCAGCGTGGCCGCGGCGGGCTCCGCGGCTCTGACGATCACGGCGACCGTCAACGCCTCCGGGTCGTACACCAACGGCGGCCAGGTGCAGGCGTCCAACCAATCGGACCCGGACTCCACTCCGGGGAACGGCGTCGGCAACGGCGAGGACGACCAGGCATCGGTGACGCTCACGCCGGTGGCGGTGGCGGACCTGTCGCTGACCATGACTGTCAGCAACCCGAGTCCCGGCGTCGGCAGCAACGTGACCTTCACGCTCACCATGAGCAACGCCGGCCCGAGCGGTGCGACCGGAGTTACGGTCAGCGATCTGCTGCCGAGCGGCTACACCTACGTGAGCGACACCGGCGGGGGAGCCTACAACTCGGGGACGGGGCTCTGGACGGTCGGGGCAATCGCCGGCGGCGGCAGCGCGACGTTGAACATCACCGCCACGGTGCTGGCATCGGGGAACTACGCCAATATCGCCGAGGTGAGCGCTTCGAGCCAGGCGGATCCCGACTCGACGCCGAACAACGCGGCGCCGGCGGAGGACGACTATGCCACGGTGACGACGACGCCAGGGGCGGTGGCCGACCTGTCGTTGACCAATATGGTCAGCAACCCGAGTCCCAACGTCGGCAGCAACGTGACCTTCACGCTCACCGTCACAAACGCCGGGCCCAACGGCGCGACCGGCGTGACGGTTTCGGATCTGCTTCCTAACGGCTATGCGTTCGTGAGCGACACCGGCGGCGGAGCCTACAACCCGGGGTCGGGCGTCTGGACGGTCGGCGCGATCGCCAGCGGCGGCAGCGCGACGTTGGATATCACCGCCACCGTGCTGGCGTCGGGGAACTACACCAACGGCGCCCAGGTGCAGACGTCCGGCCAGCCCGACCCGGACTCGACCCCGGGCAACGGCGTGGGCAACGGCGAGGACGACCAGGCGTCCGTCACCCTCACGCCGGTCGCGCTCGGATACGTGACCCTGACGAAGTCGGCGACCCATAACGAGGTCTTTGTGGGAGGTCTGGCCGACTATGCGGTGGCGCTGCAAAACGTCTCGGGTGGAGCGCTGACGGGGGTCGTCGTCGCCGACCAGATGCCTGGGGGATTCACCTACGCGGCCGGTTCGGCCCGACTCGTCCGGGCGGGCACCGACACGGTCATCGGGACCACAGATGATGTCATCGCGGCGCTCGCGGCCGGCGGAGCGGCCCCGCTCCTGCTCGGTCCGTTCGATCTCGCCACCGGCGAGCGGGTCGAGGTCCGCTACGTGCTGACCGTCGGGAGCGGCGCCGTTCCCGGTCGGCACGACAACCGGGCCACGCCGCTGCAGGGGAGCATCCCGATCGGCAATACGGCCAGCGCGACGGTCGAGGTCCTCCTCGATCCGACATTCGACCAGTCGGTGGTCGTCGGCAAGGTGTTCGAGGACAGGAACCGGAACGGCCGGCAGGACGAGGACGAGCCCGGCATCCCCGGCGCCACCGTGGCCATCGACGATGGAACCTATGCGATTACCGACGACTACGGCCGCTACCACTTCCCGGCGGTCAAGCCGGGCCAGCGTCTGATCAAGCTCGACCTCCACAGCCTCCCGCCGGGCACGATCGCCACGACGGACGTCAGTCGCGTCTTCTGGGTCACGCCCGGGCTGATCGCCAAGGCGAGCTTCGGGGCGCTGCCCGTGAAGCAGACGGAATCGATCGGCCATCCGGCCGTCACGGGCGTGGCGGTCACCGGCGAACCCTCCCAGAGCCCCGTCGAGGTGCTGGGGAGCGCCGAGGCGTTCGCCGCCATCGTCAATGGCCGGGGCCTGCCATTCCCCTCCACCGACGTACAGCTCTCGGTCGAGAACCTCGACGACATCATCGAGGTCGGCGCCACGCGGCTGACCCAGCCCGCGGCGTTCGACCTGACGGTCGAGCCGGAGGGCGGCGTGGCGGGCTGGACCTTCACCATCCTGGATCAGGACGCCGCCGCGTTCCGGGTCTTCGAGGGGAAGGGTGCGGCGCCGCGGCGGCTGACATGGGATGGCCGCTCGAGCGCCGGGGCGCTGGTCACCGCCGGGGGCATCTACGGATATCAGCTCGAGGTCCGATTCGCCGACGGTACCCGCAGCACGAGCGGGCACCGGGTGCTCGGCGTCAACCGGAGCAACGTGTTCACCATCAGGCTCACGGGCGAAGCGTTCGAGAGCGGCAAGGCGGTCCTCAGCGACAAAGCGAAGCAGGCGCTCTATCAGGCGGCCGAAGCGCTCAAGGGGCTTCCGAACCAGAAGATCGTCATCGAGGGGCATACCGATACCACCGGGACGAGCGACTTCAACCGGGAGCTCTCCCGCCACCGCGCCGAGGCGGCGGCCGAATTCCTGACGAAGAGCCTGGGGATCGACGCCGATCAGATCGTCACCGCGGGGTACGGATCGGACCGGCCGATCGCGCCCAACGAGACGCCCGAAGGACGGACCCTGAACCGGCGCGTCGAGATTCGCGCCGAGGTCAAGAAGGTCACCCGCGCCGATCTCAAGGACCACTATCAGACCGAACCGAGCGTGCAGGTCAACGGCGAACCGGTGGCCGTCAAAGGGAACGGCCGCTTCGCCGCGCAGGTGCCCGCGGAGGGGGTGGACCAGGTCACCGTCTCGCTCATGGACAGCGAGGGCCGCAGCGTCCAGGCGAAGGTGCCGCTGCCCCCGCTGGAGATCGTCCAGCCGCGCGGGCGTCGGGTGGTGATGTTCGGGGGTCAGGATGGCGTCTGTCGCGCCGAGGGCGCTCCGGGCGGCGGCCGGGAGAACGGCGGGGCCGCGCGGGTCGTTTGCCGGCTGCGCGGCACGACCCGGCCGGGCAACCATGTGGAGCTGAACGGGGCGCCCATCGAGGTGGCTCCGGACGGGTCATTCACCGCGGAGCTGCCGCTCGGTCTGGGCGAGACCGTCGTCGGGCTCGCGGCGAGCGACCCCCGGGGGAACACCCGCATCGCCTCCCTCGGCGTGCACGTCACCGACCGCGATGACCAGGGCCTCCTGGTGATCGCCGAGGCGGCGATCCCGAACCTCTCGATCGACCTGCCGCCGCCGGACGCGACACTGACCTCCCCGCATCTGGGGCTGTCCGGCCGCACCGACCCCGGCAGCCGGGTCGAGGTCAACGGACGCCCGCTGACGGTGAAT
Source organism: Acidobacteriota bacterium (assembly GCA_018606725.1). Taxonomy (GTDB): domain Bacteria; phylum Acidobacteriota; class Polarisedimenticolia; order Gp22-AA2; family Gp22-AA2; genus JAGYID01. Next base: position 5,241 of record JAGYID010000062.1, read on the forward strand.
CCGGACGGGTCGTTCACCGGCCGGGTCGATCTGCCGGCTGGCGACAGCAGCCTGGTCGTGCAGGTCACCGACCACCTGGGTCGCATCGGGACGATCGAGCGACAAGTCCGGGTCGGACGCCCGCCGCTCTTCCTGATGGCGCTCGCCGACGGGACCTTCAGCCGCCTGGACGGGAAGGGGATGGTGGAGACCGCGGGCCTCGACAAGAGCGATAGCTACTTCGCCCAGGGGCGGGTGGCCTATTACCTCAAGGGGACCATCGCCGGAAAATTCCTGATCACCTCCGCGTTCGACAGCGATCGGGACAAAGTCGCGACCCCCTTCAAGGATCTCGACATCGATCAGTCGCGCCGCCTCCTCACCAACCTCGATCCGGACAAGTACTACCCGATCTACGGGGACGGCAGCATCGTCGCCTTCGACGCCCAGAGCCAGGGCAAGTTCTATCTCGCTCTCGAGGGGCAGGAGATCCAGGCGCTGGTGGGCGACTTCCCCCTGTCGCTCAACCAGACGGAGCTGGCGGCCTACCAGCGGACCCTGCACGGCGCGCGGTTCGTCTACCGCTCGCTGGCCGGCACCCGCTACGGCGAACCCGACACGCAGGTCATTCTGTTCACCGCCGAGGTCCAGCACCGTCACGTCCGCGACGAACTGCGCGCGACGGGAGGGTCCCTCTATTACCTCAGTCAGCGGAACGTCGTCGAAGGGAGCGAGGAGATCACCGTCGTCGTCCGCGACAAGAACACGGGCCTGACCCTCAGCCGCGAGCGGCAGCGGCAGAACGCCGATTACACCATCAAGTACGAGGAGGGGCGCCTGGCGTTTCAGCGGCCGGTGTCGAGCGTCGTGCCCGGCGGTTCGCTCATCGATTCGCAGCCGCTGTCCGGTCATCCGGTGTTCATCCAGGTGGACTACGACACGGTCGTGGACGCCTTCGAGAAGACCGCCACCGGCGCGCGGGTCCGCCAGCAGCTCGGCGATCATGCGGCCGTCGGCGCCACCTACGTCGACGATCAGCTCGGGGCCGGCCCGTACGAGCTCAAGGGCGCCGACGCCGAGGTCCGCCTCGGAGCCCGCTCGAAGATCAGCGGCGAGTATGCCGAGAGCGACGGTTCCGACTCGGTCCTGTTCGTCAGCGAGGATGGCGGGGTGTCGTACACCAGCGTCTCGGCGACCGGTGCGGCCACCGGCTCGGCCTGGAAGGCGGCCGCCGATCTCGATGTCGGGGAGTGGTTCGGACGCCCGGACCGGTACAGGGTCCGCCTGTATTCCAAGCAGCTCGATCAGGGGTTCTTCTCGAACGGCAATCTCTCCGAGCAGGGAACGGAGAAGCAGGGCGCCAACGCCGACCTGAAGCTCACCGGAATGGACCTCCTATCGCTTCGTTACGACCGCGAGGAACGAAACGGTGTCACGGCCCCAGGGGCGGCGGCGGAAACGGTCCTCGGCTCGGCGCAGTGGAACCACACCAGGGAGCGCTGGGGTTTCGGGGTGGAGTTCCTCGACAAGGAGACCGCCGACGCCGCGGGCGCGACCCTCGGCCACGATCGGCTCGGCGCCGCCCGCTTCTGGTCGAAGCTCAGCGAAAAGTTCCTGGTGCGGGTGGAGCGCCAGCAGACGCTCAGCGGGCGCGACAGCGACCAGACGACCCTGGGTCTGGAGTACCAGGCTCTGCGCTCCCTGGCGCTCACCGCGCAAGCGAGCGACGGGACCCTCGGCCGCTCGGTCCAGGCCGGCGCCGTCCTGAAAGCCGGCGGCGGCGAGGTCTATCTGGCCGAGCGCCTCGTCGACGACCAGGCGGGCGAAAGAACGTCCACCGTCATCGGCGCGCGCTCGCCCCTGGGCCCGTCGACCAAGATCTACAGCGAGTACCAGTGGGAGGACGGCGAGCAGGGGCCACGCCGGGTGTCGTTGCTGGGTCTGCAGAAGCAGTGGGACCCCGGGGCCGGCTTCAAGTTCATCCTGAGCGGCGAGACCGCCGACGTGGCGGGCGGGTCCCTGGTCAGCAAGCGGTCCGCCGCGACCGCCAGCCTGTCCTACGCCGGGGCGTCGCTCACCGCGGCGACCCGCGATCAGGTCCGCTTCGAGGAATCGACCGCGCGCACCGTACAGTATCTGAGCGTCAACAACGTCGACTATCGCCTGAGCACCGACTTCTCGCTGCTCGGCCGCTACCGTTACAGCGAGACGCGCGATCGGGACACCGACGTCGTCCAGGCCCGGCTCGACGAGCGCACCTTCGGCTTCGCCTATCGCCCCGTCCGGCACGATCGCTTCAACGCGCTGATGCGGTATTCCCGCGTTCAGGACTTGCGGCCGCCCGGAACCGGCCAGCTCGAGGCGGTCGACAGGATATTCGAGGTCTATGCGCTCGATACCGTGCTCGATCTCACCGCGCGGCTGCAGTGGGTGTCCAAGCTGGCCCGGCGATCCCAGGAGGAGACTTTCGGCGACCTCGCAGCGGCGCGGGCACGCGCCTTCCTGACCGTGCAGCGTCTCAACGTCACGATCGCCGGGCCTCTCGAGGGCGGGATCGAGTACCGCGTGCTGGCGGAGAGTGAGGGGGACAACCGGCAGCAGGGGTGGCTGAGCGAGCTGATGTGGGAGGTCCACAAGAACATCCGGGTCGGCGGCGGCTTCAATTTCACCGACTTCACGGATAACGCGTATTCGGCGAACGACTACTCGGCGCGCGGCTGGTTCTTCCGCGTTCAGGGACGGTACTAGACCCCATGAGCGGGCAGCGTGTGAAATTCGTGCTGGCGCGCGGCGGCGAGGTGCTTCTCGCCGTCGTGCTGGTGCTGGTGTTCTTCTTCTCCTTCATGGGGCTGCTCAGCCTGACCTTCCCCGAAGGGACCAGCCTGACCGACCTGATGCGCTCGGGGCAGCCCGTCGCCGGCCTGCCGCAGCCGTCGGCGCGGCGGCTCGATCTCGGGCAGCCGGGTGAGATCGCCCCGGGAGCGATCGCCTTGCTGTCCGGCGTGCACAGAGAGGTCAAGGACAAGCCCTCCGACGCCATCACCTGGAGCGATTCGCGGCCCGGCCAGAAGCTGGGTGATTACCATTCCGTCCAGACCTTCGAGCGCTCCCGGGCCACCATCCGCTTCAGCGAATCCACCGAGATGAGCCTGGACGAGAACTCGCTCGTTGTCCTCAGAAAGTCCGAAAGCCTCCCATCCGAGAACCGCAAACGGGCATCGCTCATCGTCCTCGGCGGGACCCTGCAGGGACGCATCGCCGTCGGCCGCGGCGACGGTACCGTCGTCGAGATTCAGGCGGCGACCGAGGCGGCCCGGCTGCGGGCCGAGGCGTCCTCGGGGAATGCGGCGCAGTTCGCCGTCACCGTCAACGACAACCACTCCTCGACCTTCTCGGTGTTCGGCGGCAGCGCCCAGGTCGTTTCGGCCCAGGGGGCGATCGTGGTCGCGCCGAACCAGTCCGTGACGGTGAGCGCCGGGGGCGCCTTCGGGCCCGTGCTGCCGCTGCCACCCGCCCCGCAACCGATCGCCCCGCAGAACGGCGCGCGGCAGCTGTACCGTTCCAGCCGCACCCGCGTCCAGTTTCAATGGGCGGCGCCCGAGCCGGCCGAAGCGTATGTCCTGACGGTGGCCCGCGATCCCGCCTTCCTGGATCAAGTGGCGAGCGAAGGCGCCGCCGAGCCCGCCTTCACGCTCGGCAACCTCCGCGCCGGCCGGTACTACTGGCGCGTCCACGGCGTTCGCGCCGGTCTCGATGGACCGGAGAGTCCGACGCGGGAATTCGCCATCATCCAGGACCGCCGGCCACCGGCGCTCACGGTCAGATTCCCGGATCGCATCATCGATCGCGAGGAGGTCGTGCTGCGGGGAACGACGGTTCCCAGCGCCAAGATCTTCGCCGGCGGCGAGGAGGCCGCCGTGGACGACACCGGACGCTTCACGGTCCGGCTGAACTTGAAGAGAGGTGTGAACGTCGTGGTCGTGGAAGCGGTCGATGAGATCGGCAACGTCAGTTACCGATCGAGCATCATCAACGCGAACTATTAGAAGAGGGGCAGCGGTCATGCGACTCCCGTTCCTTCCCATCCGCATCAAGATCATGGTCTCCGTCCTGTTCGTCGTGACGGCCGTCGTGAGCGTGATCACGTTCACCATGGCCAATCTGTTTCACGAGGACAAGCGGGCGTACATCAATGATCTCGCGTCGATCGTGACCCTCAACACGGCCCAGGAGTGCCACGCCCTGCTCGTCGGCTATCGCGAGCGGCTGCAGGCCTACGCGCGCATCATCGACCGGCAGGAGCTGCCGCAGGAAGAGAAGGCGGCGCTGCTGAAAGGGCTCTTCGAAGACTTCCCGGCGCTGGTAGCCGTGTCTCAATACAAGGACGGTCTGGAAGTCGCGACGGCCGTCGACGAGCGCGCCCTGGCGGAGGCCGGCCTGGCGAAAGAAGCGATCGAGGAGCAACGACGCGGCGATCCCCTTCCCTTCGATCGGATCCAGGCGGGCGACGTCTTCGTCGAGAACTCGACGCTGACTCCGAAGCTGCCGACCCTGACCCTGGCGATCCGGGACGTCTCCGCGAGCGGTGCGGGGTCGACGACGATTTCGGCGATCGTGCGCCTGGACGACCTGCTCGCGATCACCCGCCGCTCCGGCGTCTTCGACATCTCCGTCACCGACTCGTCCGGGCAACTGCTGGCCCATCCCGAGGTCGGCCGCGTTGCGGGGAAGGAGACCATCGCGCTGCGACCCGAAGTCGTCGCACTGGATGCCCGTCACAGCGCCGGCATCACGCTCGAGTATCTGCGAAACGGCGCCCGGACCATCGGCGGCTTTGCGCCGGTCGGGTTCGGCGGGCTGTTCGCGGTCGCGGAGATTCCGAAGGCGGCGGCCTACCTCGCCAGCCGCGATCTGTTGAATCGCCTGTTGCTGGTCGCGCTGGGACTGCTGCTCGCGTCCGCGGTGGCGGGCCTGGTCTGGTCGCGCCGCATCACCCGCCCGATGGAGATCCTGTCCCGCGCCACCGGCGAAGTCGCCAAGGGGCGCTTCGACATTCAGGTGCAGGTGAAGTCCCAGGACGAGATCGGCACGCTCGCCAGCTCGTTCAATCACATGGCGTCCGAGCTGAAGGACCGCGAGTCGGCGCTGCACGAGGCGCAGGCCCAGCTCGTCCAGTCGGAGAAGCTGGCCGCCGTCGGCCAGCTCGGCGCCGGGATCGCGCACGAGGTCAAGAACCCGCTGGCCGGCATCCTGGGTTGCGCCCAGCTCTCCCTGCGTGACGCGCCGCAGGGCACCCTCCTCGCGAAAAATCTGCAACTGATCGAGAAGGAGACCAAGCGCTGCAAGATGATCATCGAAAATCTCCTGAAGTTCGCCCGGCAGGAGAAGACGATCCTCGAGCCCACCGACATCAATCGCGTGGTCGAGGACGCCATCGCCATCGTGCTGCACCAGCTCGAGCTGAACCAGGTGAAAGTTCTGAAGGACCTGGCGCCGGGGCTGCCGCAGATCCGCGGCAACGCCAACCAGCTGCAACAGGTGTTCATGAACCTGATGATCAACGCGCAGCACGCCATGGAGGGCGGGGCCGGCACGGTCACCCTGTCGACCCTTCCGTCGGGCCAGGACCGCGTCGAAGTGCGCGTGACCGACACCGGCCCGGGGATCCCTGAGGAGATCCAAAAGCGGATTTTCGAGCCTTTCTTCACCACCAAGCCGACCGGCAAAGGCACCGGCCTGGGTCTTTCGGTCAGCTACGGGATCGTCAAGGACCACGGAGGAGAGATCCGGTCCGAAAGCCCGCCGGGGAAAGGCGCGACATTCGTGATCACGCTCCCCGTTCTGACGGACGCGGTGAACCACCAGGCTCCGGATCTGCCGGCGGTCATCAACCTGACCTAGTACCGCATGCCCGCCGCCCGGTTCAGAACGCGACCACGACCGACAGGCGATAGAAGTTGTCGTCGAGGTCGGTGGGCCGCTCCTTCACTTCGCCGTGGTCGAACTGGATCTTCCGGTCGTGTCCCTTGGCGAACCAGTTGATCCCGATGGTGCGCGCCCGGAGCGATCCGTCGGTCGCCCCCCGCGCCGTCTCGATCTCCTCCCAGCGCCCGGCGACCTGCAGCCGCCCGGGGCCGACCTGCCAGGGGAGCAGCAGGCCGGCCTGGGCGTAGGCGCCGTCGATCGAGCGGGTGTCGAGGCCGGCGGTCTCGTAGTCGTCGCGGCGCTGCAGCCACGCCCCTTCGGCCGTGACCGCCCAGCGCTTCCCCAGCGGCTGGTCGTAATACGCCTCGACCGCCCAGGCGCGGTAGGCGCGCGCCTCGGTCGCGAAACCCGCATCGTCACGCGGGTCGACGCGGCCGTTCTGCGCGTCGGCCTGCGCGGCCAACTGCAGCACCTTCGTCTCGCCAATCGTCGTGCCGGTGTACCCGAATCCCGGCTCGGGCGTGAACCAGTTCCATGACACGCGCGTGGTGCCGCGCAGGCTGCTCTGCGTGTTGGTGTCCTCCTGATCCGAACCGTCGAACAGGGCGACGCGGTACTGAAAGCCCCCGTCGCTGCCCCAGATCATCCCGCCCTGGTCGCGCGACCCCTCGATGGCGGGGCGGAGCGCGGTGACCAGCGAGCGATCGACCAGCAGCTGGTTGAACCCGGAGCACAGGTTCTGGCGCAGGAACGGCACCTTGAACTGCCCGACCGCGAGCTGCAGCGCCTCCGTCTTCTTGTAGTTGAGCACCGCGTCCTTGAAACGGAAGCCGGCATCGTCCTTCAGGATCTTGCTGCCGATGTTGTCCTGGCCGAGCTGGAAGACGATTTCGAGCGACGGCGAGAGTCTGGCCCTGAGGATGAGCCGGGCGCGGCGGATGAAGAAGTCCTCGATGTTCTCGTCCTGCGCCGGGGGCGGAGTGGAATTAACTCCGGGGATCAGGTCGGGGCCCGTCATCATCGCCCAGGCCATCAGCCGGACCTCGAGGTCGAGTTTTCCCTTCTCTCCCTCCACCAGCGTCACCGCGGCGCGCGCCGGCGTCCCGGCCGCAACGGCCAGCAGGGCGGCGGCGAGCAGCGAGGCGCGCCTCGGACCCCGTGTGCGGTCCATCGATTCTCCTACCTGGGCGAGGTGCGGGGCGTGGGCGCCCGGCACGATGGCGGCCGCGGATCGCAAGGCGACCCCCATCGGAGGGCGCATTGTATACAAGGATTCAGGTGCCGGAAGTCGGCGAGCGGGCGGGGCGATGACAGGCGGGGGTGGGCGACGGCGGGCCCTCGTGACGAGTGCCACGGCGCCGGTCGGCGCCGCGTCGACCCGAGGGCCCGCCGATGTGAAGGGTGCCCCGCTCCGGACGTCCCGAAAGGTGGTCCGGCCCGGGCGCCTGCGACAGAGCTAGGCGCGCACGGCGGGGCGGTGGCGCGAGAGAGCTCTCACGCCGCGCGGTACTTTCTCGCCAGCTTCTTGTACGCGGCGATCGCCCGCTGGTGGCGCTTCCTCGCCTGGACGCTGGTCCGGAACGCGCGCTTCACCCGCATCTGCAGCTTCCTGCGTGTCTTGGTCATCGTTCACCTCCGGCCCGCAACATAATTCCACCGGCTGCGGGAGTCCAGCGCGGATCGGTCGTTCCCGTCCGTTCGACACCGCGCGTGGCTCCAATCCACACGGTCGGACAGCCGCGGAGTCAAAATTTCGACACTCCGGACGCGGCGCTTACCATCTCAGCGCGATGCCGGCCGTCACGATCAGGGGCTTGATCGGGATTGTCAGGTCCTCGCCCAGGACGGCCTCGATCGGCTGGCTGTCGGTCCTCGCGCTGTAGTCGAGAGCCCTGAGATCGAAGTTGAACGCCCAATGGCTGGCGAACGGCACGTCCGCGCCGACGTTCACGCCCCAGGCAAAATCGTCGTGCATCTTGATCGCGCCGATGGTGACCTCCTGCTGGGCCTCGGCGCCGGGGTTCAGGTCGTCCCAGATCACCCAGCCGATGACCGGGCCGAGGTAAAGGTCGATCTTCTTGCTTCTCGTGACATGAAAATTCGCCCCGAGCAGGATGGGCCATTCCGTGACTTGGCCGAACGTCAACTGACTGGGAAATGGTATGCCGCCAGAGAGCACGCTCTCTGTCATGGTGACCTCGTGCGAGGCCCGTAGAACGCTCACCTCGCCGCCGAGGAGGCGGGTGAACCTGTATTCAAGGCTGAGCTGGGGGCCGATCGTGCTGTCCGCCTTGAGCATCGTGACACTCACGCCCTCCGTCAACAGGAGGTCGCCCGTCCATTCGCCCGTGGGGCTGACCCAGCCGGCGCCGCCGCGCAATACCATTCTGGGTTCAGCGGCGTTCGCCCCCGGCGTAACCCCCGCCGAAACGACGATGAGCGCCACCACCGCGATCATCGGCGCGTTCCAGGGTCTCATTCATCTCTCCTCTCGGGGCGGAGTACTTCTCAGCGGGCTGTGATGCTGTTGTTGTCCAGGGTGACGGCGCCGCTCCGGGCCAGGGCCCTGCCCTCGATCACCGCACCCGTGCCGAGCGTGATCGACTGGCCCGCCAGGATGCTGCCCTGGAAGCTGGAGCCGGCGCCGAGATCGGCCGAGCCGAGGACCACCCACGTGACGTTGAATGGGTCGGCGCTGCCGGTCAGGACCACCTGGCTGCCGGCCGCCGTGGTGAGCGTGGTGGCGACCTGGATGACGAACAGGGCGTTCGCGTCGCCCAGCGCGTCGAGCGTGACCGTGCCCGTCAGTGAAAGCGCGGACGATGAGAAGTAAAGACCGGGCGTCAGCGTCTGCCCGCCCAGATCTCCCGAGATGCCGACCGCGTCATCCGTTCGGCCGGCGGCGTCGTCGAATGCGGCGGCCAGATCCTCCTGCGCCACGGCCGACTTGAGGGAGCCCAAGTCGATCGTGCCCCTGACGGTGGGATACCCGGTCACGATCTTCCCCGGGCTCACACCGAGATCCCCGACGACCACGGTGGTTTCAGTGCCACTGGTGTTGTCCACGGTGGTGCCGGCCAGGACCCCGAAGCTGGCGGCGCGTCCGAGGAAGACCGGACCCCGGCCCTCGGATCCCGTGACGTGCATGCCCGACGAATCGCTTCCATGACACCCGGCGAGAAGGACGAGAGCCAGCGACGTCATCAACGACGCATGGAATTGTTCCCTGCGCACTCGGATTCTCCAGCCATCCCCTCTTTCCCGGGATGGCAAATTCTCCACGACTCCGCGGTGGCAGGGGGTCCGGCGCTTCCTGAATTCCTTATCGCTAAATACCTGATCGGTCCATCAGGCAGAACATGACAGTTCGGCTCGAGTCGCGGACTGATGTCACAATATCGCCCGCCTTACGGGAGCGGAAGCATGGGCCTGGTCCTGCAAATCGCCGCTGGAATAGGGCTCGCGTCGTGCGCGGGTCTCCGGGCGTTTCTGCCGCTGTTCGTCGTCGGGGCCGCGGCGCGCTCCGGGCTGATCCAACTGGGCGGGCGATTCGGCTGGCTCGAGTCGACCCCGGCCCTCGTGCTCCTGGGAACGGCGGTCGTGGTCGAGACTCTCGGCGACAAGTATCCCGTTGTCGATCACCTGCTGGACGGGATCGGCCTGTTCGTCAAGCCCCTCGCCGGAGCGCTCGTCATGGCCTCGACCTTGAGCGAGACGAGCTCCCTGGCGGCCGTGGTCCTCGCCATCATGCTCGGGATGCCGGCCGCCGCGGGCGTGCACCTGGTCAAGGCCAAGACGCGGCTCGTCTCGACGGCCACGACGCTGGGGTTCGCGAACCCGGTCCAGAGCGTGGTCGAGGACGCCGTGTCGTTCGTCGGCTCGCTGCTGTGCGTCCTCGTCCCCGCGATCGTACTGGGCCTCATCCTGCTCATTCTTGTCGTCATCCTGCGCCGGAGCGGCGTCGCCGAACCAAAGGCGCCCTAGGAGCCGGCCCAATACTCGGACCGGCTCCTAGCGCCCCTCAATCGCCGTTCGTGTGGATCGCCGCTCCGCGCCGCTCCGCCCGCGCCTTCTCGAACCAGCTCAGCGGACTCAGCACCTTGAACTCCTTCTTTCCCTCCCGCAGGTCCACTCCGAGGGAGAACCCATGCAGGCGAAGGTACAGGATGCCGTCGCGGCCGGCGGTGCCGAACGTCAGGTCGGCCAGCGAACGAAACCCCTGGCCCCCGACCTCGAGATTCCTGACCTCGACCGAATCCTTCCCGAGCCGGAAGTCGGCGGTCCCGCGCACGTCGCGGATGGTCATCAGGCGCTCGAGGATGCGTGGCAGGTCACGGTACGCGTCGAAGACCGCGACGATCGGACGCGTGTCCTGCAGGGCGAGCCGGGTGCGCGCATCCACCTGCATGGGCTCGGAGAACCTCATTTTCGACACCGGCAGTCGGATGGAGCCTGTCCAGGGAGGGTCGGCGCTCCGGATCTCGATGTGCGTGCCGGAGATGTCGAAACGGAGATCGGACGGGCTGCCGTCGCGCAGCGGGGCGGAGATCTTGACGTCTCCCTTGAGCGAGATGTTCTCGAAGCGCGCGACGATGTCGCGCATGGCCAGGTCCATCTTGCCCTCGAGGGAGCCCTGGCCCGAGTCCGCGTCGAAATGGTAGCCGAGGCGTCCCACGCCCGAGAGGATCGAGAATCGGCTGTGCGGAGGAACATAGATGTTGTAGACGCTCAGGTCGGGGATCTGGGCCTCGGGCAGATCGATGGCGACATGCAGGTCGTCGAATGGGTCGGCGAGGTCGAGCGACGCGCTCGTGGCGACGATCCGGAAACCGCTGCCGTGGGCGAACGGTTCCGTCCGCCCCACGCGCGCGATCTGGAAGTTGTCCAGGGTCGCCTCCAGTCGCGACTGCGGAGGCCCCTCGGCCGCTACGACTTCCGCCATGACGCGGCCCATGCCGGTGAGACGCTGGTCCAGGAAGGCGGCCTCGAATTGATCGCCCTCGAGCTCGAGTCTCGAGCCGGGAAGCAGGAGCCCGGCGTCGAGCTTCAGCCGCAGGCGCGCCGGTCCTCGACGACTGAAGCGCAGCTCGGGGGCCTTGCGAAAGTAAAAATCCAGGAACCCGAAGGATGCGCGTCGGGCGTCCAGGCTGACGTCCCCCGAGAGGCTGTGGATCAACGCACCCGCCTTCTTGCCCCTGGGCGCGAACGGCGCGAGGCGGACGTCCGCCTCGAGCCGGAAATCTTCGAAGAGCTTCTCCTGTCCGGTCCAGAGGTCTCCCGAATCGAGCCTGTACTCGATGCGTGGAAACTCGAGGGGTCCGCGCGCGACCAGGTTCATGCGGGTGTTCAGCCGCGCCCGACCCGTCACACGGTAGCGGCCGATCCAGAGCCGCTCGATGTCGCACCGGATCCGATCGGCCCGGACCGTCCACGGCGATCCGTGGGCGTGTCTCGGAGCCGGTGTTCCCGATGGAGCCTCCGTGGGATTTCCGAGGAGGGCGATCGGCGGCCAGTCCCCGGCTTCCGGAGCGGCAGTCTCGCCCGGCGCCGGGCGCGGGCGCTGAACGTAGTCGAGGCCCCCCGCCCTGACCCAGTTGAGGTGGACGGTGTGCTCGAACAACGGGCGGATCCTGAACGACGCCGTGGTCGCACCGATTCGCGCGCGCCAATCGATGACCCGCGACCGGCCCCCGGTCTCCACCCCGATGAGGTGGACGAGGCCAGGCCACGGGCTTATGGCCAGGCTCCAGTGGATGTGGAACCTCTCCGGCCGGCGATTGAAGAGCCGCGAAGCCAGGGGCGTGTTGAGAAAGATCGAGGCCGGTACGAAATAGAGCCCTTCGAGAATCAGGGCGACGAAGAGAACCCTGCGGGCGCGCCTGACGATGGAGGTCCTCATTTCTGCTTCTCGTCGAGCTCGGCCCATCGGGCGTAAAGCCGGTTGACCCTGGCCTGAAGCTCCCCGACCTCCGAAAGCCGCTTCTGCAGCATGTCGGCGTCCGTCGCGATCGACGGATCCTCCGCCCGCCTCCGCGCCTCGGCGAGGCGCGATTCCGTGTCCTGCACGGCGGCCTCCATGCCGTCCCATTCGCGCTGCTCGAGGTAGCTGAGCCGCCGGGCCGCCGGACGCGACGGTTTCGCGGTCGATGCGCGCGTCGTGTCCCGCT
>JAGYID010000157.1 GCA_018606725.1 Acidobacteriota bacterium
AGCGGGTCATTCGGGCGGTCGGGGACGCGATGAGCCGGACATGATCGGCGGGCGGCGCACGGTCGCGCCCCGACCCCTGGAGCGCGGATGACCCGTCGGACCGGGAAAGGCCGCCGGCCGCTGCGGATTTTCCTGGTCGCGGGGGCGCGCCCGAACTTCATGAAGGTCGCGCCGCTGATGCGCGCCTTCCAGGCTCGCCCGGACCGCTTCGATCCGGTGCTGGTCCACACCGGGCAGCACTACGACGCCGCCATGTCCGATGTCTTCTTCAAGGAGCTGGAGATCCGCAAGCCGGATCTCCACCTGGGGGTCGGGTCCGGCAGCCACGCCGTCCAGACCGGCAAGATCATGGAGGCGTTCGAGAAGGTCCTGACGGGCGACCGGCCCGACTGGGTCGTGGTGGTGGGGGACGTCAACTCGACGCTGGCCTGCTCGATCGTGGCGGCGAAGATGAGTCCGCCGGTCCGGGTGGCGCATGTCGAGGCCGGGCTGCGGTCCGGCGACCGGACGATGCCGGAGGAGGTCAACCGGATCGTCACCGATGCTCTCGCCGACCTGCTGTTCACCACCAGCCCGGATGCCGACCGGAATCTCCTCGCCGAAGGGGTCGACCGGCGCCGGATTCACCGGGTCGGGAACGTCATGATCGACACGCTGCGGCGGTTCGTGAAACGCTCCGACCAGGCTGACACGCTGCGCCGTCTCGGTGTGGCGCCGCCGTACGGGCTGCTGACGCTGCACCGGCCGTCGAATGTCGACGACGTCGAGGCGCTGCGGCGGGTCATGCGGGCGATCGGGGAGATCGCCAGCGACCTGCCGATCCTGTTCCCGGTCCATCCCCGGACGCTCGACCGGCTGCGCGCCGACCTCGGGTGGGGCGAGGCATCCGGGCAGGACGGCAGGGTGCGGCTGCTCGAGCCGCTCGGCTACCTCGACTTCCTGCACCTTCAAAAGCGGGCCGCCCTGGTGCTGACCGATTCCGGCGGGGTGCAGGAGGAGACCACCATCCTGGGCGTTCCGTGCCTGACGCTGCGCGACAACACCGAGCGGCCGATCACCGTCAGCCGCGGCACCAACCGGCTGGTGGGCAGCGACACGGCCGCCATCGTCGCCGCGGCGCGCGGCATCCTGAGGCGGCCACGGCCGCGGCGTCGCAGCGTGCCGCTGTGGGACGGGCGGGCGGCGGCGCGGATCGCCGCGGTCCTGATGCTGCGTTGACATCGGGGCGGTCGCAGCGGCATAGTGGGCGGGCCGCGCGTCGACCCCTCCGACCCGCGATCGCGAAAGCTCCACATGGTCACCACCGACAAAACCATCGACAAGACTTCCGCCACCGGCGGAGTTCGCCCCGCGGATCGACGCCGGTCGATCCGGGTGCTGATCGCCGACGATCACGCCATCGTCCGGCAGGCGTTGCGGGCAGTGCTCGAGGCGGAGGAGGACATCGCCGTCGTCGGGGAGGCCCGTGACGGTCGCGAGGCGGTCGCGCAGGCGGCCAGGTTGAGGCCCGACGTCGTGGTGATGGACGTCGCCATGCCCAGGATGAACGGCGTCGAGGCCACCACCCGCATCGCCAGGACGCTGCCGGCGACCCGCGTCCTGGCGCTCACCATCCACAGCGGCGGGGACTTCGCCGCGGCCCTGCGGAAGGCGGGGGCCAGGGGATACCTCCTGAAGGAAACCGCCGGGTCGACGCTGATCGATGCCGTCCGGACGATCCGGCGGGGCGGCCGCCTGCCTTCATTCACCGGCGCGACCGGTGGCGACCCGCCCGGGCCGGAGCGGCCGGCGGGGGGCGAGGTGCTGACCGAGCGCGAGCGTCAGGTGTTGGGGCAGATCGCCGCCGGCAGGACGAGCCGGGAGATCGCCGCCAGCCTCGGGATCTCCGGCAAGACGGTGGTCAATCACCGGACCCACGTCATGCGAAAGCTGTCGATCCACAACGTCGCCGGCCTGACCCGCTACGCGGTCAGCCGCGGGCTGGCCGACCCGGTCGGGCCCCGGGCCCCCCGATGAGCCTTCGGGTCGTGCTCGCCGAGGATCACCTGGTGGTGCGCGAAGGGGTCAAGGCTCTGCTGGAGAGCGAGGGGGTCGAGGTCGTCGGCGAGGCCTCGGACGGGCAGGAAGCCTGTCGGCTCGCCCACGACCTCCGGCCCGACGTGGCGATCCTCGACCTCGGAATGCCGACCCTGAACGGCCTCGACGCGGCCCGGAAAATCCGCCGGACACTCCCCGATGTCCGGGTCATCATCCTGACCATGCACACACACGAGCGCTACCTGCTGGAGGCGCTGCGGGCCGGGGTGACCGGCTACGTCCTCAAGTCGGGGGCGGTCGGGGACCTGGTCCAGGCGCTCGGTGCGGTCATGCAGGGGATGGTCTATCTCAGCCCGGGGCTTCCCCGCACCGCCGTCGAGGCGCTGCAGAGCCGGAAGGCGATCCGGTCGCCGAAGGATCCTTTGAGCCCGCGCGAGCGCCAGGTCCTGCAACTCGTTGCGGAGGGTAAAACGACGCGCGGGGTCGCCGATGCCATCGGTGTCAGCCCAAAGACCGCCGAGACGCACCGGCTCAACCTCATGAAAAAGCTCGATATCCACGATACCGCCGGCCTCGTCCGCTACGCCATCGAGCGTGGCATCGTCCAGACCTAGGGCGCGATTACAAGTTCGTCGCCGCCCGCGAGACGACACCACACCTTTTGTCTAAGTCTCTCTACTGCATCACTTGGGTGGATTTCTGCGAATGCGCTACCCACCCGCATCGTCTGGACGTACCTTGACGGGTGGAGGCGGGCTCGGCTACGATTGCTCCGCCTTCGGGGGTTCACCCCATGTCTCCGCTAGTCATGATGTCCCGGAAGATGCGGCCGCTGCTGGCCGACCTCTAACAGGTCTGTCCAGCAGCCGGCGACACCCCGGAACACCTGCAGCGCTCTCATTCAGTGGTCGTCGTTTCGGCTCCACGAGCCCCGCGGAGCAGTCCGTCTTCATGAGGCAATGGCAGTCATCAAAGGAATCGAGGTCGTCATATGAAAAACAATCTGAAGCGCGAGACACGAGCCGGTAAGGGCAGCGGAGGTGAGGTGGTGGTGCTGTCCTCCGTCCGCCTGGCCGCCCCCGGCCGGCCGGCCGGCAACGGCGGCCGCCGGGCCGACCCGTCGCCCGCCGGCGGCGCCGTCCGGGCGGCAGCCAGATCGTCGGCCAACGCCATCCCGGGCGCCGCGGCGGAGGGCCAGCGCCGCCCCGCCGTCCGTCGCAGCCTGAAGGCCGCCGCCAAGGACCGGGCCCGGCGTCAGAGCCGCCGGTTCCCGCTCGAAAAGGTGGTCAAGGAAAGCCAGAAGTGGCTCGACATCATCTCGAAGGCCGACAAGCTGAGCCCGGCGAAGAAGAAGATGGTGGTCAAGGAGACGGTCAAGTCGTTCGGCACCTACTTCAACTCGGGGTTCCTCGACTACCGCAAGTCGGTGGCCGAGGCGGAACAGTACGCCGCCATCGAGTGGACCGGCCAGGGAAGCTACATCGAAGACATCATGGGCCGGCAGTACATCGACTGCCTGGGCGGGTTCGGCATCTACAGCGCCGGCATCCGCCATCCGAAGATCGTCGAGGCGGTCAGGAAGCAGCTGGAGCGGATGCCGCTGTCCAGCCAGGAGCTGCTTGACCCGCTGCGCGGCGCCCTGGCGGAAATCCTGGGGGAGATTGCCCCCGGCAACCTCCAGAAGTCGTTCTTCATCAACAACGGCACCGACGCGGTCGAGGGCGCCATGAAGCTGGCGCGCCTGTACACCCAGAAGTCCGGCTTCATCTCGACCATCCGGGGCTTTCACGGCAAGTCGTACGGCTCGCTGTCGCTGATGGGCAAAGCGGAGTTCCGGGTGGCCTTCGAGCCGCTTTTGCAGGATGTCTACTTCGTCGAGTTCGGCGACGCCGACGAGGTCGAATGGCAGCTGAAGAAGGCGCGCGACGTGGGTCTGGAGATCGCCGCAGTCGTCGCCGAGCCGATCCAGGGGGAGGCCGGGGCGATCGTGCCGCCGGACGACTACTGGCCGCGGCTTCGGGAAATCTGCGACGAGTACGACTGCCTGCTGATCGCCGACGAGGTGCAGACCGGCATGGGCCGCACCGGCAAGCTGTGGGGCGTCGACCACTGGAACGTCATCCCCGACATCATGTGTCTCGGCAAGGCGCTGGGCGGCGGGGTCATGCCGCTGTCGGCGTTCGTCTCGACCCCCGAGATCTGGAAGGTGCTCGAGGACAACCCGTTCCTGCACTCTTCGACCTTCGGCGGCAACCCGCTCGCCTGCGCCGCCGGCATCGCCGCCATCAACGTGACGCTGTCGGAGGACCTGCCGGGACAGGCGGCGGAGACGGGCGAGTACCTGATCGCCGGACTCAAGGAGATCCAGTCCCGCTTCCCGGACCAGATGGTCGACGTGCGGGGGAGGGGGCTGCTGATCGGCGTCGAGTTCGTCAGCACGGATTTCGGCTACTCCGTCGCCTCCGGCCTGTTCCGGCGCGGGGTGCTGGTCGCCGGCACGCTCCTGAACGCCAAGACGATCCGCTTCGAGCCGGCGCTGTCGATCCCGAAGAGCACGGTCGACGAAGTCCTGAGCCACCTCGACGACACGATGCGGAGCCTGACGTGATCCGGTCGATCAAGCAGGGAGGCCTGACGTGAAGCTGCCGATCGACCACCCGCTCAGCCGCGACGAGCAGGAGACCATCGCGGCGGAGGGCATCGACAACTGGAACGCCTACATGCGCCGCTTCCCGAAGCAGAAGGATCGGGACCGCGACCGCAATCTGGTCGAGTGGAGCGGCGAGGGCTCGCTGATCAAGAACATCTACGGGGAGGAGTTCGTCGACTGCCTGGGCGGCTACGGCATCTTTTCGCTCGGGCACCGGCACCCGGAGGTGGTGGCGGCGGTGAAGTCGCAGCTCGACCGGATGCCGCTGCATAGCCAGTACCTGGTCAATCCGATCACCGCCGAGGCGGGGCGCCGCCTCGCCGAGGTCGCCCCGGGCCGGCTGAAGCGGACGTTCTTCTGCAACAGCGGCACCGAGGCGATCGAAGGCGCCCTGAAGATGGCCCGCCTCTATACGAAGAAGCGCGGCTTCATCTCGACCGAAAACTCGTTCCACGGCAAGTCGATGGGCAGCCTGTCGGTGACCGGCCGGGCGGTGTTCCGCGAGCCGTTCCAGCCGCTCCTTCAGGATGTCACCTTCGTCCCGTACGGTGACGCCGCCGCCATCGACAAGGCGATCAAGAAGGACACGGCGGCGGTAATCCTCGAGCCGGTGCAGGGGGAGGGCGGCGTCATCGTGCCGCCCGACGACTACCTGCCGAAAGTCCGCAGCCTGTGCAGCGCCCGCGACGTCCTGCTGATCGCCGACGAGGTGCAGACGGGGCTCGGACGGACCGGCGCGCTGTTCGGGGTCAACCACTGGAACGTCGAGCCCGACATCATGTGTCTCGCCAAGGCGCTGTCGGGCGGTGTTGTCCCGTGCGGCTCGTTCACCACCCGGGACGAGATCTTCGCCGCCTTCCACGGCAACCCGATGTGGCACTCCTCGACCTTCGGCAACAACCCGCTGGCGGCGACCGCCGCCGCCAAGGCGATCGAGATCACCGTGCGCGATCGCCTGTCCGAGCGGTCGGCGCGGCTCGGCGGCGAG
>JAGYID010000063.1 GCA_018606725.1 Acidobacteriota bacterium
CGCGTTGACGGCGCCTCCGCCGGGGGGCTATCATCGCGCCCGCTTTCCAAACCAGCCCGTCCCGGAGCAGACGCTCCCCGCGGAGAGGTGGCCGAGTGGCTGAAGGCGCACGCTTGGAAAGCGTGTGTGGGGGAAACCTCACCGTGGGTTCGAATCCCACCCTCTCCGCCACTTCGCTCCCGCGCGCCAGGGCGCCGCGCTGCGCCGGGCCCGCCCCGAGGACCGCGACGTGAAGGTCGTCATCACCACCGATTCCTATCTGCCCCGGCTCGGCGGACAGGAGATGGGCGCTTTCCGACTGGCCAAGTACCTGCGGCGCAAGGGACACCAGGTCCTCATCCTCACCACGGAAAAGCATCCGTGGAGCGGCCCCGAGGAGGGCGGCTTCGACGTCGTCCGGGCGCCGCACCGCTTCGGGCTGGCCGACCGCTTCAGACTCCGGCGCCTGATGGAGGGGCAGTTCCGGGAGGCCGACGTGGTGCACGCGCGCAACCCCTACCGCGTCGCCGCCCTCGCCGCGCCGGTGGCCCGACGGCTGCACCGCCGCTTCGTCGTGTCGTTGCACGGGCTCGGGCTCCTGGACAACCCCGACGATTCGTGGCTCAGACGGATCGGCCATCGCCGCTACCGGCGACGGTCCATCTCCATGGCCGACGCGGTCATCTCCACCGGCGTCGAGCTGGCGCGGATGGCGTCGCCCTACTGCAGGCCGGAACGGATGCATCTGATTCCCAACGGCGTCGATACCGACGACTTCGACGCGGCGCGCACGCCGCCACCGCGTCTGCTGGAGCGCTACGGCGCGAACCGCGTCGTCCTGGCGGTGCGCCGGCTGGTCCCGAAGAACGGTATCCAGTACCTGGTGCAGGCGGCGCCGCGCATCTTGAAGGCCTGCCCCGACGCCCGCATCGTCCTCGGCGGCTGGGGGGTGCTGGAGAACGATCTCAAGCGCCTGGCGCGCGAGCTCGGCGTCGAGGGGGGGATCGATTTCCTCGGCCGGGTTCCCAACGCCGAGGTGCCGGATTACCTCGCCCTCGCCCGCGTCGTGGTCTTCCCTTCCCGGGCGGAGGGGACCAGCCACGCCTGTCTCGAGGCGATGGCGATGGGTAAACCCGTGGTCGCCAGCCGGCTGGGTGGATTGGAGGAGCTGCTCGACGGCGGTCGCGGCGCCCTGGTTGAATTGTTCGACGACCGCACCTCGACCTACGACGCCCCGCCGCGGATCCCTGATGACCGCGTGCAGCGCCTGGCCACCGCCATCGTCGATCTGCTCGACGATCCGGAGAAGGCCCGGCGCGTCGCGGAGGCGGGGAAAGCGCACGCCCTCGCCAACTTCGACTGGAACGTCCTGGCCGACCGGATCCTGGACGTCTACCGGGGCCACTGATCGATGCGGCGCCGATCCGTGCGGCACCGAGGCCTGCATCTCCCTTCTCTGGCACTGCTCCTCTGCCTGCCGTTGGCGGCGGGTGCGGCGGAGGCCGTCCCGCCGGCTCCGGCTGCGCCGGGATCGACGCCGGTCGCGCCGCGCGCCTGCACGGCGCCGCCCGGGCGGCCGGCGATCGGGCTGGCGCTGTCCGGCGGCGGGGCGCGCGGCATCGCCCACGTCGGCGTGCTGAAGGCGCTCGAGGAGCTGCACGTGCCGGTCGGCTGCATCGCCGGCACCAGCATGGGCTCGCTGGTCGGCGGTCTGTACGCCACCGGCTGGTCGCCCGAGCGGCTCGAGGCGGAGATGCTGACGACCGGCTGGGGCGACCTGTTCTCCGACCGGCCGCGTCGCCAGGACCTGTCGTTCCGCCGCAAGGAGGACGACATCAGCGAGCTGATCGACCTGGAGATCGGGGTCAAGCGCAGCGGCCTGACGCTGCCGCGCGGTCTGATCGCCGGCCAGAAGATCGGCTCGGCCCTGCAGTGGCTGACCCTGCCGGTGGCCGGCGTCGAGGACTTCGATCAATTCAACCTGCCGTTCCGCGCCGTGGCGACCGACCTCGGCACCGGGGAGATGGTCGTCCTCGGGAACGGCTCCCTCCCCGAGGCGCTGCGCGCCAGCATGGCGATCCCGGGCGCCATCGCGCCGGTCGAGTGGCAGGGGCGGATCCTGGTGGACGGCGGGCTGGTCCGCAACCTGCCGGTCGACGTGGCCCGGGCGATGGGGGCCGACGTGGTGATCGCCGTGGACGTGTCGACGCCGCTGGACCGGCCGGAGCTCCTCAAGTCGGTGCGCGACGTGGCGCGGCAGGTCAGCGGCATGCTGACCCGGCTGAACGTCGAGGCGCAGGCGCCGGCGGCCGATCTGCTGATCGTGCCGGAGCTCGGCAGCGTCACCTCCGGCGCCTACCGCAAGGCGGCCACCGCCGTCGTCCGCGGCGCCGCCGCGGCGCGGGCGCAGGCCGAGGCGCTGCGCCGCTACGCGCTGCCGCCCGACGCCTGGGAAACATGGCGGGCGCGGCAACGCGCCGCGACGGCGCTCCCCGGGCGGATCGACGCGGTGCGCATCGAGGGGGACTCGAAGGTCGATCGGCGGATACTGGAGCGGCGCATCCACGCGAGGGCCGGCGGGCCGCTCGACGCCCGGGTCGTCAAGGAGGACGTGGCGCGTCTTTACGGCCTGGGCGACTTCGAGCGGGTCGACTTCAGCCTCGAGCGTCGCGACGGCCAGACCGATCTCGTGTACCGGACCACCGACAAGTCGTGGGGGCCGAACTACCTCAAGCTCGGGCTCAACCTGCGCAACGATCTGCAGGGGAACACCGACTTCAACATCGCCGGCCGGCTGAACGCGACCCGTCTCGATGCGCTCGGGGCCGAGTGGCGCACCGACGCTCAGTTCGGCGAGACCCGGCGGATCTACTCGGAGTTCTACCAGCCGCTCGATTTCGGCGGCAACTGGTTCGTCGCCCCGGCGTTCGACTACGCCAGCGTCCGCACCGACGTGTACGACGGCGACCAGCGGGTGGCGATCTACCAGACCCGGCTGGGGACCGGCACCGTGGCGTTCGGCGCCAACCTGGGCAAGTACGGCGAGGTGCGGGCCGGCGTGACGCGCGGCCGGGCGCGGGCCATCCCGACGGTCGGCGGCACCAGCCTGGAGCGCCTCGACGTGCCGATCGCCGGGCTGGTGGGGCGCGTCGTCTTCGATCGCCTCGACCGCCCGTCCTTCCCCGAGCATGGCCGCTACGGCGTGGTGCACGCCTTTTTCGCGCGCCAGAGCCTCGGCTCGGACCTGACCTATGACAAGGTGTCGGGATCGTTCGCCCAGGTGTTCAGCCACCGGCGCCACCGCCTGTTCGCCGGCCTCGACGGCGGCACCAACCTCGGGAGCGAGGTGCCGTTCTACGATCAGTTCCCCCTCGGCGGGCTGCTGTCGCTGTCGGGGTACCGGGAGTCGCAGCTGCGCGGGCAGCTCTTCGGCGTGGCGCGGCTCGGCTACTATCGCCGCTCGGGGCGGATGTCCAGCGACCTGGGGCGCGGCTTCGCCCTGTACACCGCCGCCTGGTTCGAGGCGGGCAACGCCTGGGCCTCGACCAAGGACGTCAGCGTCGGCAGTCTCATCTACACCGGCACGCTGGCGGTAGGACTGGAGACCTATCTTGGACCGATCATGTTCGCCTACGGGCAGTCGGACGACGGGCACAACTCCCTGTACCTGTCGATGGGGCGGGCGTTCGGGGGCAACCGTCTGTTCGGTTTCGCGGCGTACTGAAGGCCGCGGGGCAGGGAGGGAATGCCGTTGTTGAGGCGGGTGCTGAGGCGGAAGTTGAGGCGGATGCTGAGGCGGCTCGCGGTGGTCGTGGTTCTCGGCGCCGGCGTCGCCGCCTGCATGGTCGCCTGCGGCAGCCGGCGCGACCCGTCCCTGATCGAGACCTCGGGCCACGTCGAAGCGACCGATGTGCGCGTCTCCACCAAGGTCGCCGGCCGGCTGCAGCATTTCACGCTGGAGGAGGGTGATCGACTCGCGGCCGGCCAGGAGGTGGGCCGCATCGACGAGGTCGACCTCCGGCTGGCGCTCGACGCGGCGCGCGCCGATCGCCGGCAGGCCGACGCCGAGCTGCGCCTGCGGCGGGCCGGCACCCGGGTCGAGGAGATCGCCGAGGCGGAGGCCCAGGTGACCCGCGCCGAGGCCGACCTCGAGGGGGCGCAGATCGATCTCGACCGGATGCAGGAGCTCATGGACTCCGGCACCGGGTCGACCAAGTCGCGCGACGAGGCGCGCACCCGGCGTGACGTGGCGGCGTCGCTCCTGAAGGCGGCGCGCGACCGGCTGGCGCGCCTGCGGGCCGGCAGCCGCGTCGAGGAGATCGACGCGGCGCGCGCCCGGCTCGCCGGCAGCGACGCGCGGATCGCCCAGCTCGAGCAGCAGCTCAAGGACGCGGTCATCGCCAGCCCGGTCGCCGGCGTCGTCACCGAGAAGCTGGTCGAACAGGGCGAGCTGCTGGCGGCCGGCACGGCGCTGGTCGTGGTCACCGATTTGTCGGACGCCTGGCTCACCGTCTACATCACCGAGCCGGACCTGGCCCGCATCCGCCTCGGCCAGGAGGCGGAGGTCGTCACCGACGACGGCCAGAGGCGCACCGGGTCGGTGTCGTACATCGCCTCGCAGGCCGAGTTCACCCCCAAGAACGTCCAGACGCGCGACGAGCGGGTCAAGCTGGTGTTCAGGGTGAAGATCCGCCTCGACAACGCCGACGGACTGTTCAAGCCGGGCATGCCGGCGGAAGCGCGGCGGCGGGCGGCCGCGCCGCAGCGATGAGCGCCGCGCCGCCGGCCGCCGTGCGGATCGAAGGGCTGGTGCGCCGCTACGGCGACCTGCCGGCGGTCGACGGCGTGAGCTTCGAGGTGCTGCGCGGCGAGATGTTCGGCCTGATCGGCCCGGACGGCGCCGGCAAGACGACAACGCTGCGCGTCGCGCTCGGGCTGCTGGCGGCGCACGGCGGGCGCGTCGAGACCCTCGGTCTCGACCCGTTCCGGCGCCGCCGGGAGCTGTCGCGGCGGGTCGGCTACCTGTCGCAGCGCTTCTCGCTGTACGGCGATCTTTCGGTCGACGAGAACATCGCCTTCTTCGCCGCCGTCCACGGGGTGGGCGGCTGGGTGTCGCGCCGCGACGAGCTGCTGGAGATGCTGCGGCTGGCGCCGTTCCGCGGCCGGCTCGCCGACCGGCTGTCGGGCGGCATGAAGCAGAAGCTGGCGCTGGCCTGCACGCTGGTCCACACCCCCGAGCTGCTGGTCCTCGACGAGCCGACGACCGGCGTCGACCCGGTGTCGCGCCGCGATTTCTGGAAGATCCTCGTCGACCTGCAGCGGCGCGGGCTGACGATCGTCCTGACCACGCCCTATCTCGACGAGGCGGAGCGCTGCCAGCGGGTTGCCCTCCTCGACCACGGACGGCTGCTGGCGCTGGCGAGTCCTCAGGAATTGCGCGGCCTGGCCCGCGGCTCGACGATCGAGGTCCTGGCGCGGCCCCGGCGGCGGGCGGCCGAGATCCTCCGCGATGTCGACGGGGTGACCGAGGTCGAGACCTTCGGCGAACGGTTGCACGCGGGCCTGGCGGGCGTCCCCCCCGCCGGCGCCGCCGGGGCCGCCGGCCGGCTGGCCGACGCCCTGCGCGCCGCCGGCATCGAGGTGGAAGCGACCCGCCCGATCCCCGCGTCCCTCGAAGACATCTTCATCACGCGGATCCGCGAGGCCGCGGCCGGGCGCGCCGCGCGGTGAGCGACCCCGTCGCGACCGACCGCCTGACCAAGCGCTTCGGCGCGTTCACGGCGGTCGACGATCTGACCCTCAACGTCGCCGCGGGGGAGATCTTCGGGCTGCTGGGCAGCAACGGCGCCGGCAAGTCGACCGCCATCCGGATGTTGTGCGGGCTGCTGCGCCCGACCTCGGGCGCGGCGCGCGTCCTCGGCATCGACGTGGCGCGCGACCCGGACGCGGTCAAGCGCGGCATCGGTTACATGAGCCAGCGGTTCAGCCTGTACGACGACCTGACGGTGTCGCAGAACCTGCGCTTCTTCGGCGGCGTCTACGGCCTGCGCGGCGGGCCGCTGCGCGAGCGGGAGCGCTGGGCGCTCGACATGGCGGACCTGCGCGGCATGGAGGGCCGGCTGACCCGCGCGCTGCCGGGCGGCTGGAAGCAGCGGCTCGCCCTCGCCTGCGCCGTGCTGCACGGACCGCGCGTCCTGTTCCTGGACGAGCCGACCGGGGGCGTCGATCCGCTGTCGCGCCGGCATTTCTGGGACCTCATCGATCGCATGGCGGCCGACGGCACCACCATCATGGTGACCACCCACTATCTCGACGAGGCGGAGCACTGCGACCGCATCGCCCTGATGCACGCCGGGCGCCTGGCGGCGCTCGGGACGGTGTCGCAGCTCAAGGAGGTGTTCGCGGGACGCGCCGTGCTGGAGGTCGCCTGCCCCGGCATCTTCGAAGCGCTGGCGGCCCTCGAGCGCGCCGCGTTCGTGCTGGAGGCCGCCGTGTTCGGGGCGCGCCTCCATCTCGTGGTGCGCGACCCGGAGGAGGGCCGGCGCGAGACCCTGGCGCTGCTGGAGCGCCAGGGCAACGTGCCTGCCACGGCGGAGCGGATCGTGCCGTCGCTCGAGGACGTCTTCATCCACTTCATCGAGACGGGCGGCGCGGCGGGCGGTGGCGCGTGACGGGGCCGGTCCGTTGAGGAAGCTCTGGGCGGTGGCCCTGAAGGAGATGC
Organism: Acidobacteriota bacterium; assembly: GCA_018606725.1. Lineage (GTDB taxonomy): Bacteria > Acidobacteriota > Polarisedimenticolia > Gp22-AA2 > Gp22-AA2 > JAGYID01. The sequence goes on from JAGYID010000063.1 coordinate 6,701, forward strand.
GCCAGACGGCGCGCGACTCCCTCAGCCTCACCATGCTCCTCGGCGTGCCGGCCTTCATGCTGCTGCTGTACGGCTACGCGCTCAACCGCGACGTCCGCCACGTGCCGATGGCGGTCCAGGACCGCGACATGACGGCCGCCAGCCGGGACCTGGTCGCCTCGTTCGTCAACTCGACCTACTTCGACCGGGTCCTCGACCTGCCCGCCGGCGCCGACTTCGAGCGCGTCACGGAGCGCCGCCTGGCGAAGGCGATCCTGGTGATCCCGGAGCGCTTCGGCGCCGACCTGGCGGCGGGCCGGACCGCCCGCGTCCAGATGATCATGGACGGCACCGACGCCACGACCGCCACCACCGTCCTGTCGTACGCCGCCTCGATCGTCGCCGAAACCAACGTCGACATCGAGCGCCGCAGCCTCCTGCGCGCCGGGGCGGCGCCGCCGGCGGTCCTGCGCTACGAACCGCGCGTCTGGTACAACCCGGAGCTGCGCTCGAGCAATTTCCTGGTCCCCGGCCTGATGGGCTTCATCCTGATGCTCACCGCGGTCATCTCCACCGCCCTGTCGGTGGTGCGCGAGAAGGAGCGCGGGACCATGGAGCAGCTGCGGGTGACCGCGCTCCGGCCCGGCCAGCTGATCCTCGGCAAGGTCGTCCCCTTCCTGTGCATTTCGCTGCTCGCCAGCGCCATCATTCTGGTGGCCGCCTGGCTGCTGTTCGGCATCGAGGTCCGGGGGCCCTTCCTCGACCTGTTCGTCGTGACGCTGATCTATCTGGTGGGGGCGCTCGGCTACGGGCTCCTGGTGTCGAGCTTCTCAGACTCCCAGGCGATGGCCTTCCAGGTCGGCAGCGTCACTTCGATGCTGCCGGCGATCTTCCTGTCGGGGTTCATCTTCCCGATCCGCTCGATGCCGGCGGCCCTGCAGGGGATCACCTACGCGGTGCCGGCGCGCTATTACCTGATCGTCCTGCGCGGCATCATCCAGAAGGGCGCCGGCCTCGGGCCCTACTGGGAACAGATGCTGTTCCTGATCGCTTACGCCCTCGTGGTGTTTGGCGTCGCCTGGATCCGGCTGGCGCGCGACGAGGCGCGCGGATGAACGCCCTGCTGCGCGTTCTGCTGAAGGAGTTCCAGCAGCTCGTTCAGGACAGGCGGATGATCCCGGTGCTGATCATCGGACCGCTGATCCAGCTCCTGGCGCTGGGCTACGCCGCCAACACCGACGTCACCGACATTCCGCTGCTGCTCGTCGACCTCGATCGGACCGCCGCCAGCCGCGACCTGCTGGAGCGCTTCACCGGCTCGGGGACCTTCCGGCTGGTCGGCGCCGAGGACGACATCGACGCCGTCGATCCCTGGCTTGTGCGCGGCACCGCGCAGCTGGCGCTGGTCATCGGCGCCGGTTACGGCGACGCGCTCGCCTCGGGCCGCGCGCCCAGCGTGCAGGTGCTCGCCGACGGCACCGATTCGGGCTCCGCCGTCCTGGGGCTGGGATACGCCTCGCGGATCATCGCCGGCGCCAACTCGGAGCGGCTGCGGGCCGCGCTGCGGAGCGTCGCCCGTCCCGGAGGGCCGGGCGCCGCCGCGCCCGGCCGCGCCGACCTGGTGCCGCGCGTCTGGTACAACCCGGATCTCAAGAGCCGCTGGTTCTACGTCCCGGCGATCCTCGCCATGACGCTGATGCTGATGACCATGATCCTGCCGTCGATGGCGGTCGTGCGGGAGCGCGAGATCGGCACCCTGGAGCAGCTGATCGTCACGCCGATCCGGCCCTGGCAGCTGATCCTGGGGAAGCTGCTGCCCTACGCCGTCATCGGCGTCTTCGATCTGCTGCTGGTGACCCTGCTGGTGATCTTCCTGTTCGGCGTGCCGCTGCGCGGGTCGTTCTGGGTCCTGCTGCTCCTGACCCTGCCGTTCCTGATGACGACCCTGGGGCTGGGGCTGCTGGTGTCGACCCTGGTCCGCAATCAGCAGCAGGCGATGATGGCCTCGGTGTTCTTCCTGATGGTGCCGTTCATCTACCTGTCGGGGCTGATCTTCCCGATCGACAACATGCCGCGGCTGATCCAGACGGCCACCCTGGCGATCCCGCTGCGCTACTACAACAACATCATCCGCGGGGTGTTCCTGAAGGGGTCCGGGCTCGCCGTCCTGTGGCCCGAGCTGCTGATCCTGACCGGGTTCGGCTTCGCCGCCCTGTTGCTCGCCGCGCTGCGCTTCCGCAAGCGCCTCGACTGACCGCACGAAACGGCCGCCCGGCGCGCAGCGTCGGATCAGGGCGGCGTTCGCGCCCTGCAACGCCCGTGATGTGGTGGTCCTGTCTATCCCAACCCTGTCACGGGTGCTATCATGCGGCCGTTTCGCGCGGACCGCGTCCGCTTCACATTCAATGGGTCGCTCCCCTCGACTGGAGGAGGTCCGATGAACCACCGTCAGCTCGGCCGTTTCTGCGGCGTGCTCGCGCTCGCCGTCCTGGCCGCCGCGTCCGCGTCGTCCCCGGCGCTGGCCGGCGGCGACGCCAATTTCTTCCTCGGGACCAAGCAGGTCGACAAAGACGATTGGGGCGTCTTCGGGGTCGACGACGGCTGGACCGAGTTCGGCGCCGAGGTCACCTGGGGCGGCGAGAAGTGGCCGGTCTGGATCGCCACCGACGTGCTGGTGGCGGTCGATATCGAGGAGAACTACGGCTTCTTCGGCAACGACGCCGTCGTTCTCAGTCAGGAAATCGCCCTCGGGGTCCGGAAGATCTGGAAGGCGGGGGCGACCCGGCCGTACATCGGCGGCGGGCTCGACATCATCACCGCGGCCTTCGATAATGACTTCACCAATGACAGCGATATCGCCTTCGGTCCTTGGCTCGGCGGTGGCGTCTTCTGGCGCCTCGGCTCGCGCTTCAACATCGGCGCCTCGGTGCGCTGGTCGGATGCGGACGTGACCATCGAGGGCTTCGACCTGAAGGCGGGCGGAATGCACTACGGCCTGCTGCTCGGCTGGGGCTGGCCGGGGGAGAAGTGAGGAGCCCTCTGTGAACGGCGCGCGACGATGATCACGCTGCGACCGGGACGCGACCGTGGCCGGACGCAGTTCGACTGGCTCGACAGCCGGCATACGTTTTCTTTCGGCGACTACTTCGATCCGGCCCAGGCGGGGTTCCGCACCCTGCGCGTCATCAACGACGACGTCGTGGAGCCCGGCACCGGGTTCGGCAAGCACGGGCACCGGGACATGGAGATCATCACCCTGGTCCTGGAGGGGGCGCTCGAGCACAAGGACAGCACCGGGACGTCGTCGGTGATCGTCCCGGGCGAAGTGCAGCGCATGAGCGCCGGGCACGGCATCACCCACAGCGAGTGGAACCACTCGAAGATCGAGACGGTGCACTTCCTGCAGATCTGGATCGTGCCGGAGACCAAAGGTCTGCCCCCGGGGTATGAGCAGAAGACGCTCCTGGCGGAGACCGGCGCGGGGAGGCCGGTGCTGCTGGCGTCACGCGACGGAGCGGACGGCTCGGTGACCATCCACCAGGACGCCCGGCTCTACGGCGTCGTCCTGGAGCCCGGGCAGCGGCTCGAGCAGCCGCTGGCGAAGGGCCGGCACGCCTGGGTCCACGTCGCGCGGGGCGCCGTCAGCCTCGATGGCCGGGCGCTTTTGGCCGGCGACGGGGCGGCGCTCAGCGACGAGCCGGGGGTGAAGCTGGCCGGCGGCCCGGGCGCCGGCGTAAAATCGCCGTCCGCCGGCGCGGTCAACGAGATCCTGATCTTCGACCTGGCGTAAGAGCCCGTGCGGACGTCCGCCGGGCCGCAGCGGCGACAAGGAGACCGTGGATGAAACCGAACATCGGACTGAACGACAGCGACCGGCAGGGCGTCGTCGCCATCTTGCAGACGCTGCTCGCCGACGAATACGTCCTCTACACGCGCGCCCGCAACTATCACTGGAACGTCACCGGGCCGCAGTTCAACGATCTGCACAAGTTCTTCGAGGCGCAGTACGAGGCGATCGACGCCATCATCGACGAGGTGGCCGAGCGGGCCCGCGCCCTCGGCGGCACGGTCGGCGCCACGCTCGCCGAGTTTGTCAAGGGGACGCGGCTTCATGAAACGCCGGGACGCACCCCGGCGGCGCTCGACATGGTGGGCGACCTGCTCGCCGACCACGAGACGATCATCCGGCAGCTGCGCGCCGATGTCGAAGCCTGCGCCGCGAAGTTCCACGACGCCGGGACGCAGGATTTCCTGACCGGGCTGATGGAGCAGCACGAGAAGATGGCCTGGATGCTGCGCTCCTTCCAGCAGGGGCGCTGAGTCAGCCGGTCCGGCGCGGACGATTCAGCACCGCGCGGGTGAAGCGGTAGAGCGTCAGATCGGCGAACACTCCGGCGGTCGCCGCCTCGGCCCTGTCGAGGACATCCCGCAAGGCCGCCTGGACGTTGCACCCGACCGGGCAACGCGGGTCGGGCCTCCGGTGCGGCAGGGCGAACCTTTCCCCCGCCCCGGCCGCCCGGTAAATCTCCAGCAGGGTGATCCGCTCCGGGCGGCGCGCCAGCCGCGAGCCACCGGTCGCGCCCGGCCGGCAGCGCACCAGTCCGGCCTTCGCCAGCGCGGTGAGCAGCCGCCGCACCACCACCGGGTTGGTGTTGACGCTGGCGGCGATCCGATCCGAGGTGATGACCTCCCCCCGCTTCGCGGTCAGGAGGCCCATGATGTGTACCGCGACGGCGAAGCGGCTGTTGGCGGGCATCGCCCGGGCCTACGAGCCTGCCCGAGTATTGGGCTGGCCGGAGGGCGCGCCGGGCTTCAGGATGTAGCCGACGCCGGAGACGGTGACCAGGTACTCGGGCGCCGCCGGGTCGCGCTCGATCTTCTGGCGCAGACGGTGGACCAGCTGTTTGAGGAGCTGGCGATCGCCGGCGCCGCGATAGCCCCAGACGTGGGCCGTCAGCCGATCGGCGCTCTGCGGCCGGCCGGCGTTCGCCAGCAGCAGCTGCAGCAGCCGGAACTCCAGCCCGGTGAGCCGCACCGCCGCGCCGCCGCGCAGGCTCACCGCCTGCCCCTCCGGGTCGAGCGCCAGGTCGCCGGCGGAAATCGACGCGCCGCTCTCGGCGCCGCCCCTCCGCAGCAGCGCCCGGACCCGCGCCAGGAGAGTGCGCGGGCTGAACGGCTTGGTCAGGTAGTCGTCGGCCCCCTGGTCGAGACCGCGCACCTGGTCCTCCTCGCCGGCGCGCACCGTCAGCAGCATCACCGGCGTCCGGTGGCCGGCGGTGCGCAGTCGGCGCAGCACCTCGAGCCCGTCGATGCGCGGCAGGTTGACGTCCAGGATCACCAGGTCCGGCTGCTCGCGATCGAAGACCGCCAGCGCCGCCGGCCCGTCCTTCGCCTCAACGACGAGATAGCCCGCCTGGCGCAGGGCGTAGGCGATCAGTCCCAGGAGCTCGAGATCGTCGTCAACGACCAGCAGCTTCATCGTCCCGGTCCGCCGGCAGGATCACGCACATCCGCGTCCCCGGGCCGCCGCCGGCCGGCCGCGGCTCGATCCGCCCGCCGTGACGCTCGACGATCGACTTGGCGATCCACAGACCGAGACCCATGCCGGTCTGCTCCGGCTCGTCCTCGTCTTCCGGCCCGCCGGCGCGCACGAAGCGCTCGAACAGCGCCGCCGCCTGCCCGCCCCCCAACCCCGGCCCTTCGTCCTCGACCCACAGGGTGACCTCGCGCTCCCCCGCGGCGCCGCCGATGCGGATGGTGGAGCGGGGCGGCGCGAACTTGTTGGCGTTGGCCAGCAGGTTGACGAACACCTGCGTCAGCCGGGGCGCGTCCCCCGGCACCGACGGCAGAGGATACGGCAGATCGACCAGCAGCTGCTGGTCGCGCTGGGTCACCAGCGGCGCGACCAGGGCGGTCGCCTCCTCGATGACTTCGTCGAGGGCCACCGGCCGCCGTCGGATCGAATGCTCCCCCGCCTCGATCCGGACGCTCTCCAGCAGATTGTCGATGAGGTGGGTCAGGCGGAGCGTGCCGCGCTCGAGGGCGAGGACCAGCGGCTCCGCCTCGCCGACTTTCAGGGCGGCGAGGCGATCGCGCAGCAGCTCGATGGAGGCGAGCTGGGCGCTGAGCGGCGTGCGGAACTCGTGCGAGATATTCGCCAGGACCGCATCGCGCAGCCGCCGGGTCGCCTCGACCTCGGTCTCGTCACGCATCACCTGGAACTGCCGCGCTTCCTCGCCGCGCTCCGCCGCGCCCGCGGCCTCGGCGGCCGGCGCGGCGCTGGTGATCATCACGCTGCGGCGCGCCCCGCCCGGCAGCAGGAGATGTTCGGTGGCGCGGGCGCTGCCGCGGAAACGGGCGTGGATGATTGGACAGTTCTCCTCGCACGGCCGGACGCCGCCCTTCCCCTGGGGATTGAGGACGTCGCCGCAGAACCGGCCGAGCGCGTCGGCCGGGACGATGCCGAGCAGGGCCACCGCCTGGGGATTGAGATAACGCACCCGGCGCTCGCGATCGACGGCGAAGACGCCCTCGACGATCCCGGTGAGGACGGCCTCGGTCTCTCCCTGCCGCAGCCGCAGCTCGGCCGTCAGCTGCAGCAGCCGCACGCGCATCTCCTCCATCGTCGAGGCCAGGGTCCCCGCCTCGCGGCCGGCGGCGCGCGGGATCGGCGTGGCGAGGTCGCCGCCGCCGATGCGGGCCGCGGCCCCGGTCAGATCGGCCAGCGGCCGCGTCAGACGCCGGGCGAGCAACACGCTGGCGATGGCGGCCCCCGCCGCCACGGCGACGGCGAGGGTGAGCAGCGAGCGCTGCAGGCGCCGGACGATGGCGGCGGTGCCGCCGTGCTCCCGGGACGCCTCGAGGATGCCGACCGGCCCGTCCTCGCCGGAGCCCAGCGGAAAGACCGCCAGGTAGACCCCGGCGCCGGCGACGTGGCCCGCGGCCGCCGCGCCGGAATCGAGGGCGCGCGACCGCAGCGCGACGCGCGGATCCTCGAAATCGCTCAACGCCTCCTCCGCGTCGAGGATCCGGATCGGCATCCCGAACCGGTCGCCGATCCCCCGCGCGAAACCATCGTCGAGGACGCGGGCCGCCAGGATCGCGGCGCCGGCCTCCGCCGCGATCGGCGCATAGGCGATCATCGCCGGCGGCTTCCCCGAGCCGGATCGGACCACGGCGTGACCCGGGAACCCGCCGGCCGCCGCCAGCCCGGCCCAGTCGAATGCCGGCCCGCTCTTGGCGAAGACCTCGCCGTGCGACAGCACGGCGCAGGCCGACAGCCTGCTGGCGGCGCGGACGCGATCGAGCAGCCGCGCCATCTCGGCGGCGTCCCGGTCCGCCAGCAGGCGTGCGAGCGCCGGCTTCCCGGCCAGCAGCCGCGTCGCGGTGGCGATCTCGTCCTCCGAGCGATCGACCGCGTGCAGCGCGCCGAGTCCGGCGAGGCGGACGCGGTCGAGCTCCTGCTCGTCCGCCAGGCGTTGCAGCCGCACCGTGGCGGCCCGCGCCACGCACACCACCGCCGCGGCGATCAGACCGACGTTGACGACGACCAGGATGACGCTCAGGCGCAAGCGGCGCATCGAGACTCCCTGGTTGCGTATGGTATCAGGCGACCGCTCTCAAGAGCCGGTCCGGCTCCTGGCCTCCACCATGGTCTTGACGATGATGGTGGCGACCGCCAGAAAGGTCAGCAGGGAGGCGACTGCGAACGCCGCGGCGAACTGGTACTCGTTGTAGAGGATTTCGACGTGCAGCGGGATGGTGGTGGTGAGGCCGCGCACGTGCCCCGACACGACCGACACGGCGCCGAACTCGCCCATCGCCCGGGCATTGCACAGGACGATGCCGTAGAACAGCCCCCACTTGATCTTCGGCAGGCTGACGCGCAGGAACGTCTGCCGGCCGTTCGCCCCCAGCGTCAGCGCCGCCTCCTCCTCGGCGGTCCCCTGCGCCTGCATCAGCGGCAGCAGCTCGCGCGCCACGAACGGCGAGGTCACGAAGATGGTCGCCAGGACGATGCCCGGCAGGGCGAAGATGATCTTGATGTCGTGCGCCTGCAGCCACGGCCCAAGGGCACCCTGCAGGCCGAACAGCAGCACGTAGACCAGCCCCGACACCACCGGCGACACCGAGAACGGCAGGTCGATGATGGTGATCAGGAGGTTCTTGCCGAAGAAATTGAACCGGGCGATCGCCCAGGCGGCCGCCAGCCCGAACAGCACATTGACCGGCACCACGATGACGGCGGTGATCAGGGTCAGCCGGATGGCGGCCAGCGCGTCCGGCTCCACCAGCGCCGCCAGGTAGGCGCCGACGCCGTTCTGCAGCGCGAAGACGAACACCGCCAGGAGCGGCAGGAACAGGAAGGCGCCGAGGAAGACCAGGGAGGCTCCGATCAACGCCCGGCGGACGAGCGGCGGCTCGGTGAGGGCCCGGCCTGCGGCGGAGCGGCGGCCCGAGATCATGCGCCCGCCCCGTCGATCCCGGCGCCGCCGATGCGCCGGCGGCTCCAGTGCTGCAGCAGATTAATTGCCAGCAGCAGGGCGAACGAGATGACCAGCATCACCACGGCGATGGCGGTCGCCCCGGCGTAGTCGTACTGCTCCAGCTTGGTGACGATCAGCAGCGGGGTGATCTCGGTGCGCATCGGCATGTTCCCGGAGATGAAGACGATCGACCCGTATTCGCCGAGGCCGCGGGCGAAGGCGAGGGTGAAGCCGGTGAGCAGCGCCGGCACGATCCCCGGCAGGATGATGCGCGTCACGATCGACCATCGCCCGGCGCCGAGGCTGGCCGCCGCCTGCTCCACCTCGGGGTCCATTTCCAGCAGCACCGGCTGGACCGTGCGGACGACGAACGGCAGTCCGATGAAGGTGAGCGCGATGACCACCCCCAGCGGGGAGAACGCTGCCTTGATCCCGAGCGGCTCCAGGAAACGGCCGATCCAGCCGTTGCCGGAGTAGAGCGACGTGAGTGTGATGCCGGCCACGGCGGTCGGCAGCGCGAACGGCAGGTCGACCAGCATGTCGACGAACCGGCGGCCCGGGAAGTCGTAGCGGATCAGCACCCAGGCGACCAGCAGGCCGAAGACGACGTTGGTCAGGGCCGCGACCAGCGAGGCGCCGAAGCTGAGGCGGTACGAGGCCATGACGCGCGGCGCCGTCGTCGCGCTCCAGAACTCGCTCCAGGTGAGCGCCGACGTTTTGTAGAAGGTCGCCGCCAGCGGGATCAGCACGATGAGGGTCAGGTAGAACAGCGTGAACCCCAGCGTCAATCCGAACCCCGGCAGAACTCCGCGCTCTTTCATCGTCGCTCCGTTCCCCGCCCGCCTAGCGCCCCGGCAGGTAGATCTGATCGAACACGCCGCCGTCGGCGAAGTGGGTCCTGTTGGCCTTCTGCCAGTCGCCGGCGATGTCGGCGAGCGTGAACAGCTCCACTTTCGGGAACTGTCCCGCGAATTTCTCCGCCACTGCCGGCAGCGTCGGGCGGTAGAAATGCTTCGCCGCGATCGTCTGGCCCTCCTCGGAATAGAGGTATTCGAGATACGCCTGCGCCACCGCCAGGGTGTTGTGCTTCTTGGCGAACCGGTCGACCACGCTGACGGTCGGCTCGCACAGGATGCTGGCCGGCGGCACGACCGCCTCGAACTTCCCCTGCCCCAGCTCCCTGGTGCCGAGCAGCACCTCGTTCTCCCAGTTGATCAGGACGTCGCCGATGCCGCGCTCCACGAAGGTCGTGGTGGCGCCGCGCGCGCCGGAGTCGAGCACCGGCACGTTCCCGTACAGCCGGGCGATGAACTCCCGCGCTTTCGTCTCGTCGCCGCCCGGCTGCCGCAGGGCGTAGCCCCAGGCCGCCAGGTAGTTCCAGCGCGCCGCCCCCGAGGTCTTCGGGTTGGGGGTGATCACCGACACCCCCGGCCGCGCCAGGTCGCCCCAGTCCCTGATGTTCTTCGGATTCCCCTTGCGGACCAGGAAGATGATCGTCGAGGTGTACGGCGACGCGTTGTGCGGCAGCCGCGTCTGCCAGTTGCGCGGCAGCAACTGCGCGCGCTCGGCGATGGCGTCGATGTCGAACGCCAGCGCCAGCGTCACCACGTCGGCTTCCAGCCCGTCGATGACCGAGCGCGCCTGCTTGCTGGATCCGCCGTGCGACTGCTGGATGGTCACCGCGTCACCGGTCTTCTCCTTCCAACGCCTGGCGAACGCGACGTTGTATTCCTGATACAGCTCGCGCGTCGGGTCGTACGACACGTTGAGCAGCGTGACGTGGGCGGCCCGGGCCGTCGTGAGGACGGCCGCGGCCGCCAGGACGACGATCAGGAGGTCGCGCAGGAATCGTCTCGGTGTCATGCCTCTCCCTCAGAGCTCCGACTCGTGGGCGCGCGCCAGCAGCAGCGGGCGGTCGCCGGTCCGCGTCACCAGGTCCCGCACCATCCCCGCCAGCCGCACCCGCCCACCAGGGTCTTGGCGTTGACCCCCAGGAGCCACATGGTCCGCATGCAGGCGGTCAGGAAGCGGCGCGCGTGCTCCAGGTCCTGCGCGTCGCGGCCCTCCGGGAGCACCGTCAGGATGGTCGCCTCGGCGCCGAGGTGCCGGACCAGCCGGGCAGCGAACAGCACGTCCTCCTTGGCCGGCTCGCCGACCGAGACGCAGACCAGGACCCGCGCCGGCACCGGGCGTGGCTTGGGCACCAGCAGGAGGTTGTGCTGCCCCGTCTGCAGCAGCCGGTCGAGCAGCTCGGGGCGCCCCCTCGCCGGCAACCCTTTGACCAGGAGGTCGAAGTGCTCGCGGGAGGCCTCCTCCGCCACCGCCTCCGGCGCCCCCTCGCGGGCGATCCGCGTGACGATCGACGCCAGCCCGCTGCCGATCGCCTCCTTCGCTTCCTGAAGATGCTGGCGCGCCGCGCTGTCATCGCCGAATCCGTGGGCCAGCAGGGTCACCCGCGCGTGGGCCCGGACGGCGACCTGGCCGCCGAAGTCCAGCGCCGCCTGCGCCTCCGGGGTGCCATCGGTCAGGATCAGCATGCTCAGCCCGGGATGGATCAAGGCGTGCACGCGCCGCACCCCGACCCAGGCCGCCTCGCCGGGGTGCAGCGGGTAGCGGCGCGACTGGTGCTGGGATCGGCTCGCCTCGATCCGGATCGAATCGCCCCCGAACGGGGCGGGCGGCGCGATCGGGCGGGTGCCGAGGAGCGGCGGCAGGCGCAGCCGCAGGCGCTCGTACGAGCCGACGAAGCTCGACTCCTCCACCACCGCCTTGCCGAGGAGCGGCCAGGAGAGCGCCTCCTGGGAATCCTTCACCGCCACGTCCTCGGGGCGGAACAGCACCTGGACGCGGCGGCCTTCGCCGGCGGCGCCCTTCATGTTGCCGAGCGGGAATTCGACCGGCCCGAGACGGACCCCGGACGGCGTCACCTCGCCGACCATGAGGTTGGCGGTGCCGAGGAAGGTGGCGACGAACTCGGTCTCCGGTCGGAGATACAGCTCGTCGGGCGGACCGACCTCCAGGAGGCGGCCGAAGTTCATCACCCCGAGCCGATCGGCGAGCTCGAACGCCTCCTCCTGGTCGTGGGTCACGAAGATGGTGGCGATCCGGAGCTCGCGCTGGATGTCGCGCACCGTGCGCCGCAGGTCGCCGCGGATCTTGGCGTCGAGCGCCCCGAACGGCTCATCGAGCAGCAGCACGTCCGGCTGGTGCGCCAGGGCGCGGGCCAGCGCGACGCGCTGGCGCTGCCCGCCGGAGAGCTGCTGGGGATACCGCCCCTGGAAGCCGACCAGCCCGACGAGGTCGAGCAGCTCGTCCCGCCGGTGCCGGATGTCGGCCTCGGGGACCTTGCGGATGCGCAGGGGGAATTCGATGTTGCCCGCGACGGTCATGTGGCGGAACAGCGCGTAGTGCTGGAACACGAAGCCGACCCGGCGCTTCTGCGGCGGCAGCCCGGTGACGTCGCGGCCGTGCAGCAGGACCCGGCCGCTGTCGATGTCCGTGAGGCCGGCGATCATCCGCAGCACGGTGCTCTTGCCGCTGCCGCTCGGTCCGAGCAGGACGAACAGCTCCCCTTCGGCGACGCGCAGCGACACCTGGTTCACGACCGGGTGGCCGTCGTACGACTTGACCAGCTGCTCGACCACGATCGACACGAGGGCACCGATGACCCGGGGGGGGTCAGGACGCTCGGCCCCCAGGCGGGGGTCAGCTTAACGGGTCACCGGTGACGAAGTCAGTCGAAAGGCGGTGACATCGGGTGATAACCCGCGCTGAAATCGCCCGGATGCCTCAGCGCGCCTGGACGGTCGCCCCGAGGCGGGCGGCGTGGCCGCGGCGCGCCACCAGGTAATAGAGGACCGGGACGGCGACGCGGCTGAGCAGGGTGGCGGCGACCTCTCCGGTCATCAGGGACAGGGCGAGGCCCTGGAAGATCGGGTCGAACAGGATGACGAACGAGCCGACCACGACAGCGGCGGCGGTCAAGAGCATCGGCCGGAAGCGGATCGCCCCCGCGTCGATGACCGCCTGCTCGAGCCGGCTCCCCTGCCGCAGGCGCTGCTCGATGAAGTCGACCAGGATGATCGAGTTGCGCACCATGATGCCGGCGCCGGCGATGAAGCCGATCATCGAGGTGGCGGTGAAGAAGGCTCCGAACAGCCAGTGCCCCGGCAGGATGCCGATCAGCGACAGCGGGATCGGCACCATGATCACGAGCGGGATGATGAACGACTCGAACCAGCCGACCACCAGCATGTAGATGAGGACCAGCACCAGGGCGAAGGCGATGCCGAGGTCGCGGAACACCTCGTAGGTGATGTGCCACTCGCCGTCCCATTTCATCGACAGGCGGTCGGTCGACTCCGGCAGGTGCGTCGACAGCCGCTCGATCGCGTACCCCTCCGGGATCGACAGGGCGCCGATGCGCCCGTCGAGCGCGGCGATGGCGTAGACCGGGCTCTCCTCGCCGCCGGCCAGGTCGGCGAGGACGTAGACCACCCGTTTCAGGTTCTTGTGCATGATCGCCGCCGGCTCGGTCGCCGGCTCGACCCGCACCAGATCGCCGAGCCGGATCGAGGCGCCGCCCGCCGAGGCGAGGCGCAGCTCCAGGACCGGGTCGAGATCGCTGCGGCGCGCCGCCGGGAAGCCGATGCGGATCGGCACCGGCTCGCGCTCGCGCGGCGCGTGCAACGCGCCTGCATCGGCGCCGCCGATCGCTGTCGCCACCGCCTCGACGACCTGCGCCGTCGCGACACCATGAAGGGCCGCCTTCTCGCGGTCGACGGACAGGAAGCGCTTCGCCTGCGGGAAGGTGATCGACGTGTCGATGTCGACGACGCCGGGCGCCTCGGCGAACAGTCCTTCGATCCCCCTGGCCAGCTCGATCTGCCGGTCGTGATCGGGCCCGTACACCTCGGCCACCAAGGTCGACAGGACCGGCGGCCCCGGCGGGATCTCGATGACCTTGACGCGCGCCCGGTAACGCCGCGCCAGGTCGACGATTGCCGGGCGGATCCGCTTGGCGATGTCGTGCGACTGATCGCTGCGGGCCTCGACCCCGACCAGGTTGACCTGCAGGTCGGCGCCGTTCGCGTTGCGACGCAGGAAGTAGTGCCGCACCAGGCCGTTGAAGTTCACCGGCGCGGCGGCGCCGGCGTAGATCTGGTAGTCGGTCACCTCGGGGACGGCTTCCAGATATCGGCCCACCGCCTGCGCCGCCTGCAGCGACACCTCCACCGGCGTGCCTTCGTCCAGGTCGAGCAGGATCTGGAGCTCGCTCTTGTTGTCGAACGGCAGCATCTTGACCTTGACGGCCCCGAAGTACACGAGCGCGCCGGCGCCGCCGAGCATGACCAGGACGAACAGCAGGAACGCCAGCCGCCGCAGCGGTCGCTCGATGAGCCCGCGCATCTGGGCGCGGTAGAAGCGGTCGAGCCGGCCTTCGCCCGCCTCGCCCGGCCTGCCGCCCTCGCGCTTCATGAGGCGCACCGCCGCCCACGGCGAGACAATGAACGCTACGGCCAGGCTGAACAGCATCGCCAGCGACGCCCCGACCGGAATCGGGCGCATGTACGGTCCCATCAGGCCGCTCACGAACGCCATCGGCAGGATGGCGGCGATGACGGTGAAGGTGGCGAGGATGGTCGGGTTGCCGACCTCATCGACGGCGTCGACCGCCAGCCGGTCGAGCGGCCGGCCGTCCCCCATGACGTGGTGCCGGTGGATGTTCTCGACCACGACGATGGCGTCGTCGACCAGGATGCCGATCGAGAAGATCAGGGCGAACAGCGTCACCCGGTTCAGCGTGTAGCCGAACAGGAAATAGATGAACAGGGTCAGGGCCAGGGTCACCGGCACGGCGATGCCGACCACCAGCGAGGCGCGCCAGCCCATCGCCAGGGCGATCAACAGCACCACCGAGACGGTGGCGATCAGCAGGTGCTCGATCAGTTCGTTCGACTTGCGCTCCGCCGTGGCGCCGTAGTTGCGGGTCACGGTGACGCCGACGTCGGCCGGGACGAGCGTCGGCTTCAGGCTGTCGACCAGCCGCAGCACGCGCTCCGCCAGGGCGGTGGCGTTGGCGCCGGGCCGCTTGGCGACGCTGATGGTGACGGCCGGCTCCAGACCGCCCGCCGGCGCCGCCGCCGCGCCGCGGCCGAAGAAGACATAGTGGCGCGGCTCCTCCGGACCGTCGACGACACCGGCGACGTCGCCCAGGTAGACCGGCCGTCCGGAGCGCACACCGACCACCACCCGCTCGAGGTCGCGGGCGTCGTCGAGGAACGGCCCGGCCTCGACCAGGACTTCGGCGTTTGCGGCGGTCACGTTACCGGCCGCCTGCTGCGCCGAGGCGGCGCGCACGGCAGGCGCCAGATCGAGGATCGAGACGCCCCGCCCGGCCAGGCGCGCCGGGTCCGGCATGACCCGCACCTGCCGGCGCTCGCCGCCGATGACTTCGAGCCTGGCGACGTCAGGAACGGTCTCGATCTGCCGCGCCAGCTCGTTCGCCAACCGGCGCAGCGTGAAGCCTTCGAGCCTGGCGCTGTGCAGCGTCAGCGCCAGGAACGGCACGTCGTCGATGGTCCGCAGCTGCACTAGCGGCGCGGTCGCCCCCTCGGGCCGCTCGCCGGCGTGCGCCGCCAGCTGGTCGTAGACCTTCACCAGGCTCTCTTCCAGCGGCTCGTTGACTTTGAAACGGACGGTGATCAGGGCGGCGCCGGAGCGCGAGGCGCTGTAGATGTATTCGACCCCGGAGATGCCCCACAGCAGTTTCTCGAGCGGCGTCGTCAGCCGCTCCTCGACTTCGCGCGGCGCTGCGCCCGGCATGCCGACCGTGATGTCGACCATCGGGACGACGATCTGCGGCTCCTCCTCGCGCGGGGTCAGTCCGACCGCCAGCAGGCCGAGGAGGATGGAGCCGAGGACGAGCAGAGGCGTCAGGCGCGATCGGAGGAACGCCCCGGCCAGGCGCCCGGCGGCGCCGGTCATCTTGATGCTGCCGGCGCGGCGGCGACCGGGGGTGCGGTGGGCGGCGCCGCGGCCGTCGGCGCGGCCCCCGCCGGGTGGACCGGCGCGCCGTCGCGGAGCGCCGGCGGGTCGAGGATCACCTCTTCACCGGGCGCGACGCCGGCGCGCACCAGCACCGCCTCGCCCACCGTCTCACCGGGGCTGATCCAGCGCAGGCGGGCCCGGCCGTCCTCGACGACATAGACCCCGGTCAAGGCACCGCGCTCGAAGACCGCGGCCGCCGGCAGCAGCGCCTGCGGCTCCTCGTCGCCCCGCGGCAGGCGCAGCCGCGCGAACGACCCGGCCCGGGCATCGGTGCCGGCCGGCAGATCGCTCTTGACCAGGGAGCGGCGCGACGCCGGGTCGCCGGCCGGTCCCAGGATCGACACGCGCGTCGTCACCGGCGAGCCGTCCTCCAGGATCGCCAGGAGCGTCGCCCCGAGACGGAGCTTCTCCGCCTGGCTCTTCGAAACGCTGGCGGAGACGCGCAATCGCCCGGCGCCCTGCAGCACCACGAGTGGTTCGCCCGGCAGCGCCAGATCGCCGGCGCGGGCATTCTTGTCGGTGACCAGGCCGTCGAAGGGGGCCCGCAAGTCGACATACTCGAGCTGCGCCCGCGCCGCGTCGCGGTCCGCGAGGGCCGCCGCGTCGGCCGCCTCGGCGGCCTCCAACTCGAGTTGCGTGGCGGCCCCTTTCGCGAACAGGCTGCGCAGCCGATCGCGCTGCGCCCGGGTGGCGCGCAGACCGGCCTCGGCCGCTTCGACGCGGGCGCGCACGTCGCGGCCGTCGAGCCGCACCAGCAGGTCACCGGCGCGCACCCGCGTCCCCTCCTCGACCTCGACGCTCTCGACCACCGCCGAGACGCGGCTGGCGATGGCGGCGGCCCGCACCGCCTCGACCGTGCCGGGGACCTCGGCATACGCTTCCCCGCCGCCGCCGGCCCGTGCGGTGCGCACTTCAATCGAAGTGACCTCAGCCGATGCCGCGGGCGGGGCGTCGCGCCGGCAGGCCTGCAGAGCCGGCGCCAGCAGCGCGATCGCCGCCAGGAATGCCGGCGCGACGCGGCGGCTCACCGGGACACCTCGAGCAGTCCGGCGGCCCGCCGCAGGCGGGTCCGGCCGACGACGGCGTCGTAGAGCGCCCCCAGCTCGTCGAAGCGCGCCGCCACGAGGGCGGTCTCGGTGTCGAGCAGATCGGCCAGCCGCAGCATCCCGGCGGCATAGCGCTCGGCGTCGATCCGGCGCGCCTCCTGCGCCGCCGCCACCGCTTCGCGAGCCAGGGACAGGCTGCGATCGGCCGTCTCCACGTCGCGCCAGGCCACTTCGACCTCGAGACGGGCGCCGTCCTCGACGGCCCTGCTCTGCGCCGCCACGGCGGCGGCGCGCGCCGCGGCCTCGTCGATGCGGGCGGCGCGTCCCCGGTCGAAGGCGTTCCAGCGCAGCGCCACTCCGACCGTGTACGAGCCGGACCCGGCATCCCAGGAGTCCGAATTTCTCTCGTAGCGCGCCGTGGCCAGGGTCTCCGGTCGGAGGGAGGAACGGGCCGCGCGCGCCGCCGCCGCGGCGGCCTCCGCCTGCCGGTGGGCCGCTTCGATCTCCGGTCGCGCGCCGCCGGGTCCGGTGACGAAGCGGTCAAAGGGCGGCAGCGGCCCGTCCGGGTCCGCGAGCGGCGAGGCGGGCTCGACGCTCTCGCCCGGGGGCAGGGCGAGGGCCGTGCGCAGGCGGGCCCGGGCGATGTCCCGATCGGCCTCGCGCCGCCCGAGGTCGCGCTCCCGCGCCAGCCGCTCGACGCGGGCGCGCTGCAGGTCGGAGGACAGGGCGGCGCCGGCCGCCACGCGCGCCGCCGCGACCTCTTCGTGATGCCGGGCATCGTCCAGCGCCGCGGCGGCGACGCCGGCGGCGCCATCGGCGACGCTGACGCCGAAATACATCTCCGTCACCCGGGTCGCGAGGTCGACCTCGGCCGCCCGCAGCCTCGCCCGCGCCGCCTCCGCCGCCGCCCGCCGGGCGGCGATCCCGGCCGTCAGGCGCCCCGAGACGTCGATCGGCACTTCCAGGCCGACCGCCGCGGCGGCGTGACCCTGCGCCTCCGGATGATTCAGGTTGTCGAGGAGGAAATCGTCGGCGGTGAACTCGGCCGCCGTCAGCTTGTCGCTGAATGCCAGGACCTGGTTGTCGGTCTGCCGCCATCCCGCCTCGGCCGACAGGCGCGGCCAGCGACCCGTCTCGGCCTCGCGCCGGCCGGCCTCCGCCGCCGACAGGTCGGCGCGCGCCGCCGCCACCGCCGGGTTGCGCTCCAACCCCAGCCGGATCGCCTCGTCGAGCGACAGCCGCCGGATCTCCGCGCCCGGCGCCGCGACGACGATTCCGGACAGCGCCATACCCGCTCCCAGCATCAGCGCCAGACGATCGGTCGGCCGCATCGGCTCCTCCACGGTCGCCACCAGGGCGCCCGCCTGCAGAGAGCCCCGGCTTGGACGAAGGTTACAGACGGCCGCCGGAGGCCTTGCGGAGGGCGACGACGAGCGAGCGCACCGCACCGCGCCCCAGGCGCCGGCGCGGCAGCGAGCGCACCGCCTCGACGGTGGCCCGCAGGGTGCGGATGAA
This sequence comes from Acidobacteriota bacterium, assembly GCA_018606725.1. Taxonomy (GTDB): domain Bacteria; phylum Acidobacteriota; class Polarisedimenticolia; order Gp22-AA2; family Gp22-AA2; genus JAGYID01. Next base: position 24,777 of record JAGYID010000063.1, read on the forward strand.
GGCGCGACAGGGAGGGCACTGTCCGCCGTGCTCGTCGATGGTCCGCCGCAGCGCCGCGTCCAGATCGCCGTCGAGGTAATCGGACAGGTACTCGACCATCTCCCCGCAGCGCCTTGCACCGGGGCCGTGCCGGTGTCCGTCGGCGCCGGCCGCGCCGCGCCGGGCGCCGGCGCCCGTCCCCACCCTGCTGCCCCGGCTCACCGGCTCACCTCCCGGCGCGGCGCCGGCGCGCCGCCCCACCGGGTCTGCCGGCCAGATAGGCGTCGAGCGAACGGCGCAACGCCAGCCGGGCGCGGTGCAGCCGGACCTTCACCAGGGTCGCGCTGATGCCGAGGACGTCGGCCGCCTCGCGCGTGCTCAATCCCTCCTGATCGCGCAGCACCAGGATCACCCGGAACTCCTTCGGCAGGGCGAGAATGGCCTGCTCCAGCGCGGCCGACAGCTCGCCGCGCAGCAGCCGGTCGAGCGGCAGGTTCGACCAGTCGGCGATTTGCGGCGGCGCCCCGTCCCCGGAAGGCTGCGGCACCAGCTCGTCGAGCGACAGCGGCCGCTCCATCGGCTGGTGCCGGCCGCGGCGCCGCATTTTCATGCAGGCGTTGGCGGCGACCCGGTAGACCCAGGCCCGCAGCGCCGACGGGTCGCGCAGATCCTTCAGCGACAGGAAGGCCTTCAGGAGGGTTTCCTGCATGACCTCCTCGGCGTCGTCCCGGTGGCCGCACATGCGACGGCCGAAGTTCAGGATCAGCGGCCCGAACCGCTCGGCGAACGGCTCGAACGCTTCCGGGCGGCCGTCGCGGAGCGCCAATGCCAGGCGCCGGTCGTCGTCCGCCGGCGGCCGCGTCCCGGCGGCGACCGGGGGCAGATCTCCTGAAGCGCGGCGGTGCATGGCCGCATGCTAGCACGCGCATCCGGCTCCCTCCGGCGGCGATCCGCTCAGCCGCAGCAGGAGCCCGCCGCCTTCGCGGCGGCGGCTCCGTCCTCCCGCAGACCCAATTTCCGGAACGCCCACATCGCCGGGCAGGTGCGCGTGAACGCCGACTGCACCAGGTTGAGCCCGACGAACAGGGTGAACAGATAGAACCCGGGGTGAACGAAGAACCCCAGCGCCAGGCTGATCACCACGAAGCTCCCCGCCAGCAGCCGCAAGGCTTCATGCAAGCCCATGTCGAATACCTCCTGAGTGTGCAGACCCAGTTCGGGCCGTCCGGTTACAGCGCCGCGATCTACAATGCCCCGGTACCGCGACTGCCATGCTGCGACGCGCCGTCCGAACGCTGATCAACTTCGCCTGCATCCCGGGACTGCTGCTCCTTCCCGGCCGCGCCCCCGCCGCGCCCGCCGCGCCGGCGTCGCCGGCGGGAGCCCACGAGCGGGCCGAGGTCGCCATTTACGCCGCCGCCAGCCTGCGCGACGCTCTCGAAGAGCTGGCGCCGGACTGCGGCCGGTCCACCTCGACCCGGCCGTTCCTCAACTTCGGCGCGAGCGGCGATCTGGCGCGGCAGATCGAGTCGGCCGGCAAGGCCGACCTGTTCCTGTCGGCCGACGAGGCCTCCGTCGACCGCCTGGCGCGCAAGGGACTCCTCGACGAGATCGCCACGCGGCCGTTCCTGTCGAACCGGCTCGCCGTGATCGTCCCCGCCGGCAGCCGGCTGACCCTGACCCGCGCCGCCGATCTGGCGGGGCCCTCGGTGCGCCGGCTGGCGCTCGCCGACCCCGAATTCGTGCCGGCCGGGGCGTACGCGCGCGACTGGCTGCGCCGGGCGGGAGTCTGGGAGGAGATTCGCGGGCGCGTGGTGCCGGCGGTCGATGTGCGCGCCGCGCTGGCGCTGGTGGCCGCCGGCGGCGTCGATGCGGGGGTCGTCTACCGCACCGACGCGCGGATTTCTTCGAAAGTGCGACAGGCGTTCGAGGTCGGTGACGACGAAGGGCCCCGGATCATCTACGTTGCCGCGCTGCCGTCCGGCCGGCCCCGCCCCGAGGCGGCCCGCGCGGTCCTCTCCTGCCTGCTGTCCGCCGCCGCGGCGCCGATCTTCGAGCGGCTCGGCTTTCTCCCGCCGCCGGCCGGCACACAACGAGGTGCGCCGTAGAGTCCCCCGCGCTGCTGGCGCTCGCGATCAGCTGCAAGGTCGCCGCCTGGGCGACGGTGCTGGTCTTCCCTCCCGGCTGCCTGCTCGGATGGGTTCTGGCGCGCCGGGAGTTCCGCGGCCGCAGCCTCCTGGACACGTTCGTCTCGCTGCCGCTGGTGCTGCCGCCGACGGCGGTCGGCTACATCCTGCTGCGGTTGTTCGCCCTCGACGGGCCGCTGGGGCCGCGCGTCCTGGGTTTCGATCTCGACCTGCTGCTCACCTGGCGGGGGGCGACGCTGGCGTCGGCGGTCATGGCGCTGCCGCTGGTGGCGCAGACGGCGCGCGTGGCGTTCCGCGAGGTCGACCCCCGTCTCGAGGGGATCGCCCGGACGCTCGGCCTGTCGCCGCTGCGGACCTTCGCGACCGTCACCCTGCCCCTGGCGGGACGCGGCCTGTGCGCCGCGGCGGTCCTCGGGTTCGGGCGGGCGCTCGGCGAGTTCGGCGCCACGGTGATCGTCGCCGGCAACATCCCCGGCCGGACGCAGACCCTGGCTCTGGCGATTTTCAGCGATATCCAGGCCGGACGCGACGCCGAGGCGATGCGGCTCCTGGCCCTGACGGTGGCGCTGGCGTTCGCGGTCATCTACGGCGCCGAGATCCTGCTGCTGCGCCGTCGGGGGCGGCCGTGAGCGCTGCGGGACAGGAGAATGGCGCCGGGGTGAGCGACGGACTGCAACTCGACGTCAGCGTGCCGCTCGATCGCTTCAGCCTGCGTGTGCGCTGGGAGACGTCCGAGCCGTCCCTCGGCGTGTTCGGACCGTCCGGGGCCGGCAAGACCACCCTCATCGAGACGATCGCCGGGCTGCGGCGCGGCGCGACGGGCCTGATCCGCTGGCGCGGGCGGACCTGGCTCGACACCGCCCGCGGCATGCGGCTGCCCCCCGAGCGACGCGGCGTCGGCTACGTCCCTCAGGATTCGCTCCTGTTTCCGCACCGCGACGTCACCGGCAACCTGCTCGCCGGGCGCCGCCGCGCCGCGGGCGCCGGCCGGCCGGCGCCGCCGGTCGAGCGGGTGCTGGAGGTGCTCGAGCTGGCCCCCCTCCGGCGCCGCGACGTCGGCACGCTGTCGGGGGGCGAGCGGAAGCGCGTCGCCCTCGGGCGGGCGCTCTGCTCCGGCGCCGGGTTGCTGCTGCTCGACGAGCCGCTCGCCGGGCTCGACCTGCCGCTGCGCCGGCGGATCCTGTCGTACCTGCTGCGGGTGCGCGACGAGTTCGCCGTGCCGACCCTCGTCGTGTCACACGACGCCGTCGAGATCCGCCTGCTGAGCCGCGAGCTGATCGTCCTGTCCGGAGGGACGCTCGCGGCCCGCGGCCGCCCCGAGGAGGTCCTCGCCCGGCCGGAGATCTTCCCGTTGGCGCGCGCCGAGGGGTTCGAGAATATCCTGTCCGGCGCGGTCACCGCGATCGCCGACGGCAACGCCGTGGTTTCGATCGCTCCGGAGCTGACGCTCACCGTTCCCGGGCGGGGACTGGCCCCGGGCGACCGCGTCAGCGTCGGACTGCGCGCCGAGGACCTGATCCTGGCCGTGCAGCCGCCGGCCGGGCTGTCGGCGCAGATCGATCTGCCCGGCACGCTGCGCGAATTGCGCGACGCCGACAGCGAGGAGGGACCGGTGGTGCTGGCGATCGTCGAGCTCGGGCTGGACCGCCTGCCGGTGGTCGCCGCGATCACCCGGCAGGCGGTGCGCCGGCTCGATCTGCGGCCGGGGATGGCCGTGCACCTGATCGGCAAGACGCAGGCCTGCCGCCTGCTGGCCCTGTCGTCATGAGTCCGAAGAGCGACACCGGCAATTGGGCCCCGCTGCGGCAACCGGTGTTCCGGGCCCTGTGGACCGCGGCCCTGGTGTCCAACATCGGCACCTGGATGCAGGACGTCGGCGCCTCGTGGCTGATGACCGAGCTGACGACCTCGCCGCTGCGGATCGCCCTGGTGCAGGTGGCGACGACCCTGCCGATCTTCCTGCTGGGGCTGGTCGCCGGCGCGCTCGCCGACGTCGTCGACCGCCGCCGGCTGCTGCTGGTCACCCAGGGCTGGATGCTGGCGTCGAGCGCCGCGCTCGGCCTCCTGACCCTGACGGGCGGCACCACCTGGAGATCGCTGCTCGCCCTGACCTTCCTGCTGGGGCTCGGCACGGCGCTCAATGCCCCCGCCTGGCAGGCGATCATCCCGGAACTGGTCGGCCGCGGCGAGCTCCCGGCAGCGCTGGCGCTCAACGGCATCGCCATCAATCTGGCACGCGCGGCCGGCCCGGCGCTGGCCGGAGCGATCATCGCCGCGGCCGGCCCCGCCGCCGCGTTCCTGCTCAACGCCGCTTCGTTTCTCGGGGTGATCGTCGTCCTGGCCCGCTGGAAGCGGGCGCCGCGGCTGAGCGTCCTGCCTGCCGAGAGCATGCCCGGCGCGGTCCTCGCCGGCCTGCGCTACGCCCGCCACACTCCCGCCCTGCAGGCCGTGCTGGTCCGCTCGGCGGCATTCATCGTCTTCGCCAGCGCCGCCTGGGCGCTGTTGCCGGTGATCGTGCGCTACGAACTTTCCGCGGGGCCGCTCGCCTACGGCGCGGTGGTCGGCTGCCTGGGCGCCGGCGCGGTGCTCGGGGCGTTGCTGCTGCCGCGCCTGCGCCGCTCCTTCCCGGCGGATCGGCTGGTGCTGGTCGCCAGCCTCGTCTCGGCCGCGGCGCTCCTCGGGCTGGCGTACGTCCCGGGGCTGGCGGCGCTCTGCCCGACCGCCGCCCTGTTCGGCGGAGCCTGGATGACGCTGCTCACCAGCTTTCACAACAGCGCCCAGGCGGCGCTCGCCTCCTGGGTGCGCGGTCGGGGGCTGTCGTTGTACCTGCTGGTGTTCTTCGGTTGCATGGCGGCCGGCAGCGCCCTGTGGGGCGCGGTCGCGCGTCACGCGGGTCTGCGCGCCGCTCTCCTGTCGGCGGGGGCCGGCGGCGTGGTGGCGGCGCTCGCCACGGCGCGCCTGCGACTGGCCCACGGCGACGGGCCCGAGCTGGCGCCGTCGCGGCACTACGCCACCCCGCCGACCAGCGAGGAGGTGGAGGGCGACCGCGGGCCGGTGCTGGTGACCGTCGAGTACCGCATCGACCCGGGGCAGGCCGACCAGTTCACCCGGGCGATGCGCCGGATCCGGCGGATCCGCCTGCGCGACGGAGCCTTCCGCTGGGACCTGCTGAACGATGCCGCCGACCCGGCGCGCTTCCTGGAAGCGTTCTTCGTGGAATCGTGGGTCGAGCACCTGCGGCAGCACGAGCGGATCACCGTCGCCGATCGCGACACCGAGGCGAACGTGCGCCGCTTCCACGTCGGGCCGGAGCCGCCGCGGGTAACGCACTATGTCGCCAGGAGCGTGCGCCGATGAACGGTCGCGCCCGCCGTGCCCGCTCCGCGGTCGCGATCGCCGTCGCCTCCCTGGCGGCGCTCGGGGGCGCGGCCTGCCGTGGCGGCGACGGCGACGCCCCCGCCGGCGCGCCGGGCACGGCCGATCACGCCGCCATCGAGCGCCTGCACGATCAGTTCGTCGAGGCGCATGACGACGGTGACGTCGATCGCCTGATGGAGCTGTTCAGCGACGACGCCGTGGTCGCGCCGGAGGACGACGCCACTCTCGAGGGGAAGGACGACATCGCCGGCTATTTCGAGGATGTCTTCGACCAGACCCCCTCGACCATCGAGCTCGACGTGCTGGAGACCGAGGTGCACGGTGACTGGGCGTTCGAGCGGATCGACGCGACGCTCACCATGACCCACTCCGCCACCGGCGAGGAAATGGAGGTGTGGGCGCGCTACTTCTGGATCCTGCGGCGCCAGCCCGGGGGCGGTTGGAAGATCAGCCGGCTGATCGCCAATCTCGACGAGTCAGGGGACGAGGACGACGGAGCGGAAACCCACCCGGAGACCTGAGCGCCCGCGCCGCGGCGATCCGCAGCGCCGCGTGCCGCGGTGATCCGCGGCTGCTTCGCGGACCGGTTCCTACCGGAACAGCCCGCGGTGGACGCCGAGGTCCCAGGCCATGAAGAGCCCGAGGGCCAGGCTGGCGACGCCGGCGGAGGCCCGCAGCAGGCGCGACATCCACAGCGCCCGCCGGCGCGCCAAGACGAGCGGCGCTCCCACGACGGCGCTCATCGCCGCCATTCCCGCGATCGATCCGGCCCCGAACACCAGCAGATACGCGACGCCGAGGGCGAAGGTCGGCATGGCGGCAAGGACCAGGAGCGCCAGCGCGGCGCTGCCGGCCAGCCCATGGACGCTGCCGACCAGGAACGGCCGCAGGGCGAAGCGCTCCGGGTGCGGGTGGCGGTGCAGCGGCCGGCCGGTGGCGGCGGCCGGCGACGCGCCGGCGGCCTCGTGCGCGGTGACGTGGAAATGCAGGTGGGTGTGCTCCGTACCGTCGTGCCGGTGCGCGTGCGCGTGCAGGCGGGCACGAACGGCGGCGCGCAACGATGCCGCCCCGAGGACGATCAGCATGAGCGCGACCAGGAACTCGAACATGAGCGTCAGCCGGTCGGGGATCGCGGCCCGAAGGGCCAGCGCCGCTCCGCCGGCCAGACCGAGCGTCGTGGCGTGGCCGATCCCCCACGACACGCCGTTCCACACCGAACGGCGCAAGCCGGCGCGCGTCGTCGCCGCCTCGCCCGCTTCGTCCCGACTGCCCGCTTCGTCCCGACTGCCCGCTTCGTGCGCCCCCGCCAGCGCGGCGATGGCTGCGATGTGGTCGGCGTCTAGCGCATGCCGCAGCCCGAGGACGAAGCCGAGCGCCATGACCGCCGGGACCGAAACTTGCAGGGGGAAGGCCCTCCGCCGCTGCCGCCGACTCTAGCACCAATGGCGCTTCGCCTGATACGGCCTTCGCGTTGACACCCCTGCACCGATGCAATACCATCGCCCGGCTCGAAGCGCACAGATTCGCGGACGCGCCGGCGTGACGGCCGGTTCGAGCCCCGCGCGATGCGGAACCGCCAAACCCGGTCAGGCCCGGAAGGGAGCAGCCGCACGGTGGACCTCCCAGGCGCCGCGGGTCACCTTGAACCGGCCCTCAGGCCGGCTCGCCGGCGGATGAACGGGGTCCGGCCCCGACGCCGGGTCAGCCCGTCACCGTATCCTTATATTAATGATGGAAGGTTGACCCGCCCTTGAGCTACCAGGTTCTCGCCCGCAAGTACCGGCCGCAGACCTTCGAAGAAGTGGTCGGCCAGGCGCCGATCGTCACCACTCTCACCAACGCCGTCGAGCACGCCCGCATCCATCACGCCTACCTGTTCTCCGGGCTGCGCGGCGTCGGCAAGACGACCGTCGCCCGCCTGATGGCCAAGGCCCTGAACTGCGGTTCCGGACCGACGCCCCGGCCCTGCAACGCCTGTCCGTCCTGTCTCGAGATTGCCGAGTCGCGCTCGCTGGACGTGCTGGAGATCGACGGCGCCAGCAACCGCGGCATCGACGCCATCCGCGAGCTGCGCGAGACGGTGCGCTACTCGCCTTCGCGCGACCGCTACAAGGTCTACATCATCGACGAGGTCCACATGCTGACCTCGGAGGCCTGGAACGCCCTCCTGAAGACGCTCGAGGAGCCGCCGCCGCACGTGGTCTTCCTGTTCGCCACCACCGACTATCGCAAGATCCCGGTCACCATCCTGTCGCGCTGCCAGCATTTCGAGTTCAGGAAGATCGCCCACGCCGACATGGTGACTCATCTCAAGATGGTCGCGGCGGGCGAGAAGGTGCAGGTGCCGGACAGCGTCATCGAGCTGGTCAGCCGGATCGCCGAGGGATCGCTGCGTGACGCGCAGAGCGCCCTCGACCAGGTGATCGCCTTCGCTTCCGGCGCGGCCGTCACCGAGGAGCAGGCGCTGACCATCCTGGGGGTCATCGACCGGGATCTCATCTTCGATTTCTACGGGGCCGTGCGGGCGCAGGACTACGCCCGGCTGGTCGAGATCGTCGATGTCCTGTTCGAGAAGGGGTACCAGCCGGTGCCGTTCCTCGAGGACCTGATGGCGTACGGGCGCGACCTGCTGTTCCTCAAGGTGGTCCCCGATCCCGGCCGCTACCTCGCCTACAGTCCGGAGGAGATGACCACGCTCAAGGCGCAGGCCGGGGCGTTCAGCGAAGACGAGCTCCTGCGCATCCTGGAGCTGCTGACGCGCGAAGAGTTCCGACTGAAGAACTCGACCCACCCGCGCTATCTCCTCGAGGCGCTGGCGATCAAGCTGGCGCGCCTGACCGACTTGAAGGGGGTCGAGGAGCTGATCGCCGCCCTCGACGCGACGGCGCCGCCGCCGGCGCGGGGGGGCGGTCCGCCCGGGACGACGCGGCCGAACGGCACGACCGCCGCCGCACCCCCGCCGGTGCCGGCTCGCGGCCCC